>JBNJHA010000086.1:0-7842 GCA_051748085.1 Thermodesulfobacteriota bacterium
CCGGTTGCGGTCTCCGCTTTTCATTTCCACAATATAATACCCACTGTTTCCCGTTCCCTGAATCATGATGTCCGAGCCACGCGCAAGGCCATATTCATCGGTGTCGGCCTGGGGCTGGTCATAAATCTGGTCTGGGTGCTTATCGTCCTGGGCACGCTGCAAAGGATGGGCCTGGATCCGAACAGCATTGAAGAGGCCTATTGGCATGATCTCCCGGCGACAATACCCATGGACAGGCTGCTTCATTCCAGGGTTTTCGAAATATCCGGATTCGTGTTTGCCTTTCTGGCGGTGACTGCCTCGTATATCGCCAACGGCACCGGCCTGTTCGGGTTTATCCGGGATATGACCGATACATATCTGAATACCCAAAACAAGCTTCTTGTGGCCGCGCTTTCGTTTGTTCCGCCTCTGGTAGTAGCCCTGATTTATCCGGATATATTTCTTTCCGCATTGGATGTGGTCGGCGGGATCGGGGAGACCATTCTGTTTATAATTCTTCCCGGTTATATTCTTTTTAAGTTGAGTCGGGGAAAGTATTATTGGGGTTACGTGCTGGGCTGGATAATGCTCTTGGCCGGAGGGCTGATTGTTCTATATGTATTTTTGGATAAGATCGGAATTATTGATCTGGTTCCGGTCATGCCCGGGGCGTAACAGGCCGTTTGGATCCTTTCCAAAAAATGGAGCGGCCAAGAAATACAAAATCCGTTTGTTTTGTCCGAGAGCCAATTTTAGGCAGAAATTTTTATCCGGGGAGGGAATATGAAAGGAAAACTGTCCCGGCGCGGTTTTATGAAATCATTGGGGGTGGGAGCAGCCGCCGTTGTCCTGCCTTCCACGTTTGCCGCCGCTTCCAGGGGAGAGGAACTGGCCACGCTTCTGGATCTGTCCAAATGCGTCGGTTGCGAGGAGTGCGTATATGCCTGCCGGGATGTGAACGCGCCCAAGTTCCCGGAGCCCAAAAAGCCTTTCCCCAAAATGTATCCGGACCGGGTTCCGGTGCAGGACTGGTCGGAGAAAAGGGATGTTTCTGATCGACTGACCCCGTATAACTGGCTGTATATCCAAAGGGCGCATGTGCGCTATGAGGGCGAAGACTGGGACATAAACATCCCCAGGCGCTGTCTGCACTGCCTGAATCCGCCCTGCGCCAATCTGTGCCCATGGGGAGCGGCCCGCAAGCTGGACAACGGGATAGTCCGGATCGACGACCGCATCTGCCTGGGCGGCTCCAAGTGCAACAAGGTCTGTCCCTGGCACATTCCCCAGCGCCAGACCGGGGTGGGTCTTTATCTGAAGCTCTTGCCCTCCTATGCCGGGAACGGAGTCATGTATAAGTGCGACCGCTGCTATGACCGGATTGCGGCGGGAAAAATTCCGGCCTGCATAGAGGCCTGCCCCTTCGGGGTTCAAAGCATCGGCCCCAGAGAGGAAATACTGGCCCGGGCGCATAAGCTGGCCCGGGAAATGCCCGGCTTCATTTACGGGGAGCATGAAAACGGCGGGACCAACACCCTGTATGTCTCCCCGGTGCCGTTTGAAATACTGGATGAGGCGATTGAGAAGGATCCCGGACGGCCCGGGCTTGACCGGTACCCGGATCGCCTGGAAGCGGAGACGGATCTGGCCGGGGCCATGCTCATCGCCCCATTTGCCGGAGTAGCCGCCGGGGCCCTGCATGCCGTGCGTCTGGCCCGCAAAAACCGCTCCGAGGGAGGCGACGATGAATAAGCGGATTGTTCCCCTGTGGCAGGGAGTTTTTTTCAAAATCCTGGTCTTTGTCCTGGCTGCCTCCGGACTGGCCCAGATGCCCATATTCAAGCGCTATTACATCGCGGATATTCCCGGGTTGGGGTGGCTGGCCCAGTTCTACGTCACCCACCTGGTGCATTATGTGGCTGCGGTGCTTTTTCTGGCCCTTGTCGGCTATTTTCTGGGGCGGTACTTTTTTGAGTGGCGACTTTCCCGCAGATTGCGGGCCGGGGCCTGGGCACGGGTTTTTCTGTTCGCGGTGATAATCGGTACCGGGGCTATGCGCGTGGCCAAGAATCTTCCGGATGTCCATTTCAGTCCGACTACCACCATGCTATTGGATTGGGTGCATCTTTTCGCGGTCATTGTCTTGGGAATTCTCGCCCTTTTGCTTCGGCTGGCCGGGCGGGGCGGGTATTTTATCCGCAGGTAAGGCGGTGACAGTGGTGTGATTTGTCAAAATGCCGCCGGCCCTGGCTGTCACTTGAGCTGA
Source organism: Thermodesulfobacteriota bacterium (assembly GCA_051748085.1). GTDB lineage: Bacteria > Desulfobacterota > Desulfovibrionia > Desulfovibrionales > Desulfonatronovibrionaceae > CAYNNQ01. Next base: position 2,249 of record JBNJHA010000086.1, read on the forward strand.
CTGGTTCGGCGGGTTCTTTTATATATGGGCCGTGTGTTCAAAAGACGTATAGGGCTTTATAGTACGCAATTCTCTTTCTTCTGAATTTTTAGCACGATATAAGTCCCAACGAAGCTGCATATTCATCCAAAAATCTTCTGACATGTTAAAAAATTTTGCCAGGCGTAAAGCTGTACTGGGCGTAATACCGCGCCGCCCATTTACAATCTCATTGATTCGCTGGTACGGAACATGAATCGCCTTAGACAAATCTCGTTGCGTTATTGACAGTGGATCCAAAAATTCCTCCACCAACATTTCTCCCGGATGCGTCGGCTCTCTGTATTTTGGAATTCTAACCATAATATTCTCCTGAATTTTCAATGATAATCGACTATTTCAACATTATCTGCATTGCCCTTATCCCATTTAAAACATATTCGATACTGATCATTGATTCTAATACTGTACTGCCCATCACGATCCCCTGATAGGGCTTCCAAGCACATAGGGAATGCCTTTGTCCGCCATTTTGATTTTATTGATGTGATGACATGTATTCAGTAACGGCTTGGCTCAAGAGCCCTGAACGTGTTTCTCCATGCTTTTTGGCAAAATAATCGACGGAATTTAATAATCTTTCCGGCATGGTGATATTGATTCTTTTTGATTTAAGAGACAGTTTGCTCAGATCCACGTCAACGATTGCCCATATACCATTTTTAAACTCTTTTTTATTTTTATGTTCTTCAATGGTTCTGGCAACCGGGATAGGCTCGGAATCAAGTAAGATACCCTCGATATGGCATTCTGCCGCTTCCTGGGCATTTGCCAGAGCCTCTTCAATTGTATCACCAGCAGAAAAGCAACCCGGCAAATCAGGAAAAGTTACACCATAATCCGAATCTTTGTCTTTATGGATTACAACTGGAAATTTCATAATCTTACCTCCATTGCCAACCAGCCTGTCGGTAAATATTTCGAAGCGTCCCGACAGGAATGTCTTTCTTGGATGGGGAACAGTGACCTTACCCGGCCTTTCCGGATGTTTAAATTGATGATGGTCTCCTTTTGTATGATGGAGAATCCAACCGTCACTTTTGAGCCTTTGTATTATTTCCCCACTTTTCGTTGTGTGTATTATACACACTAAATAGGCTGGTTGTCAATAATTGATTAGGGTATATTGTGCTATGGTGAACGAAAAGCTCAGCCGTCGAGTTTACGAGGTAGGCTGAAGCGATATCTTTCCTGGCATATAGGGGTGTTTGGTTAGTCTTTGGGGATTTTTTGTCCTATGCATTAAGTTCAAATACAATCTTTAAAGACTGATTAATTTCCTGTATTTTGTCTATTGACAATCTTCCTCGAATTTTGACCAACCTATGACGATGATCTATTGGACGTGTCTGCAGGCAGTCTGCTACGGATTTTTTAGATAGACCGTTATCGGATGAAGGATGAATTTCAACATTGGTTTTTATCTGAACTTTTTTTGTACTCCATTCAGTAATTGGAACAACTTGGATAACAAAAACTTTTTCATTGTAGATATCGTTAGTTACAACGACACATGGTCTAACTTTTCCGGTTTCTGAACCTTTTGTCGGATCAAGATTGACGTCAATAATCATACCTCTTTTCAGCATTGTCATTCTGGCCATCCGTTTAATGCAGTCTCGGTCAATTCTTTTAAATCATCATCCTCAGAATAAATTTTAGAATATAACTCAGCGGATTTTCTTAGACTTTCAAGTTCCTTTTCTTTTTTGAAATGTTCTATAGCCTTGCGAAGCATAGAGCTTTTATCCTTAAATCCATAGGCTTTAAAATTATTCAAAAACTGGGCTTGAGTTTCATTAATGCTAAATTTTGCCTGTAACATTCGACCTCCTTTTAGGTGCCTATATTGGTACTTTATTCATGGACCTATTGTAAGGACCAAGATACCAAAAGTCAATGAACCCCAATCAACCACCTGATTTCTAATTTTGAGAATGAAACTGTTTGAGCAAATGGGGGAAGTCTCATAATGGTATCATGACAACGCCGTATTCATGCTATGTCAAATGTTTTATAGCCGAACGAAATGCTCAGCCGCCGAGTTTACGAGGTAGGCTGAAGCGACAGGTTCACTGAAGAATCCTTTGTGCTCATCCAATCCGGCAGGGTGGAGTTTGTTGCTTCAGCATAAAGTGTTTCCGGGGCAATATCGACTTCTCCATCCCCCCACGTCAGCACTCCGAGTTCTTTATTTATACTGAAATTTTTGAAAAATTCTAAATCCTTAAATTTTTCAAAAACCCCCCCTTGGTTCAAGTACTTGGAAAAATCTACAATTCCAGTAGCGCCATCTTCAAATGTCACCTCTATTTTATAGCCCCCTTTATATTTGGCGGAAACTACATCCTTCAACATGGCATTTATCTCCTTATTTTAAAGGCTCTATTTTTGTTGGTGTCTGGTTGTTTTTAGCTAATTCCCAGTTTTTCATTAATTCATTTTTGTTTTGAGAAGCCCATTCAATGACAAGACCTAACGCCCGGGGCGGAAGGTGTCCTTCAAGTATACGGAGGGTCTCAATTTCTATGGCCACTTTTTCGGCACCATACCGCGCATGGAAATGTGGTGGATTGTGATCCCCGAAAAATTAGCCACTATTATACCATAAAATCGGCTTATTTCAGGCATTGTCAACTCCAGTCAAATAAAAACAGCGTATGTATGATGCGGTGAACGGCGGCAATGCAGCTGCCCAGACGAAGGCTGGGTTGTCGCTGAATTGCTTGAACAGCTCGGTATGGTCGGACAGCATACCGATGACCACCTTCTCCGGCGCTCGGTCGTGCTCCAGCCGCCCCGCTGATTTATTGCTTGTTCTTCATCGCGTTTTGGTATGCCTGATCCTCTTTCGCTCGTATCAGTCGTCGGCATGGGCCACCTCCCCGGCTAATGCTTCTTCGTCCGCGATTCCCCAGATGAAGTTGGCGATCCAGTTCAGTTGTCCGTTTTCCATAGAAAGTCTTATTGGCCCAACGGCGGAAGCCAGGAGCAGCCAGGGCTTCCACTGATTTGATTATAATTGTTCGAAATTCAATTCCCCTCGATTTGTCAAAACACCGCCGGCCCTGGCTGTCGTCTGGACTGACTGGTTCTATCTCTCCCTTCCTGCCCGAATAATATCCACTATTTCTTTTGTGCTAATTTTTGCTCTGATAGAAGGCACATCCAAAGGGGAAGAAGCGATTTTTTCAGGAACCAGCGCAAAGGTTCTGCCGTCCTTTCTTCGGATTAGTACTTTTCCCTTGTTTTCTGCCTGATCAAGAATCATGGCAAGTTTTTGTCTTGCTTCAGAATATGTAAAAACCTGCATTTTAAACCTCCAGAGTTGCAACGTTAAAATTTTGGGCAGATGCGAGTAGTTTTCTATCCAATGTCAATAACGGAGCCTTATATCTGATGGCACAATCCAAAAAATAGGCATCATATGCGTAAATATTGGCCTGTTTGGATAATTTTAATGCCTTGACAAAATCTGGATCGATATACCGGATGGGGATGCCGTTAAAAATCGCTAATCCTTTTTCAGCCTCTGTCAGTGTCAGCCTTTTTTGTTTAAACATTGCTGAAAAGGCGTTGCCAATTTCCCATGGAATAGAGCCTGGACCTATGAGCGTATTTCCTGTTGTGACTTCGATGATCCTTTTGCGTTCTGGCTCACCGACAATTACCGAAATCAATGCAGAAGTGTCTATGACGATTTCCACTGCTTACCCCCAAGACTTGTTTATATGACAATTGTACAACAGCTATGTTGTTTGTCAAGAACCAATAGGTACAACGGCGGAATTGACCTGCAACCGCAGACGCCGCGGACTGGAAAATGCGACGCATTTTCCGTTTAGCTGCGGCAAGGCAGCTGCCCAGCCGAAGGCTGCCAGTGATACGTGATACGGGGTCGGAGCCAGTTAAGCTATTGATTTGATTATGCAAGTGACTTCTGTAGAGCCCAAGATTGGCCTTAGAACCATCTTTTCAATGCTAAAAAACCCATCGTGAGTAAATACGCCCAGAGCCATCGGATATCTTTTGCCAGATCATGTGTGGCATATCCCGGTGAAAAGGGAAGAGCCAAAATGACGTGTACACCCTACAGGAGCCAATTGCCGCTTACCGCGCTGATTTTCAGGGTAAAAAAGAAGTTTTAAAAGCAGAAAAAAGGCTTTTGTGTGACATGTTCAGTGACATTTAAGTAGGTTGTGCAGGTCCGACCCGATCCGAAATATAGCGTAGCTTCTTGGGGTCCGAGTTTATGGCCTTGTTATGCGCCATGACACGTTCCGGGAGCGATGCACCACATGAATGATTGAACATCAATCATATCCCTTGGTTCTAGCTCCGATATTTCGGACTTTATGTATTCTGAAAAGCCTAAAACCGATTTGTAAGTGAGCCAATTCAGCTGCGGCTTGTAATTTACTTCGTAACCACACAGCTCTGACGAATATTGCGTAACTGTTGGTTTTACAAACATGTACTTGTCAGGGTGTACTATAAACAAGAAATAGGTTGCCGTTGTCCATTTGGCTGTATCTATATCTTCGAGCACCTTGGCAAAAGCAACAAACCGATTCTCAAATTCTTCTTCACCATAGAGCAGAGAATACAGCGCTTGACTAAGTTGCTTCTGCGCTTCAGAAGATTGCAGTCCATCCTTTAACGACATTTTTTCATTCGGAAATATTAGATTCGTTGCATTGGTAACCTTTAGTACACGTTTCACTATTTCAGAATAGTCTTCTGAATTTAATAGACCGAGAAAAGATTCTTTTCCTAAAAGATCGTTGGCTAAGGAATGGGCTTTGTCTTTGTAATTTCTTTCATGCTCCTTGAATTTTGCGCCATAAAAGCCTTCTGGAAATTCTTCTAAAAAGAACTGCACGGATTGGGGGAGACTTTGATATTTGATGCCGCTTGAGGATTTGCTGATTTTAAGATTATCAAGAACAGCGTTACTTGCCTCGTTACCTTTAACCTGGAGTGGCTGAACATATTGCAAAGATAAAGTCTTTTCTCCGGCACCCACAAAAAACACGCGGACCGTAGCTCCGTTGCTCTTTTCGAGAACTTCTCCAAGCCCCCAGTCTTCTTTGGTTGGGTGCTTAACTCTATCGCCTTTTTTATATTCCATACGTTCCCCTTTTTTGCGCATAACGGCCAAGCTGTGCGGTGCGAACGAAGCGCAGCGTAGTGAGCATCCGCACGAGCGCCTTGTTATGTGCGGACTTATAATTCACCTTCTTCAATTCCAGAGATTTTCATCAAATGGCGCTGCAATCCGATTTTTAACGGTGCGCTCCCGTGGACGGGAACAGAAATGCGCGTATTTTCTCCAGCTTTGGCGTAAATATGATGACTTCCATTTATTCTCTTCAATTCCCAGCCCTTTCTTTCAACGAGCTTACAGAATTTTTTGCCGCTGATCGCTTTCAAACGGCTATCTCCATTACCTTGTCTTTTTCAGATACTGAGATGTCTTGAACATCTACGGACATGCATCCTTCTACTGCTTCATATATATTGCTCAATAATTCGTCGAAGGTTTCTCCTTGAGT
>JBNJHA010000087.1:0-7666 GCA_051748085.1 Thermodesulfobacteriota bacterium
TCCACCCAGCATGCCGCCCAGAATGCATTGGAAGGTTTGAACGCGGCCATCCTGTCCAAGGATAATATCCGGGCCAATCTGGGTGCGCTGCAGAACAGGCTGGAAAACACCATCTCCAACCTGGAGATTCAGGCCGAGAACCTGCAGGCCGCTGAATCCCGCATTTCGGACGTGGACGTGGCCACCGAGATGACCGAGTTCACCCGGAACCAGATCAAGTCGCAGGCGGCCGTGGCTATGCTGGCCCAGGCCAACTCCCTGCCGCAGATGGCCATGCAGCTTATCGGCGGTTAATTCTAAAAACGTTGATAATTCGGATAAAAAGGGCCGGGTCGCGTAAGCGGTCCGGCCTTTTTAATTCGACCGGTAGCGGGAGCCGGCAATATCCGTTGTGAAAAAACAGTCCATATTTATCGCCAGACAGGTACCTTTTTTGCAGATGGGTTTATAGAGATATGAAAGACGGCAATTTTTTCTGGAGGAGACTATGGCTATTGATTCCGTTGATTATCTGACATCCGGACAGATCCGTTTCACCGGCCTGGGGTCGGATACCGATTTTGACTCCATGATTTCCCAACTGGTCGAGGCCGAGGGGTTCCGGGTCAGGAATCTGCAGGACTGGAAAGCGGATTGGGAAGAGAAGATCACTGCCTTTGAGGATGTCAATTCCTCTCTGGTCACCTTGAAGAGCAGTCTTTCCGGCATGGATACGGTGGATGAGTTTTTTATAAAAGAAGCGGCATCGTCTAATTCCGCGGTGCTGGGCGCCACCGCATCCACGGACGCAGAGGAAGGAACACATAACGTGGGCGTTAATCAATTGGCCCAGAATGCGATTATGGTCAGCAAGGCCGGTTTCGCCTCTCCGGATTCGCAGGTTGCCTCCAGCGGCGCAAGCACTTTTGAGTATACTTACGGTTCGGAGACGATAAGCGTTGATGTCCCGGAGGGGGCAACCCTGAACAGTTTGATAAATATTATAAACACTGATGCGGACAACCCCGGAGTGCGCGCGAGCAGTGTCAAAATGTCCGATGATGACTACCGGCTGCAGCTTACCGGCCTGGATCTGGGAGCGGATAATACCCTGAACATCAATAACGGTCCGGACGGCTTTGATGACAACGGCGACGCAGCGGTGGACGATGCGGATTTTGTTGCCGCCCAGGACGCGCGGAATGCGCAGTTGACCCTGGACGGCTTCCCGAATGACGGCACCTATATTGAACGTTCCACGAACACCATAACCGACCTGATAGAGGGAGTTACTCTGAACCTGCGGGATGTTGGCAATTCGCAGGTAACCGTGGCCAACGACGACGCGGCGATAACGGAAAATGTCAATTCGTTTGTTGAACAGGTCAATGCCTCACTGGCCGAGTTGCAGAAGATGCAGAAGGTTGATGATTCCGGAAATGGGTCCGTGTTGACCGGTAACTACGGTATTCAGATGGCCCAGCAGAGGATAAAGAGTATCCTGGCCTCCAAAGGCCTCGGGTTTGACCGGAATGAAGATCCGCTTGTCAGCCTCGGCAATATCGGAATAACAACGGATACCGAACAGGGATCTCCCACTTTCGGGCTGCTCAAGGTTAATTCGTCCCAGCTGGCCTCCGCGCTGGACGAACATCCGGAGGAAGTGGCCCAGTTGTTCAGTGCGGATGGGGTGGCCGAGTCCCACTCTTCTGACTTTAAGGTCTATTCCACGGTCAAGGGGACCACCCAGGCCGGGGTATACGATGTGCAATATTCAGTAAATGCCTCCGGAGATATTACCTCCGCCTATATAAACGGCTCGGAAGCCTCTATTGACGGCAATACGATAACCTCTACCGAGGCTCCCGCCCGGGGCCTGGCTTTGCAGATCGATAATCTGACCCAGGGGGATTACACCGGTTCCGTATCCATCAAGGAAGGCAAGGCCGTTCAGCTCAAGGAGGCCATTGGTGAATTGACCGCCTCGGACGGCATGTTTGATATCCTGGAGGACAATTACCAGGATATCGTCGATAATATTGACAAAAAGATTGAAAGCGAGCTGGTGCGCCTGGATAAATATGAACGATCACTGCGGACCAAATTCGCCCAGGTTGAGTCTCTTCTTGGATACTACAACAACATGGAATCCATGCTCGACTCGCAGTTGAAGCAATTGCCTGACGGCAGCAGTTAAAATATAAATTAAACAAGGGGGGGATCGATATGCAGACGGCGGCCATGGCATATATGCAGACAAGAGTGCAGACCACCAGCCAGGAAGATCTGGTGGTGTTGCTGTTTAACGCGGCGGTCAAATATCTGGAGCAGGCCAAGGACAGGATTGCCGACAGGGATTATGCGCAGAAAGGGATTCTTATCAGCAAGGCCCTGGATGTAATAAACGAGCTTGATTCCAGTTTGAATACTCAAAAGGGAGGTGAGATCGCCCAGAATATGCACAGCCTGTACATTTTCTGTCAAACCAGACTGCTTCGGGCCAATATGAAGATGGATACGGCCATAATTGATGAGGTGATCAAGATTCTGGAAGATTTAAAATCGGCCTTTGAAGATATACTCTAGTCCGTGCAGATGCGTCTGCAAAGAATCGGTTTAACTGTTATTGAGATGAACAGTTAAGCCGATTCCGCGCGAAACTAACGCCCCCTTAAGGTCTTGCCAAATCTTCAGCGTATAGTTAAGAAATAGGAAATGCGCTTCAAAAAGGGGGCTTTATGCATATAAAATGTCCAAAATGCTCGTTCACTCGAGACGTTCCGGACGATAAAATTCCCGAAAGTTCCAGACGGGCGACCTGCCCTAAATGCGGCACGCGTTTTGATTTCCGGGAGCAGTCTTCCAGTGATCAAGCCGATCAGGCGGATGTCCACAATCCGCAGGCCGCTGGAGAGAAAGAAACGACTCGGGACAATATCTGGACGCAGCTGGATAATATGGGGGGCAGCGAGGAATCCGGGAACGAATCGTCCGCTGCGCCGCATCCCCAAAACAGTGAAGACAAAAAAACACCCTGGGAAAATCTGGATGAAGAGGGTTTCTTTCCCGGGTTTGCAAGAACAATAAAAAAAGCTATGTTTTCCCCGGTCGATTTTTTTTCCGGGATGCCCCTCACCGGCCTGGGCCGGCCGCTTGTATTCTATCTCATACTTGCCGAAATACAGGCCGTGGCCACTTTTATCTGGCAGATGCTCGGATTTGTCCCCATGATGGGACAGCACGGCCAGGGAGCGGGGCTTGTCGGCCTTGGAGTCATGGGGATCGGTTCCCTGGCCCTTTTGATTATATACCCCGTGATTTTGACCTTACTCCTTTTTGTCGTTTCCGGCATAAATCATTTGCTTTTGAAAATTTGTGGAGCCGGAGATCAGGGTTTTGAAGGCACTTTCAGGGTAGTGGCCTACGGCAATTCACCCATGATCCTGGGGGTTATTCCCTTTGTTGGGGCTTTTATCGGCAGTATCTGGACCATAGTAGTAACCGTGATCGGCTATAAGAATATGCATGCGGCTACTTATGGCCGGGTCATTTTAGCTCTGTTGCTTCCGGTTATTGTCGGTATCGCCCTGGTCTTCCTGGCAATGCTTTTTTAGGGGCTTTGCGATTTTTGATCATTCTTTTTGGGTTCCTCGACGTTGTGTGTGGATTTTATTCGAGTGATCCTTTCTGATGTTCTTGACGAAAGGTTCGCATATTTTCTTGCCCCCGCCAAAAGGGGGAAAACGGACCGCGGGACGGAACACAAAAACAGGTCCTCAAACCAATTGGCATTGCCGATAACAAAAACTGCCTTCCTTTGGAACCAGCGAGGCCGAAGGGGGCGGGCATCCCCCTTTGGCGGGGCCTGGAAAATACAGAACCGAAAGTTCGGCATCAAAAGGATCAGGAGAATAACTCGCAAAAATCCATGCATTCCGTCGAAGAGCCTCTTTTTGCTGCTTGCGGAATTTCATTTAATCGGCTGGCCGGAATGGAGAATTCGCATCATTAGCCATGGGCACTTTGTCCGCTGAATGCCCCTCCTTCACCCCGGACGACGATCCGGTGTATTATGCTGAATAATTAGGGAGTCTTTTGTGTTTAAATGGATCGCACAAAGTCTGGGTCGTGTTAAATCATGGCGCTCCAGAAAAAGGAGCATCTCCCCCCGGGAATTTCAGCGTCTGGCGGACGAATTGACACAAATGGCCAGTGTTGCTGAACGCGTGATGCCCGATAATGATGTGTTTAATTCGCGCGTAAAGAAAATAAAAAAAGAAATGAGTAAATTAAGTGCCCTGGCCGGGAAAAAGGAGTTTACTCGCCTGCCGCCCGAAACCAGGCTTGAATTGATCAAAAGCTTAAAACAGTCACGGTGCCAATTGATGGAAACCATGCACCTGGCCTCTCCGCCAACCGATACCCTGCAATGATGCGCCTGCAAAAAATAAGTTTTTGATGACCATTTATTGCTATCCGCGACTTCCGTCCTTCTCAAATTCCCCCGCCGCTCACCCTGAGCTTGTCGAAGGGTGAACCAAAATTCTCCGCTATTCTTTCCTTGAAAAAGCTCGCGCATGGAGCTATCTTAACCCCCTTGCAAATGGATGTTTTGCAGGGGACAGAAGATGGAAGACAGAGAACTGAAATAAAACGAGGTAATAAATAGATGATAGGAATTTCCAAACTTTACTGCGCGAATATCGAGGCCTCGGACCCGTTGCGTTATGGTCGCGAGTCCAAGGATTTGCCCTCGCACCTTTTGCAGTTTTCCAAGGACAAGAAACCGGTGGTTGTCTGGAACATGACCAGACGCTGCAATCTTAAATGCGTGCATTGCTACGCTCAGGCCGTTGATCCGGACGGAACCGATGAGATAAATACGCAAAAAGCCAAACAGATGATTGATGACCTGGCGGAATTCGGTTCTCCGGTAATGCTTTTTTCCGGGGGGGAGCCTCTGGTCCGCAAGGATCTCCCGGAACTGGCCAGTTACGCCGTTTCCAAAGGCATGCGGGCGGTCATTTCCACAAACGGGACCCTGATTACTCCGAAGAAGGCCCGGGAACTGAAGGAAGTGGGACTTTCGTATGTCGGCATATCCCTGGACGGGGGAGAGGAGGTCCATGATCATTTTCGGGGGGTGCCCGGCGCTTTCAAAAAGGCCATGCAGGGAGTGGAAAACTGTCAGAGAGAAGGGCTCAAGGTTGGCTTGCGCTTCACCCTTAATCGACGCAATGTTCAGGAAGTACCTGAGATTTTTGATATATTGGAAGAAATGGAGGTCCCTCGCGTCTGTTTTTATCATTTGGTCTATTCCGGCCGTGGATCGGAACTGATCAAGGAGGACCTTGATCATCATGAGACACGCAAAGTTGTTGATCTGATAATGGACAGGACCAGGGCTCTTTTTGACAAGGGAAAACCCAAAGAGGTCCTGACCGTGGATAATCATGCCGATGGCCCGTATGTTTATCTGCGCCTTTTAAAGGAAGATCCGCAGCGGGCGAAAGACGTGATGCAGCTTCTCCAGTATAATGAAGGCAATAATTCCGGACGCGGCATCGGATGCATATCCTGGGACGGAGCCGTTCATGCCGATCAGTTCTGGCGTAATCATACTTTCGGCAATATTTTTGAGCGTCCTTTTTCCGAGATTTGGACCGATGACAAAATAGACCTTTTGCACAAAATGAAAGACAAAAAGAATCATGTAACCGGCAGATGTGCCAAATGCAAGTATCTGCCCATATGCGCCGGCAACTTCCGGGCCCGGGCCGAGGCCTATTACGGCGATGTGTGGTCTCCGGATCCGGCTTGCTATCTGACGGATGAGGAAATCGGCTTGACATAGCCTTCGCCCGGAATGGAATGACCGGCGAAGCGCATTAGAAAAGCGCAGGTTTAAAGTCTGGGGTCAAAAGGACTGGGAGCATAAAGTTCAAATCCATGCCTTTTGGCGAAGAGTCAGAGTTTGGTTAACAATTACGTCTTTTGGAGATAAAAAATGGATGATTTTTTTCGCGGCCGCAGATTGAGACACGATGCCGGTGTACGGGACCTGGTCCGGGAGACTTTTTTGCGGCCCGAGGACCTGGTTCAGCCTTATTTTGTGCTTGAAACTGAGGACAGGGATTTGCGGGTTCCGATAGAGGCCATGCCCGGTCAGGCACAATTGAGTTTGCCCCGTTTGCTGGAACAGGTGGCCCGGGCCGTGGACTCTGGTCTTCGGGCGGTTATTCTTTTCGGCATCCCGGAAAAAAAAGATGCCGAGGGCAGCGGCGCTTACGCTCCGGATGGTATCATTCAGGAGAGCGTAAGGGCGCTAAAAAATAAATTTCCCGATCTGGTGGTCATAACCGATGTCTGTCTTTGTGAATATACGGCGCACGGCCATTGCGGCCTTATCCGCGATCAGTATGTGCAAAATGATCCGACCCTGGAGCTTTTGGCCCGGACCGCCCTTTCGCATGCCGAGGCCGGAGCGGATATGGTCGCGCCCTCGGACATGATGGACGGAAGAGTTCAGTTTATACGCCGGGCCCTGGATGAAGCCGGATATATGGAGCTGCCCCTTATGAGTTACGCGGTGAAATACGCGTCTTCCTTCTACGGCCCTTTTCGCGAAGCGGCCCAAAGCGCTCCCCAATTTGGCGATAGAAAATCCTATCAGATGGATCCGGCCAATTTTATGGAAGGCCTGCGTGAGGCCGCGGCGGATTTGAAAGAAGGGGCTGATATACTCATGGTCAAGCCGGCCATGCCGTACCTGGATGTTTTGCGCCGGTTGCGCACCAGCTTTGACTGTCCTCTGGCCGCTTATCAGGTCAGCGGCGAATACAGCATGATCAAGGCGGCCGGCAGAAACGGCTGGCTGGATGAAAAGAAAGTTGTTCTGGAAAGTTTGACCGGCATAAAGCGGGCCGGTGCGGGCCTTATACTTTCCTATTTCAGCGAAGAGGTTCTTGGCTGGCTATAAAGCAGGCATGCCGATAGTTGAAAAAGGTAAGCTGTTGCGGATTCTTCCGGGCGATATCTCTCCCTCCCGCCCGAGTAGGTATTTTGGGCCCTATGCAGTGTAGGTTTCTATCTCGTAATCCGCGGGCAAGTGAGCCGAGCCCTTGACACAGGGCAGGCCGGTCGCACTGGCGATTTCCCGGGCCAGTATGTCTGTGTCCTGAATAAATCCCTGTCCCAAATGCCAGGTTTTCCCTTCTCCTTTGTGGGCGAATGAACACGTAACCAGATGGATTGCCTCCGCGCCCTTGGCCTTCATTATTTTGGCCAGCTTCAGGTTTTCTTCCATGTTTTTCTGCAGGGTGAATACTCCGACAAGTTCCGTTTCCGAGTAGCCGGCGAATCCCTGTTCTCTGTCCTTTAGAGATTTGAAGCAGCTTGTAAGCGGACATTTGAGTTCATTGTCCGGACAGCGAAACAGCCCAATCTTGCTCATATAAAACCTCCTTTTTGAATGTTTAACATCCTTGTTTGATAGAGGCATATAGCGCGCCATGTCCTGATTTTCAAGCTTTCTCGTCAGCCAGAGAGCGATTTATGGATTTTAATAATTCGTCAACCTGTTTGGAATATGCGGGTGATTTTTTTAAAATAGAATTAAAACGCCACCTTATGTATAGTAGCATGCTTTTTGCCTGTTGATATTCCTGTTTTTTCAAGTGCAATTTAA
>JBNJHA010000088.1:0-7647 GCA_051748085.1 Thermodesulfobacteriota bacterium
CAAAAACTTAATTATTTTTCCATTTGCATCTTTTAGCGGAGAGGCATTGGACTCATGCCACAGCCATTTTCCATTTTTGTGCTGAACCCTGTACTGAACACCTTCTTGTTTTTTTCCGCTCGAAACCACCCTCTCCAGAAAGGCCTTGCAAAGCCACACGTCTTCCTGGTGAACAAAAATCTCGAAAGATTTGCCAACAACATCGACTGGATCATGTCCGAGATAATCCGCCCATCTCGGGGATACATAAGTAAAAACCCCTTCCGGAGAGAGCGTATAAAGAATGTCATTTGCGTTTTCCACAAACAAGCGATAGGTTTCCAAATCCAACTTGCCAAGTGTTTGAACCATAAAATTGTATCCACCACTTTCTTATAAACTTTCAAAACAGGGTAAGAGCGTTGCAGTAAACAGCGGATTGACAGATTGACACCTCGGGCCGAAACGACAACCTGCTGTGGTTGTTGGTTAAAACAGATTCTCCCCCCATTTATACCCGTTTTTGGTTTTGGCTCATGTGTATTATCGGCTGCCCGAAGCCTTGGGTTTAACACGCCATAGAATTTTATTCCAGACTGATGGTCCGGGCTTTGCCATTGCCGTCATCTGAGGAAAACAAAAAAGAATAGACAATTTAAACCGGCAGGTTGCTTATGGAAAACGGATACGCCCTGACAATAGTCAGCATTCCGGGACATTGTTACCGTCACACCCTGCCTCAGCCCTGTCTCTTCCATTGGCCTTGGCCCGGTAAAGTGCCGTATCAGCCCTGGCCAACAGTTGGTCTGTATGGGTATCGTCGGCCTGCAGCTGGGCAAAACCGATGCTGGTCGTAAATCTGATCTTCCCGGCATCTGTTGCAACGAAGCTTTTGCGGACGCAGTGCAATATCCGCTGCGCTAATGACGCGGCTTCATGCACTGTTGCTTCCGGAAGCAGCACGGCAAACTCCTCGCCGCCCACCCGGCCGGCAACATCGGTTTCCCGTATGGTTTCCGTGAGCAGTGATGCGAATTGACGCAGAACACTGTCCCCGCCGGCATGCCCATATGTATCATTGATGCTTTTGAAATGATCCAAATCCAGTATCATCACCGCAGCCGTCTTGTTGTAACGTTGGCACCGTGCCGTTTCCCGGGCGAGCTTTTCCATAAACACCCGGCGATTAAAAAGACCCGTCAGATTGTCCGTGGTGGCAAGCAGGGTCAATTCTTCCTCCATCTTTTTTTGCTCGGTGACGTCGCGAAGAACACCCACTGCATGCCATCTTTCCTGGACTGAAACCGCAGAAAGTGTAAGGGCTACCATGATCTCGTATCCGCTTTTATGCAGGGCCGACAGTTCAACCGTCTTACCCACCGCATTACCCCGCCCAGCTTTTAAAAACTCCGGAAAAGCCGCCTGGAATGCTTTATGATAGCGCTCGGGAGCCAGTAGTTCGTGGAGGTTTTGCCCGATGGCTTCTTTCGCCCGATACCCCAGTATTTCTTCCGCTGCAGGATTCCAGAAAGATATAGCGCCCCCGTGGTCCATCATGATTATCGCATCCGGTGTGGATTCCATAATCCCGCGCAACCTCGTCTCGCTTTCCCGGAGGGCTTCTTCCGTGCGTTTTTTCTCTGTAATGTCTCTTGCTGCGGCATAAATAAGATCGCCTTTCGGAAAAGACCGCCATTCAATAAAATGGTAAAATCCCTCTTTGCTTTTATAACGATTAACAAAATTGATAACCTTTTTTTGCCGGGCCAGTTGTGACATTGCAGCAAGTGTGGCATCCATGTCTGCAGGGTGAACAAAATCAAGGAATTTGGTATTGTGCAGCTCATCTGCGGTATAGCCCAGCATATTTTCCCATTCCTTGTTTACCTTGAGAAAATTGCCATGGATATCAGCAATGCAGAGAAGATCCAGATTGACAGAAAAAAAATTTTCAAGCTCTTCCTCTGCCTGTTTGCGCATGGTTACATTTTCATGCGCCACAACCAGTCGGGTTTCCCCGTTGGCCGGAAACCGTGTTACCCGGCCAATAAACCATCGCTGCTCAGTAGGTGAGTGACAAGGGTATTCTGCTATAAATTCGTCTTTTTCACCTGCTAAAACAGCCCGCATTCCCGAAGCAAAGTTTGCCGCACTTCCGGCATCAGGACCGCCTGCGTTATCGCAGATGTCAAAATAATTTACACCTTCTCCGGTTTTTGACAATTCTGCCGAATTGGACTCGGCAAATTGTCTCCAGGCCTGATTTACGGCTATGATTGTCCCCTTCTCGTTTAGAATCGCCAGGTGTGCAGAAAGCGAGTCAACCGTTAAACTCGCTAAACGATCCGATTTTTTCAGGGCCTTTTCCATCTGCTTGCGATCGGTGATGTTTCTTGAACTAAAAACAATTCCACAAGGGATCTTGTTTTCATCTTTCAAAATCTTCCCAATGGTTTCCAGCCAGATGAAATCGCCATTGCGGCATCTGTTTCGATACTCAACGGTACGCTTTTCACCCGATGACACAAAAGCCATAAATTCTTCAAGCACATACTGATAGTCATCAGGATGCACAAAATCCATTACGTTTTTGCCAAGCAGATCGGCCGGATCATAGCCAAGTATTGCATGGGATTTTCCGGCAAAGGTGAAATTTCCCTCCATGTCTGTCAGTGACACCAAATCCAGCATATGGTCGGTGACGATCTTTAACAGCGATGTTTCCCCCTTTTGCATGCCAGACTCCATCTCAAGGGTATTGCGCAAGGATTCATTCCGGGCTTCTGCAGCCGACAGTTTTGCCTGCATTTCGCTAAACAGTTGCAGAATCTCTTTTTGTGTCATCTTTTCAAGATCAGTCGGGATCATCGGTTTTGTCGGTACTGGTTTTTGAATCGCGGATTCATTGCCAAAAGGAGATAGGTTCCTTTTCGGATATTTTCACAAAAAATATAGCATAAAAGGTTTTCGATAAGGCATCCATCAATGAAACCTGTCCGGACCCGCCGGATATGGCAGGCCCGGGGGCCAGCAAGGCATTCGATGCCTCGTTTTTTAGAAGTCCTTGAAATCACTATCATCCAACGGTGCTGCCAACGTTCATTACATTTTCCCTCCCGCAAGGTTTTTGGAAAGCCCCTGCGGGAAAGCGTATCGCTGGCAGTGGAGAATTTCAAATCGATAACACCTTTAAAAAACAATTTCTTCAATATTTAAAAATGGTTGTGCTTTATTCAGCCTGGCTTAACCGGACAGTATTGAACGCTAATGATTCCATTCAAACCTTTTTTAACCCCATCTTCCAATGAAAAAATATTGCGGGTGGATATGTGTCAATACAAGGCTATCTGTAAAAACAGAAAGCATCCAAGCCTTAAAAATTTGATTGCAGGCAGA
The DNA here is from genome assembly GCA_051748085.1 of Thermodesulfobacteriota bacterium. Taxonomy (GTDB): domain Bacteria; phylum Desulfobacterota; class Desulfovibrionia; order Desulfovibrionales; family Desulfonatronovibrionaceae; genus CAYNNQ01. Next base: position 3,376 of record JBNJHA010000088.1, read on the forward strand.
TAGCTTGCCCTGTAATATGCTTATTCCACGTCAATTCCATAGATAATAAATGATTAATTGCATTTTAAAAGATACAGAAGCAAAAAATCCCAAATAAAGATAAGGGGCGAGATGGATCCCGATGCCAAAGAACAGATAGAGAAGCTTGAGCGTCAACTGCGTTCAGCCCAAAAAGAAACCTCTGATCTGCGTCTTCAGCTCGATGCATTGATGAAAGGATCAAAACATGTATTAAAATACGAAGGTTTTTCCGGCACTGCCCGCTCTCTTTTTGATCTTTGCAAAAAGCAGATTGGCGCAAAATCTGGATATGTAGCCCTCTTGAGTCCCAACGGTGATGAAAACGAGGTGCTTTTCCTGGATGCCGGGGGTCTCTCCTGCACTGTCAACACAGAATTGCCAATGCCCATCCGCGGTTTGCGGGCTTGCGCGTATGCCACCGGAGCAGTGGCCTATGAAAATGACTTTGAAAATAGCGAGTGGCAGGCTTTCATGCCCGAGGGGCACGTAAGGCTGAAAAATGTCATGTTTGCCCCTTTGGTTCATAATGGAAAGACCGTGGGGCTGCTGGGCCTTGCCAATAAAGCTTCCGATTTCGATGAAAAGGATACGAGGATTGCATCAGTGTTTGGGCAACTTGCTGCGATTGCTCTGAGAGAAGCCCGGCGTATAGATGAAATAAGCGAAGCAGAGAGAGCAAAAAGGAAAAGTGAAGCCAGATTTCAGGCCCTGTTCAACTCGATGAATGAAGGGGTCTGCCTTCATGAAATCGTAAAGGACAAGCAGGGACGGGCCATTGATTATCGAATCCTTGACGTCAATGCAGCTTTCGAAAACATTGTCCAAATCCCCAAAGAAGAGGCTGCGGGAAAAAGTACTTCCCAACTATACGGCACCGGCGATGCTCCATTTTTAAAGACTTACGCAAAGGTTGTGGAGAGTGGCAAGCCCGAATCTTTTGAAACCTTTTGGCCCTCTTTGCAAAAGTATTTCATTGTTTCTGCGTTTTCTCCAGGAGAAGGACAATTTGCTACAGTTTTCACTGATATCACGCAACAAAAAACCAATGAAGAACTCCTTAGGATCAGCGAAGAGTACTTGGCCACGACGCTTGACTCTATTGGAGATGCGGTCATTACTGCAGATGTGAACGGGCAGGTAGCAAGGATGAATCCGATCGCAGAGGCACTGACAGGCTGGGCGTCCGAACAGGCAAAAGGGCGGGCATTAAGCGAGGTTTTTAAAATTTTCAACCAGCATACTCGGAAAAAAGTGGAATGCCCTGTTCATAAAGTTTTTCGTGAAGGGGCAGTGGTGGGCTTAGCCAATGACACCCTGCTTATTTCAAGGGACGGTCAGGAATATAACATTGATGACAGTGCAGCCCCCATTAGGGACAGTGCTGGCCAAATAATTGGCGCTGTAATGATTTTTAGAAACATTACAGAAAAATATAGAGCAGAGGCGGAGCTTCGGCAAAGTGAGGAGCGGTTTCGCCTGGCTTTCCAAACAAGTCCGGACGCAATAAATCTCAACAGGCTTGAAGACGGGCTATATATCGATATCAACCAGGGCTTTTCACAAATCATGGGCTACTCGCCGGAGGATGTTATTGGCCGGACTTCGCTTGACTTAAGTATATGGAAAAATGCTGAAGATCGCCGCTACCTGGTCGAGGAATTAAAAAGAAATGGGTATGTTCAAAATCTGGATGCTGAGTTTATTACGAAAGACGGTCAAATCAGAAACGGCCTGATGTCTGCCCGGGTTCTAAAGATAAATAATGAAGATGTGATTATATCTCTAACCCGGGATATCACCGAAAAAAAAGCGGCAGAGAAAAAAATGCTTCGACAGAGCCAAATCATTACGATGAACAGCCGCATTGCAAATGTATTTTTAACCTCCCCCCGCGATAAAATCTATAGTGATGTGCTTACCGTACTCCTCGAAAGCCTTTGCAGTCTTTACGGCTTCTTTGGCTACGTCGATGATGACGGAGCATTGGTCTGTCCTACAATGACCCGGGAAATATGGAAAAATTGCCAAATTCCTGACAAAAGCATTCGATTTTCTCCAAACGCCTTCGGAGGGCTTTGGGGGCGATCATTTAATGAAAAAAAGACATTGGTCGCCAATGAAGGGCTCAATTTGCCAGAGGGGCATGTCAAATTAGAAAATGCTTTGGCTGTGCCAATTGTCCATAGGGATCATTTGCTCGGACAAATTGCTGTCGCAAACAAGCCTGGGGGATATACGGCCGAAGACCAAGAAATACTGGAAAGCGCTGCCAAACAAATCGCTCCTATTCTAAGTGAATATTTGGATAAGGCAAGGCAAGAACAAGAAAGGAAAAATCTCGAGACACAGCTCCAGCAAGCCCAAAAAATGGAAGCCATAGGGACTTTGGCAGGCGGTATCGCCCACGATTTCAACAATATCCTATCTTCCGTGCTAGGCTTCACCGAGCTGTCCCTGGATCAATTAGAGAGCGGAACTCCTTTATACAGTAATCTCTCGGAAGTTATGAGCGCCGGGATGCGGGCAAAGGCTCTGGTGAAGCAGATTTTGACTCTAAGCCGGCAGGAAAGACAGGTAAAAAAGCCTGTAGATGTAGTTCCCTTGCTCAAGGAAGCCCTAAAAATGCTTCGTTCCACGGTGCCTGCCTCAATAGAGATCAGGCAGAATATAAACAAACAAAATCTGATTGTTCACGCGGATCCAACACAGATTCATCAGGTTATAATGAATTTGGCGACCAATGCTTTGCATGCCATGGCAGATATGGAAGGCATACTGGAGGTAGGGGCGCAACCGATAAATTTTGATCGGGAGTATATGGATCTGGCTGCTGGCATGTATGTAAAGATCTCGGTCAGCGATACCGGCGTTGGTATCCCGGACATCGTCAAAGGAAAAATATTTGAGCCCTACTTCACCACAAAGGACCAAGGTCATGGTACTGGGCTGGGGCTTTCTGTTGTTCATGGCATTGTCAAATCCCATAAAGGGCATATCAGCGTCTATAGCGAACCAGGCGCGGGTACAGTCTTCTATATATATTTACCAATGGCAGAGCGCCACTCTGTTGAAATGCCGGATCAAAAACCTGCCGGCTTGCCCACTGGCAATGAAAGCATTCTTGTTGTTGACGACGAAGTGCCGATTGTTAAGATGCACCAACAGAGCCTTGCCCGCCTCGGATATAAAACAACAGCAAGAAGCAGCAGTGTGGAAGCGCTGGAGGCGTTCCGGGCCTGGCCTGACAAATACGATCTGATAATCACCGACATGACAATGCCGCAAATGACCGGCGAAAAACTGGCCAATGCTGTAAAAGAGATACGGCCTGATATTCCGGTGGTTCTCTGTACCGGTTTCAGTGAAAGGATTGAGGGCCGTGAAGAAGAACTGGCGATTGACGGCATTTTGATGAAACCCATCGCTAAGCAGCAGATGGCGGAAACTGTAAGGGCTGTGCTGGATGCCAGCAAGAAGAAATAGCAGCATGTCAACGGAAACGGAATCAAAAGATGGCAGGCCACAAGCAATATCCGCGATCCGTTTGTTTTGGATTACACAGCCACTGCGGCTGCTCAGTACCTGAAAACCCAGCAAGCCGGCCTCAAAAATGAATATGGCGAAATCTTTTTGACCGATCGATTTGGGGCGCTTGTGGCTTCCACCGCCAAGCTGACCACCTTCGCCCATGGTCATAAATACTGGTGGCAGGAAGCTTACAGCAAACCTGTTTCGGCATGTTGCCGGGGTCTCTGGGGTAAAGGCCGGTGAGCCGTTCGGCCCGACCCAATTTAACCGCTGGTGGAAAAGGGCCTGCAAAAACCTGGGCATTGACCCGGACGTTACATTATATCCCGGCACAAAACACAGCACAATGACAGCCATGAGTCGGGTGCTGAGCCCGGAACAGGTCCGCAAAGGCGGCAGCCGCCATGCAAGTAAGGCCATGGACCTCTACATTATTCCGAGCGACCGGGACGGGGATCTGTATCAGGATACGTTAAGAAAGGTTCGGGATAAAGGCAAGGCCGAGGTGGTGGAGATAAAAAAGAGGGGAAAGAAATGATTTTTTTGGCGGCAAAAGGGTGGCAAAAAACTGGCAAAGCATTTTGCCGGGGGTGCCGAGGAAAAATGCTTGAATTTACAGGAAAAAATGGAGGCGGCACCCGGATTCGAACCGGGGAATAAAGGCTTTGCAGGCCTCTGCCTTACCACTTGGCTATGCCGCCCAGAAAAAAATCAAACCCCAGA
>JBNJHA010000089.1:0-7447 GCA_051748085.1 Thermodesulfobacteriota bacterium
TTGAACAATGAATACAGAATTTTTTCCGTGCATATTGACTATTGCCGGGTCCGATTCCGGTGGAGGAGCGGGGATACAGGCGGATCTAAAAACCATCACCGTGCTCGGAGGGTATGGATTGTCCGTGCTTACCGCTTTGACTGCGCAAAACACGCTTGGCGTGCAGGGCATTCATCCCGCGCCTGCTGTTTTTGTTCGGCAACAGATGGATTCTGTAATAACTGACTTTCCAGTGCGCGCGGCCAAGACTGGGATGCTTTTTTCCGAAGAAATAATAAAGGCGGTATCCCGAGGGCTTGAAGACGTTTCTTTTCCGGTGGTGGTCGATCCGGTTTGTGTCAGTCAGTCCGGCGATAGACTACTGGAAGACGGAGCGGTTAAAGCCTTTAAAGAGGAAATGATCCCCAAGGCGGATGTACTGACCCCCAATCGTCCGGAGGCGGAATTGCTCACCGGCTTAAAAATATCCAATGCGGAGGAAATCAGTAGGGCGGCTGAAATTCTTTTAGATATGGGTGCCCGAGCGGTGCTTTTAAAAGGTGGGCATTTTGAATCCGAACGGATGTGCGACTGGTTATTTGTCCCGGATAAAAAACCTGTTTGTCTGGAAAAGGAGAAAATTTTCACCGGAAATACACACGGAACCGGGTGTACATTGTCAGCTGCCCTGGCAACATATCTCGGCCGGGGCATAAATATTCAAAATGCGGTAATCCGGGCTAAAGATTTTGTACATATGTCCCTGCGGGCCTCATTTCCTCTTGGCTCTGGGCAGGGGCCTGTAAATCATCTCGCGTTTCAATTAAATAGCCGGGAATGTTCAGGTATTATAAAAAAATTGGAAAACGCCCGGGATGATTTGTGTCAAAATACAAAAATAAGCAAGCTGGTTCCCGAGGTCGGAATGAATTTAGCCCATGCTTTGCCTTTTCCGGAAACTTTTGAACATGTAGCGGCATTTGACGGTCGGATAAGACGGACAAAGTCCGGCCGACTGCTGTTTGGTTGTCCGTCATTCGGATCGTCTACGCACATGGCTAAAGTTCTGCTTTCAGCCAGAAAATTAAACGTAAAAATTAATTGTGTCGCGAATATTCGTTTCAATACAGATATTCTTGAGGCCGTTGAGCGATTAAACCTGGTCACGGCTTGGTTCGACAGAGCGCAGGAACCGCAGGAAATTAAGAACAGGGAAGGTTCAACTCTTGAATGGGGAACATTGGAAGCCCTTAAAAATCATCAATCTCCAGAACTTGTCCGGGTAATCGCCGACAGGGGAGAAGCGGGCAAGGAGCCTATGCTGCGTATCCTGGGAGAGGACACTCTGGAGGTAATAGAAATCCTGCGGGCTATTGCTGAACTAGTATGAAGAATAAATCACGGCAGAAGGATCGTGGTTATTGCAAACAATCTTGTACTGCCGAATGCTTGGCTGAACTTTTTTTCGTGTGCTGAATAGTTACATTTTCCCAAAACATTCTGGATTTGTTTAAAACATGGTTTGCCGTTGCAAATAATTAGTGCTAGCATACTTTAAAAATCAAAGGGGGAATTTTTATGGTTACAAAACATGATGAATTAAAAAAAATATTCGATGCTTGTGACTGGCAGGAGAAACATCTGGATGAATTACCGGCAAACGAGGACGAAATCCGCTATGCCTGGTATGAGGAAGACGCTGAATACGCGCGCCCGTTTTTTACAACCGGTTTGCTTCAGGAAAATACATCGGCGGTGCAAAGAGGTTTATATCTCGGACAGGATAAAAGCGGGGCCTGGAAACTTTGCGTACGCGAAGTGACTGACTCCAATTTTGACCCTAAGGATGTCGCTCGGCAAATTGTGGGCATGATGGATATTTCCAAGGTGACCGGATCTAATAAGTAACCGGCATTATATACGGTGAGTAACTGAAATTATTCTTTCCCTAATTCCCGGCAGCGATCTCTGGCCTTAAGGGCTGCCCGAATTATGGCTGATTTGACCCCGTTTTTTTCCATCTCGTTCAATCCGGCTATGGTGGTTCCTCCAGGCGAGGTAACCGCCTCTTTTAAAAGCGTTGGATGCTTTCCCTGCTCTTCAAGCATTGCCGTACTGCCCGAAAAAAGGGAGGTAACCATATTGGAGGCCTCTTTTCTGGGCAGGCCCATGGTCACACCCGCGTCAATCAGGCTTTCCAGGAAATAATAAACATAAGCAGGACCGGAACCAATTAAGGCGGTAAAGGCGTCAAAGTAATTTTCCGCTAAAACATGCGTACTACCGAGCCGTTCAAATAATCCGAGAGCAAAATTTTTCTGTTCGTTTGTCAGTCTGGCATCATCCAGACAGACGGCAAAGACTCCTTTTTTTACCAGAGCAGGAGTGTTGGGCATTACCCTGATTACCGGGCAGGCGCTGGCGCAATATTTTGAAATGTTTTCCGCGCGCACTCCAGCGGCAATGGATACAAGGCACTTGTCCTCGTCCAGAGTGGACGTTATTTCCCGCACGACCTGAGCCATAAGATTCGGTTTTATCGCCAGAATTATGTATTCGTTTTCCCGGGTAAGCGATGCGCAATCAATGGCTTCGCTTATGCCCGGCAAACCGAGAATCTTTGCCCGGTCCGGATCATATCCTGAAATTTTAATGTCTTCAAAGGGGGCGAGGCCATTCGCTATGGCCCCGCCCATGTTGCCCAAACCAATTATTCCGACTTTGGTCCGTTGCATGACTTTCTAGCCCACAAGCTCCAGCTGGTTAAAGAAAAATCCGATTTCCTGCGCGGCTGTTTCAGGAGCATCTGAGCCATGTACCGAATTTTTTTCGATATCCAGGGCATATTCTTTTCTTATCGTCCCTTCTTCAGCCTGTTCCGGATTAGTGGCCCCCATGAGTCCCCGGTATTTATTTACGGCATCCTCATGTTCAAGGACGGAAACTACAACCGGTCCGGAAGTCATGAATTCGGTCAGGCTCCCGAAAAAAGGCCTTTCTTTGTGCACGGCATAAAAGTTTTCCGCCTGGCTTTTGGTCAAATGAAGCATCTTCATGCCGACAATTTTTAATCCGGCATCCTGAATCATTTTCAGAATTGCTCCCTGCAAATCACGCGAAGTCGCATCAGGTTTAATGATGCTTAATGTCTGCTGACTCATATTGATTCCTCCATGATGTTTTTTCACGCTAATAATAGGATTGTCCACAAAGGGCAAGGTTTTATCCGCCATCGAAGATATTGCGGATTACAGCGGACCGCGATAAAAGAACTTCGCATTTGTTCAGCAAATTTTTGTAGATTATTTTATGTGCTTTTTCCGCGACCCGGTTGCCCCCTTTCTGCATGCATAAGAAAACCGGATGGCCTGAAGTAAGTGTATGCAGAATATCCGTGTTCTTGTATTGAATCCAAGCTATTAAAAAGGACTTGATTATGGACAAATTAATCATAGAAGGTGGAGTTCCCTTAAATGGGCAAATAAGAATAAGCGGGTCCAAAAATGCGGCCCTGCCGATACTTATGGCTGGAATGATGGCCGAAAATGGTGTGCAATTGAGCAATGTGCCGGCTTTGCGCGATATTCAGACCACGGTAAATCTGCTTTCCACTCTGGGATGTGAGGTGGATTATGATCGTGATACGGGAAAAGTTGTTATCCAACCGCGGGAAATACTTCCGGAGGCCCCGTACGATCTGGTGCGCACCATGCGGGCCTCGGTTCTCTGTCTGGGACCCTTGCTGGCTATCCTGGGTCGGGCCAAGGTTGCCATGCCCGGCGGGTGCGCCATTGGGTCCAGGCCGGTGGATATGCATTTAACCGCCCTGGAGCAAATGGGAGCCGAGTTTGATCTTGAAGACGGTTATATTATCGGCAAGTGTCCGAAATTGACCGGTGCGCATATTCAGTTTGATTTTCCGACCGTGGGCGGTACAGAGAATCTGGTCATGGCCGCATCTTTGGCCGAGGGGGAAACCATTATTGAAAACGCAGCCCGGGAACCGGAAGTCGCAGATTTATGCAATTTTCTGAATGTCTGCGGTGCGGATATTTCCGGGCAGGGGACCAGTGTGTTGAAGATATGCGGAAAACATGCCCTGTGCCGGGACAAAAAATGTGAATACAAGGTCATGTCCGATCGTATCGAAGCCGGGACTTATATGGTCGCCGCGGCAATAAGCAAGGGTGAATTGCTTTTGGAAAATTGTCCTTTGGATGCTCTGGATGCGGTAATTTTTAAATTGCGCGAAATGGGGCTGGAAATCAAAGAACTCAATCAGGGGATAAAAGTCGTTTATGATCAACCGTTGGCCGGAGTGGATGTCATGACCTTGCCATTTCCCGGATTTCCGACGGACATGCAGGCCCAAATTATGGCCCTGATGACCGTTTCCAACGGATCAGGAATGATTCAGGAAACAGTCTTTGAGAACCGCTTCATGCACGCCCTGGAAATGATCCGCATGGGAGCCAGGATCAAGCTTTCCGGACAAAACGCCATGGTCCGGGGAGTTGATAAGCTGAACGGCGCCCCGGTAATGGCCTCGGATCTGCGCGCCAGCGCCGGGCTGGTTCTGTCCGGCTTGGTGGCTGAAGGAAAAACCGATGTGCGCAGGATTTATCATCTGGATCGCGGTTATGAAAAAATGGAAGAAAAATTAAAGCAGGTCGGGGCGAGGATTAAGCGAGTCAAGGAAAAATAGTATTTTTTCTGGATTAAAATTATTTATTAATCAGGACCGGGATAATTGTTTTGCTCCCGGCCCTGATAATCGGCTATTGTTCCTGCATTTCCTGAATAAGTTTATGCAGTTTCTGGGCCTGCTCGGCCAGGTCGGAAATGGCCTGTGAGGACTGACGCATTCCGTCGGTAGTTTCTGACGAAATTCTGTTGATTTCTTCAATCGCTCTGTTTATCTGTTCGCTGGCCGCGGACTGTTCCTCGGAAGCGGTGGCAATCGCCCGTATCTGATCCGTACTATCCTGAACCAAAGAAACTATTTTTTTCAGGGACTGCCCGGAATTGTCGGCCAGCTTGGTGCTTTCTTCGACTGCGGCGGTAGCCTTTTCTGTTTCCTGGACATTTTTCTGTGTCCCTTCCTGGATAGAAGAAATGGCGGATTCGACTTCCTTGGTCGCGGACATGGTTTTCTCGGCCAGTTTGCGGACCTCATCGGCCACGACCGCAAAACCCCGGCCGTGCTCGCCGGCACGGGCGGCCTCTATGGCGGCGTTCAATGCCAGAAGATTGGTCTGATCGGCAATGTCATTAATAGTATTAATAATTTCCCCTATAGATTCGGCCTGCCCGCTGAGTTCATTCATGTTTTCCCGCAGACTTCCGGTCATGGAATCGACCTGCTTAATGGCCTCTATAACCTGATTGACAATGTCCGCGCCTTCTTGTGCCTGCTCTCTGGCCTGATCCGAGCCTTCGGCCGCATTGGATGCGTTTCTGGCCACTTCCATGACTGTGGAATTCATTTGCTCCATAGATGTGGCGGTTTCTCCGGCCCGTTCATTCTGCTGCTCAGCTCCATTCGTGGCTTGTTCAATTTGCGCCGACAGTTCTTCTGCAGCAGAGGCTACAAGGTCGGCCACATTGGTTAAGGATGTAGCTGTTTCCTGAAGTCTTTCCGCTTGCTTGCGCATAATTTCTTCATTTTGACGAATTTCAGTAACATCCTGAATAATCACGTTCGCTTCCTGAATTTCTCCATTCCGGTCCGCGGTCGGAAATCCATTAACCCGGATTATTTTTTCTTCCTGCAGTTTATTGCTGAAAGCGGCTTCTCCGTTCCATGTCTTGCCCTGTTTGAGGACGTTTTCAATAATCGGTCCGCATACCGGGCATTCGTCTATGGAAGCATAGTTAAAAAGTTCAAAACCGGTCATTTTGTCTTTGACCTTATCCGCGGAATTTCCGGTCAGAGAACAGGCCGCATCGTTGATATGATTAATTTTTCTATTGCCGGCGTTTATGCTGAACATGGGAACGGAAATCCCCTTTTTAAACGATTCCAGATAAAAAACCCTGTCTTCAATTTCCCGGGCCATATTATTTATGGACCTGGCTGTTTTGCCGATGATATCGTCCGTATTATAATCAATACGTTTTTCATAATTGCCTTCTTCCATCTCGGCGCATACTTTGGATATATTCCGTAAAGGTTTTATGAGAGATTTGATTACCAGAAAGATAAGAAGGGCGGATACAAGAAAAGATATGACAATGCTGGTTATCGTGGTCCAGGCCAGGGTCTTGTTTGTCCCGAAATACATATCGTTTTTTTCCAGGCCAAAACCCAGGTACCAGCCCCAGGGCTTGAAATAAGAAATATAGGTTACTTTGGGCTCCCCACGCCAGTCATAAGTAACCAGGCCGTTTTTAGTCTTGAGCATTTTTTCCCCGAAAGGAAAATCCGTGAGTTTTTGCTCGGCCACATCCTCGCTGGGATGGTAGATGAATTCTCCCTTGGAGTTGAAAATGAACGGATAACCCTTATCTTTAACATTCAACCCGGCCAGCATGTTTTTCAGCTCATTGGTCATGATCTTGCGCCCGACATATAAAACAGCCACGACCTGGCCGTTTTTGTCCTTAAGCGGTTTATACGCCGTCAAATACCAGGCGTTGACTACATAGGCCTTACCCCGGAAAGTTTCTCCGTTCATGACAGTTTTGTAGACCGGACTGGAAGAAGGAATATAAGTCCCGACAGCGCGTTCACCGTTTAATTTTTTTACATTAGTCGATACCCGCAGCAACTTGCCCGGCAAAACCTGGAATATAGTAGCGGTACCGCCGACCATGTCCTGGACTTTGTCAACCAGTGCGAAATTATTATTTATTTTCTGGCCGCCTATTTTAAGGGTCGGGATGCTGACCTGTTGCGTTTTTTTGCTGATTTGGTTGGTTATGTTCGTATTGATTTCTTGAATATCATCCAGAAAAGGGCGTCCTAAACGGTCGATTTCGCCCTGCATCAATTTCAGATCAGAATTAATTTTTTCCTGCAGAACATCATTTTCCATGTTCAAAAAATCATTTAACTGAACCACTGTACTTTTAACTATATCTTCGCCTAACTCGAATTGCGATTCGCTTATTTTCCAGAATGTAAGCCCGGAAGTGATCAGGATGGTCAGAAGGACTACCCCGAAAAAACTGATAAGCAGTTTTGTGGAAAATCGAATTGTTTTCATGTCCTTTCGTCCTTGTTTTTTGTTACCTTTCTGTAACATGGAAATTATAGAAAAAGTGAATAAAAAACAAGTAAAAATCCGGGAAGGCTAGCAGTGCCGGGCTACCCAAAAGTTTAGAAATGGGGTGTTGTCAATGGCCAAAATTTTCAATTGTGGTACGGAAAATTACGAATAATGGTCGCCGCCCGGAATATTTGTTCCAGGAGCATGACCCGGGCCAGTTCATGGGGGAAGGTGAGAGGGCTCAGGGAAAGCAGAAA
>JBNJHA010000090.1:0-7410 GCA_051748085.1 Thermodesulfobacteriota bacterium
CGGCGTTGTTTGTACATCATTTACGTCCGAGCCTCCAAATACAAGCCATTTTCTAATGGCATTCTGAATAAACGAAACGCTTCCTCATTACGCCGAAAAGCTTAACAAAGCTGCCAAGGTTTGCCTGATCGCCAAATTACGATCCGCACCCGGATGTCATTCTGAGTGAACGCAGAGAGCGAAGAATCTCCGGCCGGGCCTTGCCGGCCGCCAGGAACATGCCTTAAAAAACGAACAGTCTTGCTGAAATCTTGATTATGTTTTCAAATCCAGCCAAGCCGCCCAACCCGCTGCAGACTTTATCAATTGCGATATTGACTGCACTGGATTCCGCCTCTATCCTGAAACTATGTCTGCACAAAATAAAAATAAAATTGCAGCGGCCCTTATCGTACTCAGCCTGGCCGTATTTTCCTCGGCAACTTACCTCGGGCCGATCAAAAAAATTGATCCGTTTTACACTTACTACTATCTCTTTGCCTGGTGGCCGTTTATCCTTACCGGAGAAGGAGCGCTTCACTTCCGGAACCGTTCACTGCTTTTCGCCCAGCCGCTCCGATTTCTCCTGCTCATGCCTCTCTCGGTCTGCGTCTGGCTGATATTCGAGTGCTTCAATCTGCGACTCGAAAACTGGCACTACATAAACCTCCCCCAAAATACCGCCGTTCGCTGGACCGCTTATTTCTTTTCCTTCGCCTCAGTCCTTCCGGGGCTTGGAATGGTAAAAAACCTTTTGTCCGAGCTCGGCGCCGCAAATAAAATGCCGCGCACAAAAATCGATTTGCGCCGTCATACTCAAAAAATGCAACTTATCGGAGCAATAATGCTCATTTTGCCGCTGGCCGCGCCAAAATATTTTTTTCCGCTTGTCTGGGGCGGATTTATCTTTTTGATCGATCCCTACCTGTATAAACGCGGTGCACCGAGCTTTACTTTAAACCTGGCCATTGGAAGATGGCATGAATTTATTATGTGGCTCTATTCCGGGGCTGTCTGCGGTCTTTTGTGGGAATTGTGGAACTTTCAGGCTGGTTCAAAATGGTTCTATACGGTTCCCTTTGTGGGCGACCTCAAACTTTTTGAAATGCCTGTAGCGGGATTTTTGGGATTTCCCCCGTTTGCCGTGGAATGTTCGGTCATGGCATCTTTATTTTTTTACTTGGAGGAAAGGGCGGGAAATAAACCTGGACATTATAAAATTGCCTTTGCGGCCCTTACCTTGGCTGCGGCTGCAGTGTTCTGCTGTTCCGTATTTTTCTTGATAGATTTGCATACGGTTGCAGCGTTCAAATAATCATCTTCTCTCGGAGCAGAGCATTGACCAGGGTGCAGTCCGATTACAAATACGATGGCACCGGTACCGGCAGGTAATTTGATACACCTCCTCCTCTTCTTGTCATTCTGAGGGAGGCCTTGGCCGACCGAAGAATCTCTCCGTGCAGAGGTTTGAATTGGTGTAGCAGCATTTGAAAAGAGCGAGAGATTCAGCGGGATATATACTTTTGCTAAAACATGGTTTCAGGAGTCGGCTTGATTCGGCCGAGAGATTCTTCGCTCACTGCGTTCACTCAGAATGACAATGGAGTGGAAAGTCGGATTCTGGTAAATAGGCAGGATTTTAAATGAAAATAGTCGTTATTTCATTACAAAAATGGTTACGACCACGACAAATCGCTAGCGCTAGCGATTTTGATCATAATTACAGCCCCGACTATAACGACACCATTCGTCGTTTGTTGCGACAACCATTACGATAATTTGGTTCCTCGACGTTGAGTGTGGATTTTATTCGAGTGATCCTTTCTGATGTTCCTGACGAAAGGTTCGCATATTTTCTTGCCCCCGCCAAAAGGGGGAAAACGGACCGCGGGACGGAACACAAAAACAGGTTCTCAAACCGATTGGCATTGCCGATAACAAAAACTGCCTTCCCCTGGAACCAGCGAGGCCGAAGGGGGCGGGCATCCCCCTTTGGCGGGGCTTAGAAAATACAGAACCGAAAGTGCGGCATCAAAAGGATCAGGAGAATAATTCGCAAAAATCCATGCATTCCGTCGAAGAGCCGATAATTTGCGCCCTTGGATAACATCATACCAGACGATTACGCGTTCTACCGCTCATAAAGGCCCGCAAGTTTTCAGCGATTTCATTTATGAGCCTTGTTCTAGCCTCGCGGCTCGCCCAACAGATATGCGGGGTAATAAAACAGTTCGGGGCGGTGAATAACGGATTGTCAGCTTGCGGAGGTTCCCGGTCCATAACATCCAGACCGGCTCCGGCAATCCAGCCTTCTCGCAATGCCCTGGCAAGAGCCTGTTCATCCACAACCGGCCCCCTGCTGGTATTGATAAGCAAGGCCGAATCCTTCATCGCCCTCAACCAATGTTCATCAACCATTTTTTTTGTGTATTCCGTAAGCGGACAATGCAGAGAAATTACATCGCTGTTTTCGATCAGTTCCCGCTGAGTGCAGAAAACCACAGCATCGGGATTCTCCCTGGGAACGGTACGGGTGCAGACCAAAATATCCATACCCATGGCCGAGGCTATCCGGGCGGTTCTGCGTCCTGTATTGCCGTAGCCGAAAATTCCCATGCTGTGCCCTGAAAGTTCGGTTACCGGATAATCCCAATAACAAAAGTCCGGAATTGACGACCACTTGCCGCTTTTAACCCCCTCGGAATGATGGGCCGCGTGATTGGTCAACTCCAGCAAAAGGGCGAAAACGCCCTGCGCTACAGACGGACTGCTGTAGTCCGGTACGTTAGTGACGGCGATCCCTCTGGCTTTTGCCGCTTCCAGATCAATCAGATCGTAACCGGTAGCCGCGATCCCGATATATTTCAATTCCGGCAGTTCGGACATTGTTTCCGCGTCCAATCCGACCTTGTTCACAATGAGCGCATCAGCCCTCCCGGCTCTGGACAACAGCTGCTCCCGGGGTGTACGCTCATAAACACTTATTTCACCCAGATTTTCGAGCGCATTCCAACTTAAATCGCCGGGGTTGGCCGTGTAACCGTCCAGGATGCATATTTTCATCTTAACCTCCTTTAATTTAAATAACTTGTCGCGTGCATTATGCTCAACAAATTGAATCCGGACTGTCCCATGTGCGGAGAAAAAGCATCCCTCTTCCATGAGGACAAAAGCCGATTATATAATTTATGCGCTAATTGCGATCTCGTTTTTGTTCCTCCTGCCTATCACTTATCAACTGAAGGCGAAAAAAAAAGATACCTTACACACAATAACGATCCGCACGATCCCGGGTACATCAAATTCCTAAGCCCGGTGGCCGAGCTTGTGATCCTGAAGCATCCGGCCCACTCAAAAGGACTGGATTTTGGATGCGGAACCGGCTCCCCCCTGCCCGGAATGCTGGAAGCAAACGGAATGCGGATGAATATCTTTGATCCCTTTTTCGCTCCGCACTTCGAGGTTTTCGACCAAAAGTACGATTTTATAACCTGTACCGAGGTCATGGAACATTTGCGCAATCCGTTTGCGGAAACAGCCCGCTTACTTCAAATGCTCAATCCGGGGGGCAGTTTACATGTCAAGACTGAACTGAGAACGCCGGAGCGGGATTTTACAAAATGGCATTATATCCGGGACATGACCCACATAAGTTTCTTTTCCAAAAAGACAATGAATTGGATGGCTGACAAATTAAAGGTCGCGGTCCATTTTCCGGCGGATAAAATAATCGTTTTTAGACCGGAATAAACCCGCTACTCCACCACCCAGATGGCACAACCCTTGGCGGAATGGATAATTTTGTTGGTTACGCTGCCGAACATGAATTCCTCGGCCTTGGATACCCCGCGGCGGCCAACGACAACAGTTCCAAAACCTTCCGTCTGCAAAACATGCAGTATGTCCAGGGCAATGCTTGTACCTCGACTGCAGTAAGTCAATTCATCGGCCAGGTGTGACTGGCAGCTTTCAACATAATCCGTTTTAATCATTTCTTCCGGAACACCCCGCTCGGACAGCAATTGTTTGCCCTCGGCCAGAAAGGAATGGATTTCTTTACGCTGTTTGACGCATTCCTTTTTCCAGGCCTCCTCATCCGCAAAAAAATCACGATTCGGCAATCTTTCTATATAAAGAAGCTTGACTTCAAACCGGTTGCAGCCCTTGATGACATCGGCCACATAATCGATAGCCCGCCTGGAATTTTCCGAACCGTCAATGGCCAAGAGAATTTTGTTCGCTTCCATGCTTTTCGCCTCCTGCTGTATAAATTATAAAGGATTGTTTCCGAAATAAAATCAGGATCATCCTTGATGTAAATTTTTATTTCATGCATTGCAGACAAGGGCGCAAGTCGCTTAAAAATTCATCCACGGTTTCATAAAAAACATTGGCGCCGGAGGAAAAATGCATGAGTACCCAATTAAGTTCCCGGGGTACATAAGGAAAAATTTTACGCAAATTGGCAAAGCGGTTTTTAAACAAGAGCAAAAAATCTTTTTGCTCAATGTCGGGTAAATCTTTTTTGTTTTTATATAAACCGGCAATGTCATTTTGCGTATAAAACCCTTTGCCCGCCAGATACAACAAAAGTCCGCCAAGTCCGAACACATCCAGGCCAAAAGGGTTTTCATGAAAGTTGAAAGTATAATCAAAATCTATCCATATATAATCACCGCTGCCTCTTTCCTCCCACAAATGATCGCGCCGGATATCTCCGTGTTTTTCCCCGTGGGCATGCAAATGCCCGATGGCCTCGCAGGACAGAATGAATTTTCGTAGAATATCCGGAAAATAATCAAAAAAATAGGTTTTATGGTCCATTTGCAGTTCATAAATTCGCTCATCCAGCCTTTTGCCTTTTACAATATTCAGTATGCGAATATTATTGCCCTTCTCGTCTTCCTCGGAAAATCCCTGCATAAACCGGAAATCGCCGCGTACAAGATCGAGAATACGAGCCTCTTTGCGCGGACTGCGATAACAAGGGATATTAATTTCCCCCATCTGCAAAGAAAATTTTTCGTAAAATACAAGCTTGAGCAGGCGACGTTCTCCGGATTCAAGGTGTTTGCATCTTTTGACCCAGAATTTGGGATCCTCGATCCCATAACTTCTTTCCACTTCATCGCGCAGAACCAGATAATGGCCGCTTTTTAAACAAATAATATCCCCGCCGGTAATACGCATAAAATCAGATGTATCCGTATACACGCTTCCGTAGCGGTCCACATAAGCTCCAGGCTGCAAACGGTCGAGAATCTGCTTCACGCTTTGAGACATATCGCCCTCCTCAAAAAGACTGAACTTCATTAAAGCAAATAATCAATACATTGTGAAGAAAGAAATTTTTATTCCCGCCCAAAATGGAATGCAAAGACAGAAATGGCCAGCCGGCGGGAAAGCATCGAGCATTGTCATCATCGGCAAGCAAGTATATAAGCAAATAAAACAAACGTAATTGTTCAAAAAAATGCTAAACAAATACAAGCGAACATGAACATATCGGGAGAAATATCATGCGCCTGAATATCCTGACCGACAACAACACCTTTATCGACCGCTATTATCTGGCCGAGCCGGGGCTGTCCATTTTAATCGAAGACGGGCCGCAAAAAATTCTTTTTGACTGCGGCTTCAGTGATGTCTTCTGGCATAACGCGAATATAATGGGCCACAGTCTGCTTTTCCTGGATTATCTTGTTTTTTCGCACGGACATCTGGACCATACCTGGGGCGTGGAAAAGCTCATGCGGGAACACACCATCGCCGGACTGGAAAATATTAAACATAAAAAACCGGAAGTCGTTGCTCATCCTGACGCCTTAAAAGGGGTCGGTTTTCCTCCGGGAATAAATATCGGTCCATTGATAGGTCCGGATGAAATGGCCGCATACTACAAAATGAATCTCAGCAAGGAACCTGTCCAAATAACCGAACGGCTTATCTTTCTTGGGCAGATACCCAGAAACAATGATTTTGAGGGGCACGTGGCCATAGGCACCAAAATCGGGAAATCTGAGCCGGATCTGCTGCCGGATGACACCGCCCTGGCCTACAAAGATGAGCGTGGACTGATCATAATTACCGGATGTTCACATTCGGGAATATGCAATATAGTTGAACACGCACGCCGGGTTTGCGGGCAGGAAAATATCTTGAGCATTATAGGTGGCTTACATCTGCAAACCCCGGAAAAAAAGGTTTTAGAAAAAACATGTGAATTCATCTCCGGACTCAATCTGCAGACTCTTTATGCCGGACATTGCACGGATCTCGATTCCAAAATTGCTTTGGCCCAAAAATCTCCGCTCCGGGAAATGGGCTCCGGGCTTGTTTTGGAGTTTTAAAGACAGATTCAACCTGCAACAGACAGTCTCCTTGCATCTTATTCAGAAATATTGTTACTTTGCTTTCCATCCGTTAAGTGGCCTTTTGCCGGGTTAACTGCGTCATTTTCCGGAATCATTCACTCATGCATTAAATTGCCTTCACTTGTAATTACTTAATTTCCTTGTTAAACAAAAAATATACTTTCCAAACCTAAAATTTTAGTAACTATTCAGCACACGCAAAAAATCTGCTGAACAGATACCCGGATAAAAACCAAACTGTATTCAATTGCTTATTCGGGAAATTCCCGGCGGCAACCCAAAAGACATCTGGAGGATTTATGCTTCTAAAAAACAAAAAAGCGGCCGTTCTGGTCGAAAACATCTTTAACGATCACGAATTCTGGTATCCATACTATCGCCTGCTTGAAGAAGGCGCTGAGGTAGAAATAATCGGTCCGGAAAAAAACAAAAAATACACTGGAAAATCGGGGACAAGTGCAGTCTCAACCTCCTGGCCCGGCGAAATCAATGTTCAGGAATTCGTTATTCTGATTATCCCCGGTGGATACGCCCCGGACCATATGCGACGGCATGCCAATATGGTTGGCCTTGTGCGCGACTTTTTTGAGCAGGGAAAAATAATCGGAGCGATTTGTCACGCCGGATGGATGCTTGCTTCCGCGGACATATTAAAAGGCAAGACCGTCACATCGTTTTACGCCATTCGCGACGACCTGAGCAACGCAGGGGCAAAATGGGTGGACCGGGAAGTATGCACGGACGGCGGAATAGTCACCAGCCGCACACCGGATGATCTCCCGGCCTTCATGCGTGAAATAATTAAAATTTCAGGTGAATAAACATGGCTCTTGTAAATTTCGATTACCTGACAAGGACGTTTGACCACGATTGGGACATTATTTTCGAGGTTACCGCTGAATTTGCGAGCACGGCCCCGGGACAACTTGAAAAGCTGGCGGATAGTCTGAAACAGAAGAATTTGACTGAAGCCGGACGGCTTTTCCATTCGCTTAAAGGATCGTTAAAATTGCTGGGCGCGGATGAAGGCAGTGAAATAGCATACTCCGGAGAGCTT
>JBNJHA010000091.1:0-7354 GCA_051748085.1 Thermodesulfobacteriota bacterium
TTTGAGGCCGGATTCTTTAAATTTTCTTGCGGCGGAGCAGATTTATTGGTAAGTATAATTTTTCGCAACAATATGAATTACCAAACATTACAGACAGTTTTCATATCTATTTGTCTTAAACAGGGAGCATTTGAATTTTGACTCATTATAAAGGTGACATTGTTGCCGGTTCTCTGCTTGTCAGCGAAAGCAGAAAGATTGCCGATCTCCTTATCCAGGGTTACGCTCCGGACAAAATTCCGGATAAGATTCTGGAAGACAACCTGCTTCAAAAACGCAGTCCGGTTACGGCCAAAAGACAGGCCCGGCTTATCCTGAACAGGTTGTCAGGATTGGACAGGGAATTTTGGTACTTGACCCGGGACGGTTCACATGATCAGGCCGCGCAAATACTTCTTTGCTCCACCTTGAAGCACACCAGGCTGTTGGGTGATTTCATCCGCCTGGTTATCCAGCCCAAGATAAAGGCCTTCCAAAAAGAAACAGTCCTTCAGGACTGGAATGATTTTTTTGAACAATGCCGGGCTCATGAAAGAGCAGGGTTACAGCATTGTATTCTCTTTTTTATGGTTGCCAGATGTCGGTATGGCCATAGCGCGCGTAAAATCCCGGGTGGAACAGGGAGGCCATAATATCCCTACACCCGTTATCCAACGTAGATACGTTTCTGGATTAAAGAACTTTTTTCAACTGTATAGATCATTGGCTGATACACTGAAATTATTTGATGCTTTGTTTTTGCCGCCCAAAGAAATATCCAACGATGAAAAGGACGGGCTGAAAATCTTTGATGCGGATGCTTATGATCAAATAAGCTCTTGGAGGATGGAAAATGGCAGAACATCTGGAAAATAAAGACTCTTTATCCTGGCAAGCCAACGCCCCTTCCGTAAATCAGCCTGGAGGGTGATTAAACGGGCTAAGTTCCACGGCACACCTGTTGTGATCTGGGAAGATGAACAGGTTAAGGAGGTGCCTGCTGAAGAGATGGAAGCGAGGCTGAGAAAAAAATCCGAGGCCGAAGGGTGTGAGGCCGGTGTTTGAAGGGAAAACGAAGAGAAGGGCTCCAACCACGGAGGGCACAGAAGACCACAGAGGTGAAAAATATTTTACCTTCCTCTACCTTCGGTGCTCTTAGTACCCTCTGTGGTAAAGTTTTCTTCGTTCAATGCCTGAGAGTAAAATCCTGGAGAGCAAAAGGGATTTTTTGCTTCCGGGGGATTTCCTCCAATGACTTTCGTGTCCAGTTGGAAGTCCTCAGGCGGGCCTAGTGGAGAACGGGTATGCCGAATTGGGCATCACCAGTACGCATATCATGGCAGTGGGCATTTGCCCGGTATTCACAAGGACTCTTTTGATCGCATTCTTGTTGCCCAAGCCATGACCGAGGGAGTAGTTTTGCTGACTGCGGATGATATGGTGGCTCAATATTCAGGGCCTGTCCAGCGAGTTTGATTGCCGCGGGCTGGATCGTGTCAACATTCCGTGATCTTGATTAAAATTCCGGAAATCAGGCATGTTCATGGCTTTGACCGGTTGTTTGCGTTTTGAGGTGCCTCTGAGTATTGCACTTTCCATTTATCAATCAAGGGATTGCAATTTCCGATCACCCTTCGGCAGGCTCCCTTCGGCAGGCTCCCTTCGGCAGGCTCAGGGTGTGCGGGGAGTTTAGGCGTCCTTCGACAAGCTCAGGGCGAACGGGGTTTTAGGCTCAGGGTGTGCGGGGGAGCGATTTGCCGGGCGCTTGCGATTCCACGGGAGAATCACTATCCCGTTCACGGTGAGCTTGTCGAACCGTGATACCGCTGTAACAGGCCCATCATTTCTGCCTCCGAACAAGAACGGGTAATGATAAATGGTGGGTAGCCCGTACTTTAGGGTCTTAGCCAAGGTTTTCGGTATTTCCACTTTCGTCATCCCTGACCCCGATCGGGGATCCAGAAAGTAACCACGGCCAAGTTCACCGGTGCGAAGAATGAGGGTCCAGTGCATCAGTTTGGGTTGGGATTTATTTCTTCGGGATCGAAATCGCTATCGGGATCGGAATCGACCCCATAAGCTGAGGGTTCCTCCTGCACTGTATGGCATATCCTTTCGATTTCGATTTGGATTATCTCAACGGTTATTCAAATTAACAATCTTTAAAACCTTTAAATTTAATTGTTTGATTGGCGTTTGTAGGCCTTTGATAAAAAATCTTGCACATATTTGTGTGAGAATCCCTAAAAAAATAAATTCTCTTTAACTAATAATAGCGCATGAATACAGGAAAAATTACCGACATCCTAAATAAGCTTTTTTATTCCGAAGGCCACAGGGTCGTCTACTGGAACGATCCGGAGCAGGAATTTGCCGGGGCCATCCCGGATATGGAGCTGGACGGAGTGAGTATTGTTAATCTGGAAAACGAAAGTGCGCGGATAATAAGGCCGATTTAAAAGCGAACCTATCTTCTAAAATTGATATTTGTGGCTTCTATCTAGCGGCTTCTGATTTGGCCCTTGCACAATGCTTTCTGCGGGGTGGGGCGATGTAATGAAAATTTCATTTATTTGGGCCTTGAATCAGGCAGCTTGTCATTTTGTAGAATCATTACTCGTCGTTGTCTCTCATTTATACCCGAACAATCCAACCCTCTTCCTGCGTCGTATATTCCGACAGTTTGATTTATTATTTTTATTGATTGGGCCCGTCTGCAATAATATCTGATGTTCAAATAATCTGATTCATATCCTCCTTCGCTGCGCCATCCGCCACAACGTATAAGAACCAATTCCTTTTTACAGCAAAGACAAAGAGGATCAATATTTCCCTGCACAATAATTTCTCCGTCTTGTCTTTTCTGCGGCAGATATTTTTGGGAGAAGCTGCGGGAGGTGTCAATGCGGCCAATAACTATTTCTGTTTTGAGTGTTTGGGGGTAATAGGCAGATAATGCATGTGGAGTCAACGCATTGTCGTCGTCCAGGAAGATGATGAATTTTCCTTTAGCCGCTTTTAAAAGTCCGTTACGAATTGCGTTTCCGAAATGTCCTTCAAAAGGGAATTTGTACCAACGTGCATAGGGCAAGTCATAAACTTTTTGAATTTCAATGCCATCATAACCTATCAATATTTCAGCTGGATGCGCGGTGTTTATATTTTGGGTGGATTGAAGATAGAGAATCGATTTTTCAACGCTTTTAAGTGCATTGGCCAACGCTTTTGGCCTTTGACCGGCAGTGGGTATGACTATTGAAAAATAAGGATCGCGTGCCATTTTTTAAAATCCGTATCGATTCACTAAATTTTTTATTGTTTCATACATATTTCATACAAAAAATGGGGTTAAGCAATTTTGCCTAACCCCTTGAAATTTGTGGTGCGCCAGGGAAGATTCGAACTCCCGACCTACGGATTCGTAGTCCGGCGCTCTATCCAACTGAGCTACTGGCGCAACAGCGAAAGTGTCTATTCTTTTGCTTCCGTTTAGTCAAGAATTTTTCTTATTTATTATAACCCAGAAAAAACTGTCCTAAATTTTTTATTTTTTTTCCAAATCCAGTTCAGGGTAGTCTATGTCTCCGTCGAGTTCTTCCAATTCAATCTGCGCATCTTCTCCATTTGCCGTGTTTGTCTTCTTGTGCTCAGAATTTTCGGATTGCAAACCTGCCTCGTCCAGAATATCTTCATCAAAGTCATCCAGAGTCAAATTGATCGCAATGTCCTCGTCTTCCTCTGCCTGCGACCCGGGTGTTTGGGTATTATTGTTTTCATCGAAATCATCAGTGCTGTTTGCCTCGTCATCATCAAAATTCAAGTCCAGGTCATCGAGATCATCTTCTCCGCCAAGATCTTCTGTTGCTTGTTTTTCGGTGGCAGGTTCCTGTTCAGGTTCGGAAATGTCAATTTCTTCCAAATCCACATCCTGCAGGCCTACGACTTCGTTTTTTTCTTTGTTTTGCAGATTATCGTCCTGTCCGGAGAGTTCTGATTGCTTTTCAGGGGCTTCGGGTGCAGTAGCCCCTAGTTCATCTTCTTCCCATTCCAGTTGGGATATATCTATTTCATCCTCCAGATTTTCTGGTTCCTTTTCTCGAGGTCCGGACTTGTTTTCTTCCAATTCAAATTCGAGTACAGGTTCCCCGCTTTCCTCTGTATCTTCTTGAAAATAATCTATAATTCCGTCATCCGTTGATGTTTCGGCAAGTTCTTCTATTTCGACTTCATTATCTTCATTTTGACCTGAATTTTCATCAAAAGTAAATTCCATGTCTTCAGATTCGTCATAGCCTGAAATCAATTGAGGTTCGTCATTTTTTTCAAATCCGAAATCAGCTCTGGCCTCGTCTATCCAAGGTTTTTCATTATAGCCCAGCCATTCAAGATTGAGCGCCTTTTTGGTCTCGCTCCAATTCTGGCCGCACTTTGGACATTTATCCAAGTGGTCGAATGATGTATATTTACATTTGGAACAGTACATGAGGCCTCCCGATAGATGGTTCTTACCTGAAAATTTTAAGTTCGGGAAAAGATCATTTTCAAATGAAAAGCGGATCATTTACGGTAAAACATATCCCGGAAGTAAGTAAGAATCAAGAATGTATTTGAGTGAGTATTGGCAACTGGCTTGAATCTGTTTCACCGTCAGACATACGCTCACACAAAAACAATGTTCTCGAGGATAAATGATCAGGACGTGGATTTATTATTTTCCGTCTTTTTAATTTCTTCATCCCTGAGTGCCCTGCGCAATATTTTACCGACTATGGTCTTGGGTAATTCTTCGCGGAATTCTATTTTTTTGGGAACCTTATATGCAGCCATTTTATTGCGGCAAAAAGCGATTATTTCCGATTTGGAAAGGTTGGAATCTTTTTTTCGGACTATAAAAGCCTTTACTATTTCACCTCTTGATTTATGGGGGACTCCAACAGTAACCGCTTCCTCGATATCAGGATGTTCGAATAGAACTTCATCGATTTCGCGGGGATATATGTTGTAGCCTCCGGAGATTATCAGATCTTTTTTGCGGTCTACAATAAAAAAATAACCGGACTCATCCATATAGGCTATGTCCCCGGTATATAGCCAGCCATTCCTAAGGGCGGTGGCGGTTTCATCCGGTCGGTTCCAGTATCCTTTCATAACCTGCGGACCGCGGAGGGTCAATTCACCAATTTTACCCGGGGGCAAGGGTATAGTGCCTACTTCCATATCCACAATCCGGGCATCGGTATCCGGGAACGGAAGGCCGATTGATCCATATTTTCGTTCCCCGCGCAAAGGATTTAGATGAGTTATGGGCGAGGCTTCGGTCAGACCGTATCCCTCGATTATTTCTGCTCCGGTCAATTCTTTAAAACGGTGAATCAAATCAACCGGAATCGGTGCTGAACCCGAGATACAATATTTTATGGATGAGATATTAAATTGCTCGATATCTTTTTGCTGCAGGAGAGCAGAAAAAACAGCCGGGGCGGATGGAAATATCGTCGGCTTGAGTTTTTGAATTGTTTTTAATACTTCCCGGGGCACAAAACGTGGAAAGGGGGCAATAGTTGCGCAAAGTGCCGTGGGGAAATTGACGCAGACAGTCAGACCGTAAATATGAAAATAAGGCAATAGTCCCAAAACGGTATCGCGCTCATCGCCAACCGAATGCAGGATTTCCAGGCATTGCTGAATATTGGCGGCCAGATTATAATGAGTAAGCATTACCCCTTTTGAGATTCCGGTGGTTCCCCCGGTGTATTGCAAAGCTGCGATTTCCTGTCGGGGATTGGGCATGTATTTGATAAAGATTTCGCCTTTCTTGAGAAGCGCTTTCCAGGGCAAGACTTCTTTTTGATCGTATGGAATCGAGGGTGATTGCTTGTCTTTTTTCATTTTAAGGTCGTAAATGAAATTTAAGGGGAAGCGCAGGCAGTCGGAGATATGGGTGATAAATATTTTGTTTAACGAGAATTGGGGGAGGAGTTTTTGAATTTTGGGCCAGAGCAGATTCAAGGTAACCAGAAATTTGGCCCGGGAATCGTTGAAATGATGGATGAGTTCTTTTTCCATGTATAATGGATTAGTCATGACCACTGTACCGCCAGCCTTAAGCACCGCCCAGTAAGACATGATGGTCTGCGGAATATTCGGGAGCATTATGGCCACGCGGTCCCCGGGGTTAAGGCCGCCCGCCCGCAGGTTTGCGGCCATGGTTTCAGTTGTTTTGCGCAATTTGGCATAAGACATTTTCCAGTTATTGAATACCAACGCTGAATGACGGGGAAATTTTTCAGCGGCCCGGTCCAGATATTCAAAGATTGGAATATTTTCATAATTCAGTTTGGAAGAAACTTCCTTGTCGTAGCTTTTAAGCCAGATGCGGTCTATATCGTTTTTGTCCATTTTTTTCAGCTGCTCCCGTTTATCATCTTAAAATTGAATAAAAAACCTATATCTTGACCTTTGGATTTTGAAAAGTCTTTTTGCGGCTGTTGGCGCGAATGTTTAGGTGTTTGCTCATTAAATTTTAGAAGATTCAACCTGCGTGGATAATAGCGTGGTTGTCTGCTGGGGGTATTGTGCATACCGGAAAAAATTAACAATCAGGAATTGATATTGGGTTGCCTCTTTACATTTGATCAATAGGAATTAGATATTTTGGATGAAGTTGTTTTGATCTGGCTTATCCGGGTAAAGTGTATTTTTAAAATTGAAATACCCCTTTCCGGATGGAAACCAGCGTAGTTCTTATCCGGAAATTAAAAAAAATTGGATTTAGAAATATCAGGTTTCTAATTCGGGAATGAGATTTTTTTCTGTTTAACAAGGAAATTGAGTAATTGTGAGCGAGCGTATCTTAATACGTGATCAAATAATTATGAAAATTGACACAGTTAAACTGGAAAAGGGCCCTTTCCGGATGGAAACCAGCGTTGAGAAAAAGAATATCTCACGCCCGGGCCGAAGCGGACCTCGAACCGCAGAGCAATGGCAGGGTCAAGAGATAAGAGGAGAATCGCCCTGCCTCTGAGCCGGGGACAGGTCAATTTAATTTGTTATTATTAGGAGGTCTTAGATGTCATTTAAAAAGATAGCCACCAGTTTTTCCTTAATGTTTTTAATGCTGATTTTTCTCTCTTCCAGTGCCTGCGCCCGCCAGGATCTTCCTCAGTTTACAGGTTTGGCTAAAGAAGCCGGGAATGCCGTGGTAAATATATATACGGTAAAAACGGTTGACACTCCCCGGATGCAGGAATTTTTCAATGGATTGCCCAAAGATGGCCACCCGTTTGGAGATTTTTTTGATCAGTTCAAAGAATTTTTCGGGGATAATTTTGACCAATCCCGTAAACAACGGTCCCTGGGGTCGGGATTTATA
>JBNJHA010000092.1:0-7345 GCA_051748085.1 Thermodesulfobacteriota bacterium
AGCCTTGAATGCCGGGGCATTGGCCTGATTTTCCAAAATCCATTCCCGGGCGAATTTCCCGTTCTGAATTTCATCCAGGATTTTACCCATTTCCTCTTTTGCGGTTTTGCCGATAACCCGGGGACCTCGAGTATAATCGCCGTATTCAGCCGTTTCACTGACAGAATAACGCATATTTTTCATTCCGCCTTCATAAATCAAATCCACTATAAGCTTTAGCTCGTGCAGACACTCAAAATAAGCGATTTCCGGTTGGTAACCGGCTTCGACCAGAGTTTCAAAACCGGATTTGACCAGTTCGCTGACACCACCGCAAAGTACTGCCTGCTCGCCGAAAAGATCTGTTTCGGTTTCTTCCTCAAAAGTAGTCTGAATTACACCCGCCCGTGTACAGCCAATGCCGTAGGCATAAGCAAGTGCCTTTTCCCAGGCCTTTCCGGAAGCATTCTGATAAACTGCAGCCAGGGCCGGAACTCCCCCGCCGCTTTCATATTCACGACGAACAAGATGTCCGGGAGATTTGGGTGCGACCATTATTACGTCAATGTCATCCGGCGGGACTATCTGATTGTAATGAATATTAAATCCGTGACTAAAAACCAGTGTTTTGCCGGGAGACAATGCAGGCAGTATATCATTTTCATATACCTTGGGCTGCACTGTGTCCGGAACCAGTATTTGAATCACATCCGCCTGCTTACACGCTTCAGCGGCACTGACCGGTTCAAAGCCATGTTTTTTGGCCAATTTCCAATTAGCGCTGCCCGAGCGCTGTCCAACCAGGACTTTGAAACCGGATTCTTTCAGGTTCTGAGCATGGGCATGCCCCTGGC
Source organism: Thermodesulfobacteriota bacterium (assembly GCA_051748085.1). Lineage (GTDB taxonomy): Bacteria > Desulfobacterota > Desulfovibrionia > Desulfovibrionales > Desulfonatronovibrionaceae > CAYNNQ01. The sequence continues at coordinate 834 of JBNJHA010000092.1, forward strand.
TGCCATAACCAAGAACCGCAATAATAGAATCTTTCATGACCGCGATGTCGGCATCCGCCTCGTAATAAACCTGCATATTTTCTCCTTTGGAATTTTTTTTATATGGTGAATAGTTAGTTCTTATCCGGAAGTTAAAAAATTTTCGGATTTAGAAAGATAAGGTTTCCGGATGAAAACTGGTTAGTGATTTACTTCAGTTCTGTATACTGCGCCGCAACGCGGATGTCCCTGTCCGGGCAAACTCTTTTATGCCGAACTTCTGCAGTAAATTTATAATAGCCCTGATCTTTCCCTGATCTCCGGTTACCTCAAGAGTTAATTCATTCAAACTGACATCAACAACCTTGCATCTGAAAATATCCACTATCCGCAAAATCTCGGCTCTGTTAGCCCCTTCAGCATTGACTTTGATCAAGACCATTTCTCTTTCCACGGTCTTCATGTCGGTCATGTCCACGACTTTGATGACCGAGACTACTTTTCGCAACTGTTTTACAATTTGTTCAATAATTTGATCATCCCCACGGGTGGCGATGGTCATCAGGGATACACCTTTTTCCAGGGTCGGAGCAACATTCAGAGATTCAATATTAAAACCTCGACCGCTAAAAAGACCAGCAACCCGAGACAGGACTCCCGGTTCATTTTCAACCAGGACGGAAAGGATATGACGCATAACCGACTCCTAAACCAAAAGCATTTGCGTTAATGAAGCACCGGCCGGGACCATGGGGTAAACATTTTCCTCTGGCTCAACCAAAACATCTACAATACAGGGTTTATCCGTCTCAAAAGCGGTTTTTAACGTGGATTTAAGTTCGCTTTTCTCTTCAACCCTAAAACCTGCAGCACCATAAGCCCTGGCAAGCTGAACAAAATCAGGATTTTTCTGCAGGCATGTCGAACAGTAATTTTTGGCATAAAAAAGCTCCTGCCATTGACGGACCATACCCAGATAGCCATTATTCAGGATGACTATTTTAACCGGGAGGTTATAGCTTATGGCCGTGGCCAGTTCCTGAATATTCATCTGGATGGAGCCGTCCCCGGCAATATCAATGACCAATTTGTCCGGAAAGGCAATCTGCGCCCCTATGGCGGCCGGAAAACCGTATCCCATTGTCCCCAGTCCACCGGAAGTCAAAAGCGTCCTTGGAAACTTAAAATGATAAAATTGAGCTGCCCACATCTGATTTTGGCCCACTTCTGTTGAAATTATGGCCTCGCCCTCGGACAATTTATAAATTTCTTCAACTACTTGTTGAGGTTTTATATGTTTTTGTTCATCAGTATAACGGACAGGCTGTTTTTCTTCCCAGGCCAATGTCTGATTGACCCAATCGGCATGCTTTTCGATCCAGTCAATATCCTTAAAAGTTTTCATCTCCTGGTAAAGAGATTCCAGACCTAAACGGCAATCGGAAACAATAGGCAAATGAACTGAAACATTCTTTCTGATGGAGGTCGGATCAATATCAATATGAATAATTTTGGCCCTGGGAGCAAAAGTTTTTACCTTGCCGGTAACCCGGTCATCGAAACGGGCACCTACCGCGATCACGACATCGGCATTGTTTATAGCCATATTGGCCGCATAAATTCCATGCATGCCCAACATACCCAGCCAGAGCTGGTCATCTCCGGGGAAAACGCCCAGGCCCATCAATGTTGAAGTGACCGGAATTCTGAAATTTCGGGCCATGTCAGTCAAAATCTGGCTGCCATCCGAAGAAATAACTCCGCCTCCGGCATAAATTATAGGTTTTTCCGCTCGAGACATAATCTTGGCCGCTTTCATAATCTGCTTTTTATGCGGAGTATAATGGGGATTATAGCTACGCAGAGAAATAGTCTCGGGATAATCAAATACGGCTTTGGCCTGCATTACATCCTTGGGCAAATCAACAACTACCGGCCCTGGTCTGCCCGTGGAAGCCAGGTAAAACGCTTCCTTTATAGTGCCGGCCAGTTGACTGACATCAGAAACCAGATAATTATGCTTGGTGCACGGCCTGGTTATTCCCACGATGTCCACTTCCTGAAAAGCATCGTTGCCTATCAACGGAGTCGGAACCTGACCGGTAAAAATAACCATGGGGATTGAATCCATGTAGGCGGTGGCAATTCCTGTAACAGTATTCGTCGCACCGGGGCCGGAAGTTACGAGACAGACTCCAACCTTGCCGGTAGCACGGGAATAGCCATCGGCAGCGTGTACAGCACCTTGTTCGTGTCTGACTAGAATATGCTGAAGGGGAAAATTCGGAATTTCATCATAGATATCTATTACCGCCCCTCCGGGAAATCCAAAGATATGATCAATACCTTCCCGTTTCAGGCACTCCAGGAGTATTCTGGCCCCGGTCGTCTCCATTTTTCTATCCCTCCCTGGACTTGTATTTTTCCAGGAGTTCATTCATCCTGGTTTTTCCTTGCAGCTTTTGTTTTTTTATAGATTTTATTTCGCTTTCTTCCTGCGGAGTCAAAAAAGATTTGTTCTCAAATTTTTCCAATTGCTTCTCATACATCAAATGTTCATCCCAAAGCTTTTTTAATTCTTCATCCTTGTCTCCGAACTTGGCCAGCAATTCCAATTCGTATTGCTCCATGACCATTCTCCTTTTTATAAAGATGGTGTTTTTATTGATTGAACAGGACGGACCATTCCGGTTCCCGTTTGGTTTCGATCATAAAAATTTTTTCTCTTGTTTTACTGCCTTTATAAATATAAACCGCCTTTTTTTTCAATCCCAGTTTTTCGGCCAAAAAAACAGCCACGGCGGAATTAGCCTTGTTATCCACAGGAGGAGCTTGCACGCGCAATTTCAAAGAATTCCCGTATTCTCCGGATACCTGCGTCTTCTTGGCCTTTGGTTGAACGTGGACATGAATACACCATTTACCCGGCTCTTTAAAATCGACAAAAGCAAACGAGTCGGACATAAAATCAGGACTGCTTAGCCCGGGTCAAAAATTTTAACTTGTTTTCAGCTTCGTCCAATTCGTAATCTTCGTGGGTCGATTTTTCCAAGAGCTGGCGATGCGAATCAATAAGAGAGTTGAGGCTGACTTCAAATTGAGTTCGCTGTCTCTTCAATTCCGATATATCCTCATGTAATTCCGCCAATCTTTTATGGGCTTGATTCATTATACCCTCAGCCTTGTTCTGTGCCTCTTCGACAATTAATTTGGCCTGTTTGTGCGCGTTCGTTTTTACATCATCGACCATCTTTTGGGTTGAAATAAGAGTGCTCTGCAACACTCCTTCCCTACTTTTGAAATCAGAGACATTTTTTTCCAATTCCTCTACCCTGGCACCCAGAATTTCCCGTTGTTCAGCCAGGTCGCCTATTTGTTCGGCAACATCCTGAAGAAAGACATCAACTTCATGCCGATTATATCCAAAAAAACTTTTGCCGAATCTGGCGTGCAAAATATCGACCTTGGATATAGACATAAAACATCTCCTTGAAATGTATTAAACAAAAAATATCTAGCAACTATTGACCATACTTGAAATATAATCTTTATGCTAGACTATAACCAATTTGCTTCTGTCTATGCAACGACAAATTCATATTCAAGTTAACCACTTAAAACCAATGGAAAAAATAATACTTGGAAAATATTTTTCTCCCCGGTAGACTTACAATCGTTATCAGCCCCCTACTCCCATGGTCATGGCCGACTGATACATGGACTGCACGAGAAATATTTTGACAAATTGAATGGCCAGCAGGACAACAATGGGTGAAAAATCGATTCCGCCCATATAAGTAAAGGGTATCCATTTTCTAATTCGGTAAAAGACCGGTTCGGTCAGGTTCCTCAGGATCCGGACGATCGGATTGTAGGGATCGGGGTTTACCCAGGTGAGCAGGGCGGAAATTATAACTATCCAGAAATAAAGGGTCAGTACGGTATTCAGTACGCTGGCCACGGCCTGCAGAAAATTGGCAAGTAGCATATAATAAGACCTCCGTTTTGCTTTAATTTTTTAACTGGTTACTTCGTTTTAAAGATTCTGCCCGAGAAATTCACGCAAGGTTATAAAGTCGGGTACATACATTCGACTCTGCAATTCTCGATTGTCAAAAGCCCAAAACGAAACTCCGGCCGCCTCGGCGGTTCTCTGGTCGATCACGGAATCACCAATAAAAGCAACCTGATCCGGATAAAGCTTCCAGGCATCCAATATACGGTGCAAACTTTCTGGATGCGGTTTGTTCCAGGCAACATGAGCCGCGGTTACTACCGGTTTAAAAAAACCGGACATAGCAAAAAAATCCAGAACCATTTCCATTGTATTGGTCCGATTGGTATTAATGGCCCGTTTAATTTTTTTAGAACGTAAAAAATACAGACATTCAAAAAGGCCTTCTGCCGGCTGCATATACGGTATAAGTTCGGAATAGGATATCCGGGAACGGATTTCCGGAATTTTGGGATGTAAATCCGGGGGCAGAATATGACGCAATGATTCATTTACCGAATGGATATGAACATACTTTTCTTCATCTCTGGTCATTTCCGGAAGGTCCAGAAATGATCTGAACTTATTATAAAATTTTATGTTCACTTGTTCGGAATCAAACAAGACTCCGTCGCAATCAAATACAATCCCCCTCAGCTTGCTGAGTTCCGGGAGCTTTAAAAAAGAATTACATATATACAATGGGGGCACTCTTTTGTAATAGTTGAAAATTTTCGGCGCATATTTTTATGGAATAAAAAAAAGTCCATGCTTCAGGAAAACATTTCCGCTGACATTTCTCTTAATTTATATTTTTGTACTTTTCCGCTGGCGGTCATCGGATATTCATCAACAAAAGCGACATACTTGGGAGTCTTGTATCTGGCTATCTTGCCACGGCAATAATCCCGAACATCTTCAGGGGCGTATTTGTATCCTTCCTTCAGGATCACAAAAGCTCCTACTTCCTCGCCGTATTTCCGGCTGGGAACTCCTACCACCTGGACATCCTGCACTCCTTCCAGATTGTATAAAAATTCCTCGATTTCCCGCGGATAAATATTTTCTCCGCCCCGGATAATCATATCCTTAAGCCGGCCGGTTATACTCAGATATCCATCCTCGTCCATAACTCCCAAGTCTCCGGAATGAAGCCATCCATCTTTGTCAATTGTCCTGGATGTGGCCTCGGGCATTTTGTAATAGCCTTTCATGACATTATATCCCCGGCAACAGACTTCACCCGATTCGCCCGCGGGCAAAGTCTTTCCGGTATCCGGATCGACAATCCTCACTTCTATCTCGGGCATGGCCCGGCCTACAGTTTCCACTTTCTTGGTGATGTCATCATCAACACGGGTCTGAGTTATAACCGGAGAGCCTTCCGTCAATCCGTAACAAATCGTAACATCCTTCATGTTCATTTTTTCTATGACCTGACGCATGACTTTAATCGGACAGGGAGAGCCAGCCATTATGCCGGTCCGCAACGATTCAAAATTAAACTTATCAAACATTTTGTGTTCCAGAAGAGCTATAAACATTGTCGGCACGCCATATAAGGCTGTACAACTTTCATTTTCCACGGAAGTCATAACCAGCAGAGGATTGAAACCTTCCAGGATAATCATGGACGAGCCATGACTGACCGCGGCCAAAACCCCCAGCACGCAACCGAAACAATGAAAAAGAGGAACCGGGAGGCACACCCGGTCTTCTGGCCCGAGCAATTGATTTTCTCCAATCCAGTAGCCGTTGTTCCCGATATTGTAGTGAGTAAGCATAACACCTTTAGGGAAACCGGTTGTTCCCGAGGTATACTGCATATTGACTACGTCATGCGGATCAAGTTCTTTTTGTCTGGCCAGGTATTCGGCATCCGAAACCAAAGGTCCGAGAGACAACAATTCCGGGAGACAATACATTCCGCGATGTTTTTCCTGGCCCAGAAAAAACACTCTTTTCAGATTTGGAAATTTTTTGCTTTTCAGGCTGCCTCTTTGCTGCGATTTTAGTTCAGGGGCAAGTTCATACACTGTTTGTACATAATCTGTATCCCGAAAACCATCTATGATTATTAAATTTTCCGAATCGGATTGTTGCAGTATATACTCGAGTTCACTGCTTTTATAGTACGTGTTGACAGTGAGCAAGATGGCCCCGATTTTTGCTGTAGCAAATTGAAAGGCAACCCAATGCGGAATATTAGTGGCCCAGATAGCCATCTTTTCGCCTTTCTGTACGCCAAGAGCCATAAGCCCTTTGGCCATTTGATCCACCAGTTCTCCAAATTCACGGTAAGTAAGCCGGAAATCGCGGTCGACATATATGACCGCATCGTTATCCGGATATTTTTCCACCACTTCATCTAAAATATTTCCCAATGTTTCTTCTCGTAATTTTTGCTCCGACATCCCTGCTCCAATCCAATTTTTATCCGATTAAGAATCTCTATATCTGTTCAGCATTTTTTTAATGTAGCGAATAGTAACGAATCTTTTTGCGTGGTTACCATTGAAAATTGCTGCGTTTTAAAATT
>JBNJHA010000093.1:0-7016 GCA_051748085.1 Thermodesulfobacteriota bacterium
TACGCGAAGTTTGAGACGCGAAGTCGAGGTATTTTCCTGAACCTTAGATTTGAATTTTTTTCACCGGCTTGCTACTAAAAAACAAAGCTTGGGGAGGAAGCGTGAACAAAAGAGCTGTGTTTGGTCTCGTAGCCGGACTTGTTTTTATCCTGGCCGTTGGCGGGTATTACTATTTTAAAGCCGATTCCGCACGAATCCCCGAATCAGGGGGAAAAACGGCGGACAGGGCGCACCGCCTTCCGCTGGACGCGCACATGACCGAGTCCTACACCGATGATCTGCCGGGACTTTTGCAAAAAAGATACATTCGGGTTTTGACAACGCTTAACCGGACCAATTTTTTCGTCTCCGACGGGCATCTGGTCGGCTATGAGTATTCCCTGCTCAAAGGGTACGAAAAATTTCTCAATTCCGATATCAACAAGAAAAATCTGCAGGTCGTTCTGGAGTATATCCCCGTGGCCAGGGATGAGCTTATTCCTAAACTTGCAGGCGGCTATGGAGACATAGCCGCGGCCGGCCTGACCATAACCCCGCGCAGACAAAAAAAAGTCGATTTCACCGATCCGTATCTAATCGGCGTTTCCGAGGTCGTGGTTACCCGGGTGAAGGGTACATCCCTGGAAGACATTCGGGACTTGAGCGGCAAACGGGTCGCGGTGCGCGAAAGCAGCAGCTATTATCAGAGCCTGAAGCGTCTGAACGATGAATTCCGAGAGCAGGATCTGGACCCGGTTGAAATCGTTGTCTTGAGCGAGGAGCTGGAAACCGAGGATATCCTGGAGATGGTCAATTCCGGGGCTCTTGAAATCACGGTGGCGGACAGGCATATCGCCGAGGCCTGGAAAAAGGTGCTGGAAAATATTGCGGTGCATGAGGATATGCAGCTGCGCAAAGGGGGCGAGATCGCCTGGATGGTCCGCAAGAATAACCCCAAGCTCAAAAAAAGCCTGAACCGGTTTCTGCACACGCATAAGGAAGGCACTCTGCTCGGAAATATCTATTTTCGCCGGCACTATAAAAACGCCGCGGCTTTGAGGGATCCCACCGATCTGGAAAATTGGGATAAACTGCGCAAATACGAAAATATCATCCGCAAATACGCTTATATGTATGATTTTGACTGGCTGCTTATTCTGGCCCTGGCTTTTCAGGAGTCCGGTCTGGACAATTCCAAAATGAGTCATGCCGGGGCCGTGGGCATCATGCAGATCCGCCCGTCAACCGCCGGGGACCCCAATGTCGGAATTGAAAATGTACACGATGTGGAAAACAATATCCATGCCGGAGTAAAGTATCTTGACTTCCTGCGCGACCGTTATTTCAGCGCGGAGGATATCCGTCCCCGGGACAGGGTGCGCCTGGCCCTGGCCGCCTACAACGCCGGCCCGGCCAGAATACGCCGGGTGAGGGCTTTGGCCGGAGAGATGGGGCTTGATCCGAACAAATGGTTCAGGCACGTGGAGCTCGCAGCCTTGCGGGATATCGGCCAGGAAACCGTGCGCTACGTGAGCAATATAAACAAGTATTACGTCCTGTATCAGTCCCTTGTGCGCTAGCTGGTTTCCATCCGTAAATGGCCCTTTTTCGGTTTAACCGCGTCAATTTTCGTAATTATTCGATCACGTATTGGGATACGCTCGCTCATAATTACTCAATTTCCTTGTTAAACAGAAAAAAATCTCATTTCCGAATTGGAAACCTGTCATTTCTAAATCCGAAAATTTTTGAATTTCCGGATAAGAACTAGCTGGCTGCCCTAAATATCCCAATAGAGGCAAAGCTGCAAAAAGTTCAAACTCTAATGTATGGCTAAATGCGCCGTGACCTTGAACTTTAATCTGTGCAACACATTTCATATTGTTAGGATTTCTTTCTTCGGGATCGAAATCGCTATCGGGATCGGAATCGACCCCATAAGCCGAAGATTCCTCCCGCGCCGAACGACATATTATTTCGATCCCGACAGCGATAGCGATTTGGATAATCCCAGCGGCTAGTCAATTCAACAGTTTTTAATAAAAACCTTTAACTTCAGGTGGTTAAGTGTTTATCGTAGGTTTTTAACAACAAACTTTGGCACAAATTTGTGCGAGGAACCAGAAAGGAAGCCACCAAAAAATTTACCCGCTGATTTTTTCCGTATCCCGTCCTTTGGCCCGCGCTAGTTCTTATCCGGGAATTCAACAGACAAGCCCAAAATATGGGCAAGGCCGTTTTTTAATTGCCAATAAAATTGGCAATCCCGTCTTGCTTCTTAATTCAAGAGCTTATATTTCAGGTAATTATGTTTTTGGTATGCAAGTTGCTGATCTGTGGTCGAGAACTTGGCAGCCAGTCCGGCGTTGGGTTGATTGTGCACAAAACCGGGGTTATTATTACCGCCAATGCGAATTTTTAACTGTTTTTTTGGGGGATGTGATGAAGGCTTTGATCTTTATGTTTGTAAGCGGATTTATTTTGTGCCTGCCGCATGCGCAAGCGATTGCCGCAAATTCCGTTTGTCAAAAGGTTTGTGCTGGTGGTGGCCAAAAATGTCTTGATTGTTGCGCTGAGAATTATGGGACTGCAAAGTAGATGCATGGTGCTACAAAGTCCTGTATAGATGTTTGTTCCAGCAGAGAAATAGTTGTTGGAATAACTACAAATTTGCCGGCGTGCGTTGAGGAGTGTCGAGAACATAAGAGAAACTATATTTTTGATGCACTTAGGCAAGCGTGCAACCCGGATGCAAACAATGAGGATGAATATAAGGCGGATAAAGATAGGCTTTATAGAGCATGTTTAAAACGCTGCAACACAGTGCCTATAAGGAAAATGGATGATCCTGAAAAGTGCCGCCAGGACTGCCGGCGGATTTTAACGGACTAGTAGACGATTGCGCTTGCCTGCCGCGGTCTGCCCTGAATCTATCCATGGCTGCAAAGCGGCAGCAAGTTCAAACTCTCAACCACGGATAAGTACTCTGCGGCCTTCAACTTTTTGCGCCTTGCCCTTTTCGACTTTAACGTTGGCTGTGTGTCGGATAATCTTCAGGGAGTCGGTCAGTCGGAGAGTGAAGACGTATATTCCCTTGACCCGTTGTTTTACGTTGTCTACATTTTATTCTGTTCTTTTATGCGATGGATAAACAACTTCGTTCGGCTTTGAACGGTCTTTCCACTGCAATGCATTCGGTTCCATTTTGCCGGGTTTAAAGCCGGGGCCATGAAATAGCCGGGGGGCGAATGCGGATATCTTCTCCCGTTAAGTGCAAAATTCCGTCAAGAGGGCGCATATGAAAACCATGGCCACCCAGCTGTCCCTGCTTTTGAGCAACCGCCAGAACGGAGGCAATCTGCGGCTTCTGACGAAATTTATCCTGGTGCTGGGGCTGTTGTTTCTGATTTATACCGTCCTTTTCCATGTCCTTATGCTTTATGAAGGGCGGGAATACTCCTGGATGACCGGTTTTTACTGGACACTGACCACCATGTCCACGCTCGGCTTCGGCGACATAACCTTTCACAGCGATCTGGGCAGATTTTTTTCCGTGCTGGTCCTGCTCTCCGGGATCGTTTTTCTCCTGGTGATGCTTCCCTTCACCTTTATCCAGTTTTTTTATGCCCCGTGGCTGGAAAAGCAGAACAAGGCCCGGGCTCCCAAGGCGCTTTCCCCGGACACATCCGGGCACGTGATCATCACTTATTTTGATGACGTGGCCATCAACCTGATCCAGAAGCTGGTAAGCTATTCCATTCCCTACGTGGTTGTCATTCATGATTTGCAGACCACCCTGGATCTGCATGATATGGGCTATAACGTGGTGGTGGGCGAACTCGACGACCCCGAGACCTATCGCGGGCTGAATATTAACAAGGCAGCCATGGCTCTGGTCCTGAACGACGATGTAACCAGCACCAATATCGTTTTTACCATCCGGGAGGTGAACGACCGGGTGCCCACCGTGACCAACGCGGATGTCGAGGATTCAGTGGACATCCTGGAGCTGGCCGGAAGCAACCACGTGTTTGAATTTTCCAGGATGCTCGGAGAGGCCCTGGCCAGGCGCGTTCTGGGCGTGAGCATGAAGGCGAATGTCATCGGCAATTTTGACCGGCTGCTCATTGCCGAGGCTCCGGTAATGCGCACCTGGCTTGAGGGGAAAACCCTTGCCGAAGCCGACCTGCGCCAGGTTACGGGAGTGAACGTGGTCGGTCTTTGGGACAAGAGCAAGTTCATGATACCTGCCGCTCAAGATCCCCTGAAATCGTCTACCGTGCTTGTGTTGGCGGGGACCGGGTCCCAGTTGGAAAATTTTGACAGATCCATCGGCCATGACGCGGAGGGCGGCGGCAATCCCGCCCCCGTGGTTGTGCTGGGCGGCGGCAGAGTAGGGCAGGCAGTGGCCCGGGCTCTGGAAGAAAGCGAGGTTGATTTCCGGGTGGTGGAAAAGCGCTCGGCCATTGCCGAACGGGATTCGCGTTTTATCCGCGGAAACGCAGCGGATCGGGAAGCGCTTGTTCAGGCGGGCATCAAGGAAACACCGTCCATTATCATCACCACCCACAAGGACGACCTGAATATTTACCTGACCATATACTGCCGCCGCCTGCGCCCGGACGCGCAGATCATATGCCGGGCCAGCCTGGACCGAAATATTAATACCATGCACCGCGCCGGGGCAAACCTGGTTTTGTCTTACAGCTCCCTGGTGGCCTCCATGATCATGAATCTGCTCCATCCCCAGCAGATGCTCATGCTTTCGGAAGGCTTGAACGTCTTTCGGGTTACAGCCACGCTCAAGTTTGAGCACAAGCCCCTGGAGCAGCTCAGGATAAGAGAGCAGACAGGATGCAGTGTGGTGGCCGTGAAGAAGGATTCCGAGCTTGTCATTAACCCCGAGCCGGATATTGTCGTAAAGCCCGGAGACGAGCTGGTTCTTATCGGCTCCGCGGAATCGGAGAAGAAGTTCATGGAGAAATTCCCGCCCGAGGTCTGAAGACGATGCGCATGCGAAAAATATATGCCCCTCACGTAAAAGAATTAATGCACTGAGATTAAATGTTGTTATTAAAAATTATTGGGTTGCCCAAGCGTTGGTATAATCGAAATCGCTATCGAGTTTCCATCCGGAAATGGCCCTTTTCCAGTTTAACTGCGTCAATTTTTGTAATTATTCGATCACGTATTGGGATACGCTCGCTCATAATTACTCAATTTCCTTGGTAAACAGAAAAAAATATCATTTCCGAATTGGAAGCCTGTCATTTCTAAATCCGAAAATTTTTGCATTTCCGGATAAGAACTCAATAAGGATTTTTTCGATACGCTGTTAAGGCGGAAGGTTCTGTTTTATGTAAGTCTTGACTGTGTGTCTCGTTTGGGCTACATTTCTTTGCAAATCAAATGGAGGTGAAGCATGAGTAAAACATCCACGGTCAGAGCCAGGATTGAACCCGATTTAAAGGGCAGAGCTGAGCATATATTTCAGGAACTTGGGTTAACTACAACTCAAGCGATTACCTTGTTTTACAAACAGGTCGAATTAAAAAAAGGGCTGCCTTTTGACGTAGCCATTCCTAACGAGGTCACTTGCAGGACATTTACCGATACTGATGCGGGACGTGATTTGACTGTCTGCAATGACGCTGAGGATATGTTCAATAAATTAAGTATCTAGTTTCCCTCCGGCAACGCGCTAAACACCTTTTTGCGCGGGTATCAAAAAACATGCCCAAAATATGGGCAAAACCGCTTTTTCACCGCCAATAAAATTGGCAATTTCGTCTTACTTCTTAATTCAAGAGTTTATATTTCAGGTAATTATGTTTTTGGTATGCAAATTGCTGATCTGTGGTCGAGAGCTTGGCAGCCAGTCCGACGTTGGGTTGATTGTGCACAAAACCGGGGTTATTATTACCGCCAATGCGAATTTTTAACTGTTTTTTTGGGGGATGTTATGAAGGCTTTGATTTTTATGCTTGTAAGCGGATTTATTTTGTGCCTGCCGCATGCGCAAGCGATTGCCGCAAATTCCGTTTGTCAAAAGGTTTGTGCCAGTGGTGACCAAAAATGTCTTGATTGTTGCGCTGAGAATTATGAGCCTGTAAAGCAGATGCATGGTGCTACAAAGTCCTGTATTGATGTTTGTTCCACCAGAGAAACAGTTGTTGGAGTAACTACAAATTTGCCGGCGTGCGTTGAGGAGTGTCGAGAAGATAAGAGAAACTATATTTTAGATTCACTTAGGCGAGTGTGCAATCCGGATGCAAACAATGAGGATGAATATAAGGCGGATAAAGACAGGCTTTATAGAGAATGTTTAAGACGCTGCAGCGCAGGACCTGTATTGGAAATGGGCGATCCTGAAAAATGCCGCCAGGACTGCCGGCGGATTTTAACGGACTAGTAGACGATTGCGCTTGCCTGCCGCGGTTTTTTCCGAAGGTAGCCGTGTTCGTTTTCATCCCGGTGAACCGCCGAGTGCTGCCAATTATATTGGCGGAGATTTTTTTGATTCCGGCCGTCACCATCTCTCAACCTGCCGATATTTAACAATTTTATTGCATGGCATGGTTCATGCGTTGGTGTGTGATAGACATAACCCATCAATCGTTATTCGAAAATTTATAAGGAGGTTAATTATGATTGTTAAATCAATGCTGGTTACGCTATTTTCTTTTTTTCTTTTTTTTGCTCCCGAGGCAAATGCGGCGGATAAATATGAAGAAGACCATAAGTTCAAGGACGTCGAGATTGAGTTGGATAATGGAGATACCGTAAAGAAAGATTTTTACTGTAAGATAAAATCGAACTCCTGGGAGAATGAAAATTTTGAATTAACTATAAAAACCGGCAATATTGAGAAAAGTTGCACCTGTATAGAGAAAGAATCCTGGTTTTTGGATTTAAACAAGGCAACCTCCACTCCGTATGAATGTACATGCACTCCGGAAACTCCGGACGGTGTAAAAGATTATAGATGGCTGAAACTTCATTCCAGGCGAGCTACATGCGATTACTTTATAGGTGAA
>JBNJHA010000094.1:0-5143 GCA_051748085.1 Thermodesulfobacteriota bacterium
GTTGAAAATGGGAATCTTCAGGGTTTCAAAAAGGAGATTCCGTCCGGACGGCAGAACAATGCCCTCTTCCTCTCTGCTGAGCTCTCCCGCTTCCCAGGCTGCTTCATCACTTTGGGCGCAATTTAAAAAGGCGTTCTTAAATGCGGGATCGGCGTATGCCGCCAGTTCACGATCCGTCTTGCCCCTGAAATCGACTTCAAGCAGACCAAAAAGCTCAAGATCCGCTTTATTCGCTTCCAGCCAGCGCCCCTGTCCATCCTTAAAACAGACGCAGTCCGGAGTAGCGTTCATAAGCGTGCGCAGATGCTCGTCGCTTTCTTTCAACGCCTGCTCTATGCGCTTATAGGCGGTGATGTCGGTCAGTTCCTCAACAATATAGGCCAGGCTGCCGTCCCTGGAGTATATCGGGGTGGCCCGGCAGTTGAAATGCCTGTCCAGCTCCGGAAAATACTTGTCGTGTGCGGCCGGCTGTTCTGAAGAAATGGCATCGGTGGTGGCACAGGGAACACAGGGCTTTTTTCTGCCGATCAATTCATAGCATTTTCTGTTTTTAATCCCATCATTATTTAAACCCAAAAGCTCGTAACCGGTTTGATTATAACGCAGCATGGAATGATCCGGGAGCTGAACGCCCACAATATTCGGCAGGCTGTCCAGCACCGATTTCAAAAGCCGGGATTCATCCCGCAGTTCGGCGTTTTCCTGTCGCAGTCGATGCACTTCATTTTGCAAATTTTCAGAATCAGTCTTGTTGTCCATAATTGCTTACCGCTGTTGTAATAATTGGGGTAATACTGACCTTACCCTTAAAAAGGACAACGCCCGCTCCGCAAAGGTGAGTTTTCTGAACCGGGCGGCCTGGCGCAAATATCCGCAAAAATGCGGATAACAAACTTTCAGCTGCAGACGACTTTTTAGGTTCCTCGACGTTGGGTGTAGATTTTATTCGAGTGATCCTTTCTGATGTTCCTGACGAAAGGTTCGCATATTTTCCTGCCTCTGCCAAAAGGGGGAAAACGGACCGCGGGACGGAACCCAAAAACAGGTTCTCAAATCAATTGGCAATGCCGGTAACAAAAACTGCCTTTCTTTGAAATCAGCGAGGCCGAAGGGGGCGGGCATCCCCCTTTGGCGGGGCTTAGAAAATACAGAACCGAAAGTGCGGCATCAAAAGAATCAGGAGAATAACTCGCAAAAATCCATGCATTCCGTCGAAGAGCCACTTTTTAATCATCTTGTATAAAATTTGCACAAAAAAAACATAAAAGCAACATTATATACCGTGAACAAGCTGATAATTTGCTCGAACGGTAAAAAAAAAAGAGACGCCATGATGACGTCTCCTTTTGTCAAATTGTCAGCCGCTTTCTTGTTTCCAGGCGGAAACGGCTTTTTCCCGGTTTAACTGTATCAATTTTCAAAAATGCGCTTTACCCGGATGAGCCATGAAAGCTGATCAACCCGGATTTAGGCCGGACTGGGCAATGTCTTTCTCTGCATTTTCTGGGACTGGGAACGCTCAATCGCTCTGACCAGACCAAAATGCTTGGACTCGACAAAGGTCGAAGCCTCGCCGCTGCGGGCGGCACGCCCGGTACGGCCGATGCGGTGCGTATAGGCCTCTTTGGTATCCGGCATGTCATAGTTAACCACATGTTCAATCCGGGATACGTCGATGCCGCGGGAAGCGATATCGGTAGCCACCAGGATATTGAAATTGCCGTTTTTAAATCCCTGCATGACACGGCGCCGGTTGTTCTGGGACATATTGCCCTGCAGATCCATAGCCCGCATGCCGGCTGAATTTAAACGCTTGGCCAGTTTGGTGGCCATGTGCTTGGTCCTGGTAAAAACCAGAGTGGCCCCGGCCTGTTTTTCCTGAAGCAATGCAAGCAGCATCTCCGGCTTTGACCGCCTCTGCACCGGATAAAGAGATTGGGTGATTCCCTGCAGCGGACGTTCATGATCCACCTGCACCTTTACCGGATCGCTGAGGATTTCCCCGGCCAGCCGGCTGATATCCGAAGGCATCGTGGCCGAAAAAAGCATATTCTGGCGCTTGCCGGGCAACTTTTTTATTATTTTTTTGATATCGGGCATAAAACCCATGTCCAGCATGCGGTCGCCTTCATCCAGAACCAGGATTTCAACCGCGGACAGGTTGACCGCCCGGTCATTCATGATATCCAGCAGACGTCCCGGACAGGCAACGATAATATCCACGCCGGATCTGATTTTTTTTACCTGGCCGAACTTGCTCACTCCGCCGTACACGGAAACCGCTTTAATCCCGGTTCTGCGGCCGAGAGTCTGAATATGTTCCAAAGTTTGTTCGGCAAGTTCCCGTGTCGGAGACAGAATCAGACTGCGGATACGGCCTCTTTTGCCCTGCACCAGTTTTTCCAGGATAGGCAGCACAAAAGCGGCGGTCTTTCCGGTTCCGGTCTGGGCCAGTCCCATTACATCCCGTCCGTTTAATACCGGGGTGATAGCCTTCTCCTGAATGGGAGTCGGATTTTTATAACCGCAGGATTTTATTCCGGCCTGTATTTTGGAATTAAATTGAAATTCTGAAAAATTCATAATGCGTCCTTTTTGATTTTGATAAAGATTAATCCGGACGGTTCCCGTAAAATCGAGATATCCGAAGCTGCAGGCACCACTCCATGAGACACATCATGGGCCTGACATGTAAATTACGTTGAAAAACAATGGCTTGATCAAAAACAGAGGTCGCGGATTATGAATGGCGGACCGGGTGAATAAAAATTGACCCGGCCAAAACTGGTTGAGGATAAAATCCCGGCTGCAAGCGCCGATAAAATATATAAAATTCCCGCGCTTTATTGACCACCAGTATGCGGCCTTTTTATTGAAAAAGCTTTTCTGCAAGTGATCAGCTACGTCTCATGCGGTGAGACGCCGATGTTCGGCGGGAGGCGCAATGAAGAGTACTAGGCACTTGGTCTCTTGGCAACGAAAGAAGCTAGCTGATTCTTTTGTATCTGGCAAGCTTTTTTTTACAGACACTGCCGGTCATACCCGGGGCGGGCCGAAAGCGTGAGTAGAAAAAATTTGGTGAACAGATACAATTTAGGCAGCAAATAGTAAACGATTACGAAATATTCTTCTCCAGGACTGCCAAAAGTTCATCTTTATTAACCGGTTTGGAGATATAGTCATCCATGCCCGCATCCAGAAATTTTTCCCGATCCCCGACCATGGCGAAGGCAGTCATGGCAATAACAGGAATATCCTTATACCCGGCATGAGAAGCCCTGATTTTTTTCGTGGCCTCAACCCCGTCCATTACCGGCATCTGCACATCCATAAGCACGCAGCCATAACTGCCCTGGGCCAGCCTATCCAGGGCCGCCATTCCGTTTTCGGCTATCTCGACCTCATATCCGACTTTTTCCAGCAATCTCTGCCCGTGCAGCCTGGTTATACTATCGTCATCAACGAGAAGTATTCTCCCCTGCGGAGGGACTGCATGTTCAGACTCGATCCTCCGGGCAGCCCGGCTTTTATCTGTTTCGCAAATCCTGAACGGCAGGTTGACGTAAACCGCAGTCCCTTTGCCCGGTTCGCTATCGATGGCCACGTTGCCGCCCATAAGTTCTACCAGCCTCTTGACCAGCGCCAGTCCCAGCCCCGCCCCTTCATACTGCCGGGTAAAAGGGGATTCGGAATCATTGGCCTGGGTAAAAGTCTCAAAAACCTGGGAAATCTTTTCATCCGGGATCCCGGAACCGTTGTCGGAAACAAGAAAAAGCAGCCTGTTTACATCCTTGCGCGAATCATTCACTTTAACAAGTTCAACCTCTATTTGCCCGTCATTTGTATATTTGCAGGCATTGCCGACAAGATTGAACAGAATCTCGGTAAGGCGGGTACTGTCGCCGAGGAGTCTTTTCGGAACATTTTCATCCATAACAACTTTGATCGTATTGTTGTTCTTTCGGGCCGTATGGACAAAGATATCCTCAATCGATTCAAGTACCTCCCCGATATCAAAAGGGTCTTCCCTGATTTCCATTTTTCCCGCTTCTATCCGGGACAAATCCAGAATGTCGGTCAGCAGTCGATTCAGTCTCTTTGTGGATTTGTGGGCCATATCCACGTATTCTTCCTGCTCTCCGTTCAGCGCTGTCGTCTGCATGAGCTGAATCATGCCCAGAATACCGTTCAGCGGAGTCCTTATCTCATGGCTCATATTAGCCAGGAACTCGGACTTGGCCCTGTTCGCCGTGTCCGCGATCTCCGCGGCTTTATTGGCTGCCCTTTCGCTTTCGACAAGCATGGCGATTGTTTTGGAATTGCGCAGGGCAATGGCCGCAAGGTCTCCGAACGCCTGGGCGGTTCTTGCGTCTTCATCTGTAAAACCGCCATCCTTATTGGCCAGACCGATTATTCCCAAGGTTTTGCCCTCTACAACCAAAGGGGCGAATAAAACATTATCCAGGCGCATATGACCGCGGGGCATGAAACGCATCCATTTGCTGCGCGCGAAATCATTGTCATAAACGACCTTATTCTGGAGATAGGCCTCGGCCCGAAAGCCGCGGACCGGCATGGGCAGATCAGGATCTACTGAACACGGTCTCCCCCCGGATTCAAGAAAAAGGAGTTCGTTTTCCTCTCCATCCCTTGAAAGCAGGGCGACATATCCTGAGGTTGCACCGGTCAATTCGGCCGCACTGTCGAAAATATGCCGGGCCGCCTCCTGAAAATTCTCCATTTTGAGGACTATTTTAGCCGCCCGGAACATACTTTCCAGTTTCCGGGCGTTCAGCCTTGAGTCTTCGAGCGCATCCTTAAGCTTTTTTTCCGCGTCTTTCTCTTCCGTAACGTCGGAAGCCAGGATAGTAGCGCCGCTGATTGTGCCGTCATCATCGAAAACCGGATAAACCGACCGGGCCAGTATATGTCCGTCCGGACGATAGCGCAGGACATCGACCTGTTTGCCGCTGCGCATGGCTTCCATTGCCGGACAATCAGGGCATATATCCTCCCGGTCGTAGAATAAGCTGAAGCATTTCCGGCCTGAAAACTCATCCCTGGGGATATTCAGCATCTCTGAACTGGCGCGATTATTCAAATTGATCACAAAATCGGTATCTATCTGAACTACGAGTTCATT
>JBNJHA010000094.1:5243-6801 GCA_051748085.1 Thermodesulfobacteriota bacterium
GAACCGGAGTCTTTTTTACATGATATGTCCTGAAAATACCGTTTACCGGTTTGCTATCCACCTCTTCCAGTATTTCCCCTTTCAGAACCCGAAGATCCGAATTTTCAATGTGCGCAGCCGCTTCCGCTCCGAACAGCTCGGAATCCACCTTGCCCATAATCTCCGTGGATGAAAGCCCGAAAAGCTCCTGTGTGGCCGGGTTGGCCATAACATATCTCAGTTCACTGTCTTTTAGAAAAATAAAATCATCGCTGGACTCAAAAATAGCCCGAAAACGTTCCTCGCTTGCCTTTAACTCATCTTCGGCCTGTCTGCGCTTTGTGACCTCCCGGGATATAATCACCACCTGAACCGAGCCGTCATCCGTCAAAAACGGCTGTCCCGTGGATTCCAGCCAGATATAGCCCCTTTCCGGATGATTGTAGCGGTATTCGACCCGTGCCGGTTCCCTGGTCTCAAATAAAGCAAAAAAAATTTCCCGAGTACGATCCTTGTCCTCGGGATGAATATGATCAAAAATTATCTCACCCAAAATTTCGTCGCCCCGCTTCAAATGCAGTTCATGCGAGGGTGAAATATAAGTGTATCTCGCCCGGTCATCGGCCATGAGAATTATGTCGCTGCTGTTTTCAGCGATAAAGGAATATTTCTTCTCCCGGACTCTGATCTTCTTCATGGCCCGGGTCACGGAGGAAAGCCTCTTTTCAAGACTTTCAACTTTACGTTTTAGTTCTTCATAGCTGGGCTTTTTTGATGCCATAAATACCCCGGGAATTAAAGTATGCGCAAAATTTCAGACTCGGAAATGATTCGAAAAACTGCGGTTATTGATTACTACCAGCAAATGGAAATCCGGGCAAGAAAGTTAAGTTTTTAGGTTCGTCTCAAGAATCTGTGCAAAACATTTTAGGTTTTTGTTAAATCAAAATACTGGATTACCCGATCCGTCATTTTTGTCCCGGATGACGGATCAGGAATCCAGAAAGTAACCACGGCCAAGTTCACCGGCGCGAAGAATGAGTGTCCAGTGCATCCGTTTGTTAGGATTTCTTTCTTCGGGATCGGGACCGAAATCGACCCCATAAGCTACGGCTTCCTTGTACACCGAATGACATAC
Organism: Thermodesulfobacteriota bacterium; assembly: GCA_051748085.1. GTDB lineage: Bacteria > Desulfobacterota > Desulfovibrionia > Desulfovibrionales > Desulfonatronovibrionaceae > CAYNNQ01. The sequence continues at coordinate 6,361 of JBNJHA010000094.1, forward strand.
TCTTTCGATTTCGATAGCGATCCCGATTTCGATTTGGATTATCCCAACGATTGGGCAACTCAATGATTTTTAATAAAAACATTTAATCTCAGCGCATTAATTGTTACTTGCAGGTTCCTGGCAACAAAATTCTGCACAGATTTATATGAGGAGCCAGTTTTTAGGTGCATTTTTAAACCGTCCGCTTCGCTTAAGGAGTAAAGATCACCAGGAAAAACTTAAGACTGCCTGCAAAAATATATTTTTTCAGGCGCATCCGAATCAGAGCCGCGATTAAGACAGATGCTTTTCCAAAATCTGAATAAGGTCATCCTTGTCCACCGGCTTTGAAAGATAGTCATCCATGCCCGCATCCAGAAACTTTTCCCGATCCCCGCGCATGGCGTAGGCAGTCATGGCAATAACAGGAATATCCTTATACCCGGCATGAGAAGCCCTGAT
>JBNJHA010000095.1:0-6634 GCA_051748085.1 Thermodesulfobacteriota bacterium
CCGGGGCAGGTTGTCTGTTTTTATCCGCAACCGGCACAAGAAAATATTGAACCCGTAAAACGCGATCTGGAAATCATCTACAGCGATGATGCGCTTGTCGTTTTGAATAAGCCTCCGGGACTGACCGTTCATCCGGCTGAATCGGAAAAAGGTCCTACCCTGGTCCATCATCTTCTTTATCATTTTCCCGTACTTCATGAGTATTCAAGTCAGCGTCCGGGAATCGTGCACCGTTTGGACAAAAATACGTCCGGACTGATGACGGTTGCCCTCGGTGAAAAGCAGCGGCGGTTTCTGGCGGAAGAATTTGCCGCGCGTAATGTATATAAAGAGTATCTGTGCCTGTGTTGCGGGGTGCCGGATGCCGGGCATGGAATTATCCGTCACGATATCGGACGCCATTCCCGGATAAAGACCAAAATGGCTGTCATGCGTCCCGGACGCGGCCGTGAGGCGTGCACCGAATATACAATGCTCTGTCGCGGTCCCGGCTGGAGCCTTTTGCGAGTTCGGATTTATACCGGCCGCACGCATCAGATAAGAGTGCATATGGCCTGTGAGGGGGTTCCGGTAATGGGGGACAGAGTATATGGCGGTGGTGATTTAAGACCCTTTGCCGCGAAGAATAAAATTCTTTTTAAACTGATCAATCGACAGTTGCTGCATGCCTGGAAACTATCCTTTACCCACCCGGAAACAAAAGAAAGGCTGCATTTTGTCCAGCCGCCTCCCAAAGATTTTTTTCAAGTCTTGTTATGGCTGAATCGTCGTCCGCAGAAAGTGATTGTGGTCGGAAGTCCGGGAAGCGGTAAATCGGAAGTTTTGAAAATGCTTGATGACTTGAATACATGTACTTGGAGCGCAGATCATTGCGTCAAAAAATTGTATGAAAAAGACGGTTTTGGATGGGAAATTTTAAGAAAGGCATTCGGCTCCAGGTTTGTATCCGATGCGGAAAACGAGGTGGATAAAAAGGCCCTTTTTTCTGCCATGCTTGAAGACGATGCCCTGCGCCGTGAAATCGAACACTTGATACATCCGCTTGTCCGGGCGGAATTGGATGATTTTTTTGCCCGGACTTCAAAGCGTATGGGAGTCGCGGAAGTCCCCCTTTTTTTTGAATCCGGATTTAATACCGAAACCGATTATGATTTATGTATTGGTGTTTTTGCTCCGGAGGAAGAAAGACGATTACGCCTGGTAAACCGCGGTTGGGACCGGCGGACGATAGACAAAGTTGATTCCTGGCAATGGAAGCAAAAGGATAAGTTGCGCGGCTGTCATTTGCTGCTGGACAATTCAGGGGATATTAAAGACCTTGAAAAAAAAGTTCATATTCTTAAAATTTTGCTGCGAAAACAACGGATTAAAAAGCGCAGACGTTTTTATTCCTACCTGCAGGAATTGACCCGGCAATAAAGGCGTTGACCGCAATCGATAAAAAATGATCCCTATTCGCGACAGTATTCCCAATGTTCATAAGCCGATTATGGTTTGGACCATTATCGTCATAAATGCTTTGTTCTTCCTTTTGACTCTGCACTTAAACGATTATGGTCTTGCCCGACTGTTCCATGTTTTCGGGGTTGTTCCGGCCAGGTTCACCCATCCCGGATGGGCGTTGTGGGCCGGTTATCCGGAAGGCGGATATTATTCTTTTTTTACCTATATGTTTTTGCACAGTGGATGGCTGCATTTTCTGGGCAATATGCTCACCTTATGGATATTCGCGGACAATATCGAAGACATAATGGGACCTTTAAAGTTCCTCGCGTTTTATTTTTTGTGCGGATTGGGAGCGCTCGCCCTGCATTTTGTTTTCAGTCCGGATTCGGCAGTACCTGTTGTCGGGGCTTCCGGAGCCATAGCCGGGGTAATGGGCGCTTATTTCCTTCTTTATCCTCATTCCAAAGTGGTTGTAATAGTTCCCATAATTATCATTCCTCTGTTTTTTGAACTCCCGGCACTGATTTTTCTGGGGCTGTGGTTTTTGATCCAGTTTTTTTCCGGAATAACCTCGCAGGTCGGAGTATCCTCCGGGGGTGAAATCGCCTGGTGGGCGCATGTAGGCGGTTTTCTTATCGGCATGTTTTTGCTCAAGTTTTTTAAGGATGAAAAAAGATGTTATTATTGTTATAAAGCGCATAACGCGCAAAACGATGATTTTTTCTTTGATAATCATTAGTTTCCATCCGGAATTTTTGAATTTCCGGATATGAACCAGTTGCCGACAATTTTATATGTAATACAAGCCAAATGTATTTTGGCTTTTCGACGGAATGCATGGATTTTTGCGAGTTATTCTCCTGATCCTTTTGCTGCCGAACTTTCTGTTCTGTATTTTCTAAACCCCGCCAAAGGGGGATGCTTGCCTCCTTCGGCCTCGTTGGTTCCAGGGGAAAACCGTTTTTGTTATCGGCAATGCACCTTGGTTTTAAAACTTGTGTTGGTGTTTCTTCTCGCGGTCCGCTTTCCCCCTTTTGGCGAGGGCAAAAAAATATGCGAACCTTTCGTCAGGAACATCAGAAAGGATCACTCGAATAAAATTCCTATGCAACGTCGAGAAACCTGTATTTTTGAGAAATATTATTTTGATTTGGGAGGGATTTAATGCTGTTAATAGAAAATTTACATGTTGAGATCGGGGGCAAGGAAGTGCTCAAGGGGCTGGATTTGTCCATAGAGGATGAAGAAACCTTTATTCTTTTTGGTCCCAACGGCTCAGGCAAGACCAGCCTGTTGATGAGTCTGATGGGATTTGCCGGGTACGAGATTACCGGGGGCAGGATTGTGTTCAATGGGGAGGACATTACTGATCTGCCTATTCATGAACGCGCTAGACGGGGAATAGGGATGTCTTTTCAGCGCCCGCCGACTATTAACGGGCTTAAAACCAGGCATCTGGTTCAGATGTGTGCCAGAAACAAGGAAGTGGATGTCGATTCCCTGGCCGAAAAAGTAAATTTTGTCGATTTTCTGGACCGGGATATAAACTCGGGTTTTTCCGGAGGTGAAATAAAGAGATCCGAACTTTTGCAGCTTATGGCCCAAAAACCGAAATTGGTACTCTTTGATGAACCGGAATCCGGCGTGGATCTGGAAAACATGGCTCTTATCGGCAATACGGCCAAAGCCCTTCTGGATGGCCCCCTGGAGCCCCGTCCCGAGGCTTCTATGAAGGAATTAAAGGCCATGCAAATGGTTTCCGGGCTCATAATTACTCATACCGGGTATATATTGGACTATGTAAACGCGGACAGGGCCCAGGTGATGTTTGACGGCAGGCTCTGCTGTCAGGGACGGCCCCGGGATATTCTCGATCATATCAGCAAGTATGGGTATAAGGAGTGTGTCAGATGTCTGAATTAGAAAAAATTGATCTCAATAAATATGATTTTTCCCAGGCCCGGGAAGGCGGGCTCAAGGATTTGCGGGACCTAAGCCCGGAAGATCAGGCTCAATTGCGCATGTCCGGGGTGGATGTCGCAGAACAAATGCGCAGCGGCAGCTATTTACATATTGATCATTCCCGTGTGCATTGTCAGACCTGCAAGCCCGGGGTGGAAATTCTGGACATAAGGGATGCCTTGGAAAAGTACGAGGGGCTGCCTGAGTATTATTGGCAGGCAGTGGATAAAGACAAAGATGAATTTACCAGAGCTGCCGCTGAAAATGTGCATGGCGGTTATTTTATTCGTACCGAGAAAGGTGCCCGGATTGAAGATCCTGTCCAGACCTGCCTGTACATCAAGGGGCATGATGTGGGCCAGAATGTACATAATATAGTTGTTGTCGAGGAGGATTCGGAACTGCATATTATCACCGGATGCGCGACTTCACGCGAAGTCAGCTCGGCCATGCACTTGGGCATTTCCGAATTTTATATCAAAAAAGGCGGTAAATTGACTTTTACCATGGTCCATAACTGGGGTGAAAATGTTGTTGTCCGGCCGCGGACTGTGGGAATTGTCGAGGAAAATGGCATTTTTTCCAGCAATTATATTCTGTTAAAGGCTGTTAAATCGGTTCAGTCCTATCCGGCGGTGTATCTGAATGGAAGGGGCGGCGTGGCCAGATTTAATTCGATAATTGTCGCTCCGGAAGGTTCTTATGTGAATTCAGGCAATAAAATTGTCCTGAACGCCCCGGAAACCCGGGGAGAGATAATTTCCCGGACAATCACCACAGGAGGTGAAATTGTCGCTCCGGCCATGATCGAAGGCAACGCTGTCCCGGCAAAAGGGCACCTGGAATGTAAGGGCCTTATCTTAAGCGATGGAATAATTCATGCCATCCCTGAGCTCAAAGGCAGCGTGACCGGAGTGGAGCTTTCGCACGAAGCTGCGGTGGGCAAAATTGCTCAGGAAGAAATAGAGTATCTTATGGCCCGCGGAATGGACGAGGATGAAGCTACTTCGACAATCGTCCGCGGATTTTTGAACGTGGACATAATGGGGTTGCCGCAGGAGTTACAGGACAGTATCGAAAAGACCATTGAAGAAAATGAAAAGGAAATGTTTTAAGCCTGTTTATCGGCAAAAAGTTAATTTCGATATATTTGTTTACCAAATTGGAAACCTGATATTTCTAAGTCCGGAATTTTTGAATTTCCGGATAAGAACCGGTTACATTTTGATTTGAGCTGAATCTAGGCAATCTAAATATGTTAAATATCAGAAACAGGAGCGTTTATGCCCGGATATAAAGGGCATCTTGCAGGTGCTTTTTTTCTGGGAGGGCTTGGAATTGGTACTCTGGTCTGGTTTGGACTGTTTGCCGGGGATGCAAAACAGTTATTGGTTTTGGGGATTTTAATCATCCTTGGCGCCCTTTTCCCGGATGTCGATACTGATTCAAAGGGGCAGAATATTTTTTATGCCCTTCTAGCCGCTTTTGATTTAGGGCTTATGGTTTGTAGCTATTACAAGTGGGCAGCCGTTCTGGGTTTTTTTGCCATGCTGCCGGCCTTGGGGCGGCATCGCGGCTGGACTCATACCTGGTGGGCCATGCTGGCGGTGCCTCTGCCCGTTATCATATTGCCGTATATTTTTTATGCGCAGGAATTATCAGTATTGTTGCCGTATTATTTGGCAATGGTTTTTGGCTATTTTACGCATTTGTTGCTGGATAGAACATTTTAGTGTCTTTTACGACTTAAATAATCGCGGCATCAAAGGAGGTCTGTATGACCAAGCGGATTAGTTTTCTGGGAATGGGAATAATGGGCCGGGCCATGGCCCCGCACATCCTGGAGGCCGGTTACGAGATTACGGTTTATAACCGCAATTTGGAAAAGACGCGGGAAATAGCCTCCAAGGGGGCGCATGTAGCTGCTACCGCGGAGGACGCGGCCGGGTTCGGGGATGTTATCATCTGCATGGTAACCGGCCCCGAGGCTTTGGAGGGGATTATTTTCGGGGAGCACGGTTTGAGCTGTGCGGATTTGCAGGGTAAGATAATCGTTAATATGAGTTCCGTGGCCCCGGCTTACAATCTTCAGCTTGCCTCCCGGCTAAAGGACAGTGGAGCGGTTTTTGTTGAGGCTCCGGTTTCCGGTTCCAAAAAGCCGGCCGAAGAGGGCAAGCTTGTGATTCTGGCCGGAGGCGAGGACAAAGTTCTGGAAGAGCTGGAGCCGCTTTTTCTGACCATGGGCAAGAAAGTCATTCGCTGCGGATCGGTAGGTCAGGGAGCGATGATGAAAATGGCCATAAACATCCTGTTGGGCACTTTTATCGAGGGTCTTGCCGAGATGCTCAATTTCGGGGAAAAGGGAGGCCTTTCCAGGGACAAGCTTTTGGATGTGGTCCTTGCCGGTCCGCTTTCCTGCGATCTTTTCCGCATGAAGGAAGAGATGCTGAGAAACGAGGAATATCCGGTCCAGTTTCCTTTGAAACACATGGCCAAGGATCTCAAGTTCGCAGTGGATACCGCCTTTGAGAACGGTTCAAGCATGCCCACGGCGCATACCATAATGCAGTTTTACCGCCGGGCTGTGGAGTTGGGCTTTGGAGATGACGATTTTTCCGCAGTGGGCGAGGCCCTGCGCTGATTTGACCCGGCCTTGCTATGGGCCGCATGTATTAGGAGCATTAAAAAAGCCTGCCCAACCATTTCGGGATGGACGGGTTCATATTTGGATTAGAGGACAGTATCTGTTCACCATACGCGTAAAGTGAATAAAGCCCGCTTATCAAAGGGGAACTCTTTGAACCGTCCGTCCGGATATTCTTTTTGAATCAACTCACTGAATACAATCACAAAAGTGTTCTGATCAACCGGCAAGCCTGGCGGCAATCTCGCTAACGTGCCTGCCCTGGAATCTGGCTATTTCCAGTTCGTTTTCAGTGGGCAGTCTGGAACCGTCCGCGTCGGCAATGGTTGTTGCTCCATAAGGCGTGCCGCCGCTTATTTCTCCCATCTCAAGCAGTCTCTTTTCCGTGTAGGGCACGCCCACTATGACCATGCCGTGATGCAAAAGAGTGGTGTGAAAACTGGTGATAGTCGTTTCCTGCCCGCCGTGCTGACTGGCCGTACTGGTGAATACGCTGCCCGCCTTTCCCGCAAGTGAGCCCTCCAGCCACAATCTGGAGGTCTGGTCCAGAAAATTGCGCATCTGGGCGCACATATTCCCGAA
>JBNJHA010000096.1:0-6477 GCA_051748085.1 Thermodesulfobacteriota bacterium
ATCCGGGGGCGGATCGTAATTTGGCGGTCAGGCAAACATTGGCAGCTTTGTTAAGTTTTTCGGCGTAATGAGGAAGTGTTTCGTTCACTCAGAGCGACAGGTGCAGAAACGGTATTTATGGATAAAGAGCGTGAACAGCAACAATACATTGAGAATCTGAAGGGCATCCAGGTTGAATTGCCGTATCTTCTGGATGCTGTCTCTGATACGCAAAAGAAATTTTTTGAAAATCAGGATTCTTTACAGGCCGGATTAGATATTTGCATTGAAGAGATATTTTCCAGCCGGGCAGGTTCCGAGTTGGCGGTCTGGGTTATCGGCTGCGGACAAGGAGAAGAGGCCTATTCAGTGGCCATGATGCTCAATGAACATCCCGCTGCATTTGATTTTCATGTCCTGGGGACGGATATATCCGAAGATTCACTGGAAATCGCCCGCCGGGCTATATATGATGCAGCTAAAATAAAAAATGTTCCTTTGCCGATAATCAAAAACAATTTTTTACGCAGCAGACAAAAGGAAAAGGATCTGGTCCGCGTGGCGCCTGAAGTGCGCAATATGGTTGCCTTTCGCCAGATAAACTACGCCCGGGATTTCACTCTTCGGGAACAAATGGATATTGTTGTCTGCCGCAATACGCTTTTTTATTTCCATCCCAGTGTTCAGGAAGTACTTTTGCGCAAATTTTGCGAATTCATCAATCCCGGTGGTTTTTTTATCAGTGGAAACAACGAAGATTTCAGCCGGATGCGGGTGCCGCTGCTTGAAATAGATGAAAATATTTATCGCCGGGATGCGGAGGATGACTAAAGTGCTACCCGGTACGTCTGCAGCCGATGCACGCAAAAAATTCGGTATCTGTTCACCAATTTTTTTTCGTGTGCTGAATAGTTACAAAATCCGGTGAACTTTTCTGCATGTGCTGAATAATTATCTGGAAAATAAAAGAAGTTGCCATGTTCAAATATGGGATGTACAGTAAACACGACCTGTTTTTTAAATATTTTCTGTTGCATTCAGAGGAGTAAATGGCCGGCTTAAACAAAAATAAATACAATCTTTTTAAGATAAGCATTTCCATAATATTCGGCCTGCTTGGTTATTGGCTGAACTTTCTGGATTTTCAGCTTTTCGACTCACCTTCCTTTAAAGTCAGCATACTTCTCGGTCTTTTTTTTCCCCTTTTTATTGCCCAGGCCTGGGGTTGGCGCTATGGCCTTTTATCCTCTCTGGCCGGTGGTTGCCAGTCCATGTGGTGGCTGTGGAGCGGGGACGGCTTCGGAATATTCTACAGTGTCCCCATTTTCAGCGCCTGGATCGTCTGGCATGGATACTGGGCGGACAAACGCCGCTATAAGGAAAATTATAAATGGTATATTTCCGATTTTGCGGTTGAGATCCCATTCAGAATTCTCAGTTCGATTGGTTTTTATACCATTTTCCGCATGCTGGTTTCTTTTAATCCGCCGCCCTGGAACCCCGCGATTACCTGGGATAATGTTCCCGTCTCCTGGGTGAATACAGTTGTTATAAAGCATATCCTGACTGCTTATATTCTGCTTCTCGGCGTGAAGGTTCTTTTAAGTCTGCCTCTGGTCAGGCGGATATTCGGCCTAGAACACAGACCGGCGGAGCGGGAGTCGGCGGTTATCTATTCCGGAGCGATTCTGACCGGCATATTTTTATGGTCCACGGATTCCGTTGTTGAATACTATTTTTTTAACCCCGGAAAGAATTTCTGGGAAATAGCGGCTCTGGACGTGGGAGCGCATGATATGTTTATGCGTTCTTTGTACATTGTGGTCGCTTTGTTCGGGGGGGCTATTATATCCAGCATGGCCCGGCATCGAGCCAGGCTGCATGCCAGGGTCAAACATATAAACCGGGTTCTGACCGCGATCAGAAACGTCAATCAGCTTATAACGCACGAAAATGACCGCAGTAAATTATTGAATGAAGCCTGCCGGCTTTTAATCGAGACCAGCGGTTTTGAAAATGCGTGGATTACTCTTGTTAAGGATAAAAGTCCGGATCAGTTTTTTCATGCCGGTTTCAAAGGCGAATTTGCCGTAATGGCTTCCAGGCTGCGGGAGGGACATATTCCGTTCTGTGCCCGGAAAGCATTGGAGGAAGGCGGACTCAACGTGGTCGATGATCCGGTCCTGCAATGCCCGGATTGTCCGTTAGCGGATAAGTACTGCGGCCGGGCCGGATTCACCATGCGCCTGGAACACGCGGATCGGATCTATGGCTGGCTGAGCGTGTCCATCCCTTATCATCTCGCTCATGACAAGGAAGAGCAATCCCTGTTTCTGGAAGTGGGCAAGGATATTGCCTACGCGATATGGGCGCTGGAAAATATGACCAGCAGGGAAGAAACCATGCGCGAATATTCCGCGGTTTTGAACTCCAGCAGCAACGCCATCGTTACCCTTACTCTGGACGGCAGGATATCCCTCTTTAATCCCGGAGCGGAGAAACTTTATGAATGCCCCGCCGGGAAAGCCCTGGGGCAGCCCATTTCGCATTTTTGCCCCGAGGATTTGGTGGCCGATCAGGAGAACAGGATGCGCCGGGTTTTTGAAAGCGGTAATCCGCAAAAGTATGAAACAGAGCGTTTGTCGGAAACCGGCAGGCGTTTTCCGGTGGAAATTTTTTTGAGTCCGCTTGTGGATGAACATAAGCAGATTAAAGGTTTCAGTGCCATTGTGCAGGACATTTCCGAGCGTAAGAAATGGGAAAAAAGACTTAAACGCTTGAATATGGACCTGCAGGCCAAAAACGCCGAACTGGAGCAGGTTGTTTATGTGGCTTCGCATGATCTGCGTTCCCCATTGGTCAATATTGACGGCTACAGCCGGGAACTCAGCTATTGCGTGGATGATCTCAAGCAGGAGCTGGCAAAATTGCCGGAAGATACGGACATGCTCCAGACGATCAAACCCATTCTGGAGCAAGAAATTCCGGAATCCCTGCGCTTTATACAGACCAGCGCTTCCAAAATGGACAAGCTTCTGTCCGGTTTATTGCGCCTTTCCAGGACCGGAAGAGCCGCTTTGGAAATTGAAACGCTGGACATGAATGTTTTGATCACCAAGGTATTGGACGCGATAGAGTTCCAGATAAAAGAAGCGGAAGTAAAAATCGAAGTTTCTGATTTGCCTCCCTGCCGTGGAGATGAGATTCAGGTAAATCAGGCATTTTCAAATTTGGTCGGCAATGCCTTGAAATACTTGGACAAAAATCGTCCCGGTGTTATCAGTATTCACGCAGAAGCGGATGAAGAATGGGCCGTTTATTGTGTGCAGGACAACGGGATCGGCATCAACCCGGAACATTTGGATAATATTTTTGAAATATTTCACCGGCTGCATCCGGGGGTCAGTGAGGGTGACGGCTTGGGACTTACAATCATACGCCGGATTGCGGACAGACTCGGAGGTTCGGTTTGGGCTGAATCGGAACCCGGCAAGGGAAGCAAGTTTTATTTCGCCCTGCCGTATCCGGAAAAATGATTTGACCGGTTTTGCGATGAATCCTGGATTCTTGGTTTCCATTCGGAAAATTTTGCATTTCCGGATAAGAAATACTTAAACATGGAGAATCTGCTTATGCATGAGGATGTGGTTATTCTTGTTGCCGAAGATGATGAAGGGCATGCCGGATTGATAAGGAAGAACCTGAAGCGGGCCGGAGTGATTAACAAGGTAAAACACTTTAAGGATGGGCAGGAAATTATTGATTTTCTTTTTTCCGGGGGGCAGGGAGAACAGCGTAAATTAAACGCCGCTTATGTACTTTTGCTGGATATTCGCATGCCCAAGATGGACGGGGTGCAGGTTTTGGAAAAAATAAAAAGGCATCCGGAACTGCACAAATTGCCGGTGGTTATGATCACCACCACCGATGATCCGCGTGAAGTGGAAAAATGTCATGAACTGGGTTGTAATAATTATATCACCAAACCTATTGATTACGAAAGTTTTGTGAAGACTATTCGGCAATTGGGGATGTTTCTGGCCGTGGTCAAAGTCCCGAATCTTAATGGAGAAAAATATGAATAAAGGGGCACGTGCGGAAATAAACAAGGATTCACGAAAGATCGAAAATGTTTCCGCCCGTATTCTGGTTGTCGATGACGATGAAGGACTTAATAATCTGGCACAAAAATCGCTTAGAAGAGCCGGTTTTAAGACGGATGGGGTTTTAAGCGCAACCGAGGCCATTGAAAAATACCAGACTGATCCGGAAACGGTCATGCTTCTGGATAACAGGCTTCCGGATATGTCCGGCATAGAGATGATGCGCTCTCTTATCAATCTGGGACATAAACCGTATTTCGTGGCCATGACCGGGCATGGAGATGAAGAAATCGCGGTGGAAATGATGAAACTCGGGGCCAAAGATTATCTGGTCAAGGGATTTGATTTGACTAAAGTATTGCCTCAGGTTTTTAACCGGGTTTTCAATGATATAAAAACCGAAAAACGTCTTGTGGAGGCGGAAACGGAACTGAAAAAGAGCGAACGTGATAAGCGGCTTATTTTGGAGAGTACTTCCGATATAATAGCGTTTTATGAGTCTCCGGATTTGCGCATAAAATGGGCGAACAAAGGGGCGGCTATATCCGTGGGCTTAACCCCGGAGGATATGTGCGGCAGGCATTGTTATGAATTATGGGCCGAAAGTACTGAACCTTGTCCGGGCTGCCCGAGTTTAAAGTGTTTTGAATCCGGACAGGCGGTCAAGGATATGGAATACGTCACCCCGGATGGCCGGGCGTGGTTGATCAGTGCTTTTCCGGTTCATGATGAAAATGACCAGGGGAAACAATTGCAGGGCGTTGTTGAATTCGCCCGGGAAGTAACCGAGCAGAAAAAAAATGAATTGGCTCTGCTTAACGCTGAAATTGAAAAACAGACCATCCTCGATCATCAGCGGAACCATGTTATTCTGCAGGATTCGAATCATAAAATAATATGGGCGAACAGAGCGGCCCTGGAATCGGCAGGATTGCACAGCCGGGATGAGATCCAGGGGCGGTATTGTTATGAATTCTGGACCGAAGACAGTATACCTTGTGCTGGATGTCCGGTTGCACAAGCGTTTGAATCCGGCGAAACCAGACAGGGAGAAAAGAAAACCGCGGATGGAAGAATCTGGCAGATTTACGGGTGTCCTATAAGGAATGACAAGGGCGAAATCACGCATGCGGTGGAAGTAACCGAGGAAATAACGGATAAAAAGAAGTTCGAGGAAGAATTGCAAAAGGCCAAAGACATGGCTGACGCCGCGAATAACGCCAAATCATATTTTCTGGCCAATATGAGCCATGAATTGCGCACGCCCATGAACGGTATCATGGGCATGCTGCAAATACTGGAAACTACTACCCTGGATCCCGAACAGGAAGAATGCGTGGATATCGCGCTCAAGTCGTCCAAGCGCCTTGTGAATCTGCTGAGCGACATCGTTGATCTATCCAGAATTGAGGTCGGAAAGGTGCGCATTGACAATGCTCCATTTGATTTCATGGAGTCGATGCGCATTGTTGAGCAGCTTTTTCAACCGGCCTGCGGACAAAAGGAATTAAAACTCAATTTTCATGTTGATTCCTCCATTCCCAGGATGCTGGTTGGCGACCAGTCCCGCCTGCAACAGATTTTAAACAATCTTATCGGCAATGCCGTAAAATATTCAGAAAAAGGGACTATAAATGTGGAGGCATATCCGCTGCCGGTGAATAAAAAAGGCGGGTTTAAAATTTTATTTTCGGTTTCCGATACCGGCATGGGCATTGCGGATGATAAAATGGATTATCTGTTCGAACCGTTTACCCAGGCTGATGAAGGTTTCACGCGTAAATTTCAGGGGGCCGGCCTCGGCCTGGCCATTGTCAGTGAACTTGTGGCTGCTATGGGCGGCAATATTTCCGTTTCAAGCGAACTCGGGTCAGGAACCACTTTTTATTTCTGTCTGTCATTCGACCGGACTGAAAGGCAGAAGGAAGTCCCCCGGGTATCCGCTGGAAATTCGGAACGAACTGTTTCGGTTATGAAAATACTCCTGGTTGAAGATGATAAGATTAATCAGGTCTGCACGGCAAGGACGCTTGAAAAAAGGGATTATGTGGTCCGAAGCGTGGAAAACGGCAGGGAAGCCCTGGATGAACTGCGCAAGAATCCGTATGACCTCGTGCTTATGGATATTCAGATGCCGGTTATGGATGGCGTTGAGGCAACCAAGGCGATCAGAAACGGCGAGGCCGGGGAAGAGAACAGGGATATTCCCGTAATCGCCATCACGGCCCATGCCATGCAGGGAGACAGGGAATATTTTTTACAGTCCGGCATGGACGATTACCTGGCTAAACCGGTGGAAGTGGACAGTTTTCTGGAAGTATTCGAGGGTATAAAAAGAAAAGGTTGAAGTCCGGCAGCCTTTTTAAAGTTTTCGACATAACAAGGAAGCGTTTCG
>JBNJHA010000097.1:0-6342 GCA_051748085.1 Thermodesulfobacteriota bacterium
CCCCTTCTTTTATAATCCGCCCCATGTGTTCCGCCGCGTCCATGTTGATTCCCGCTTTGCTGGAGGCAATATTTATCGAGGCGCAAACCCGATCCGTTGAAGTAAGCGCCCGGGGCAGGGCATCGATAAGAGCCCGGTCTCCCGGGGTCATGCCCTTTTCGACCAATGCGGAAAAGCCGCCTATAAAATCGATGCCCACATCAGCCGCGGCCTGATCTAACACCCGCGCAACTTTAACCATTTCCGCGGAGCTGAAGGGAGCGGCCACGATTGCCACCGGGCTGATGGATATCCGTTTATTGACAACCGGCAGACCGTATTTGTCACCGATTTCATCGCATACACGAACCAGAGGACCGGCCAGGCGGACTATTTTATTGTATATATTATCCTGGAATCTGCCCAGATCATCGGACACGCAGTCAAAAAGAGATATGCCCAGGGTCACGGTGCGCACGTCAAGATGCTCGTTTTTGACCATTTCATAAGTGGAAAGGATTTCACGTTCGGAAAGCATTATTGTCCTCGAATTTATATGCGGTGAATGTTTTCAAAAATGTCTCTGTGCTGCACGGAAAAGTCTATTTGCATTTCATCCGTCACGCGGCCCAGGGCTTTTTTCAGGGCGTGGATGTCCGCGTCCAAAGGAACATCGATCTCAAATATCATGACTACTTTTTCCGGGTAGAGTTCACTGCGGTTTATGGCGTTTATTTTGGTGATATTGCAGGCAAAATTTTTCAAGACCGAGGTCAGTCTGCCGATCTGTCCGATTTGATCGCCGCCGATAGTGGTTACCACAAAAGGCTGAGCCGGGGCCGGATCGGATTCCCGGGACAATTTTTTTTTGATTCCGGCGGATAAGTTCCAGGCCGCAAGTTTTGCTTGCAAATCTTTTTCCAATTCCGGCAGATTAAAATCGGACGGAGCGCTGAAAATGATTATGGCCGCGAACTCGCATTGCAGAATAGACTGGGTCAGATCTTCTATATTGCATTTGTAGTCAGCCAGAATCCGCGTGACCAGAGCCACTATGCCCGGCCTGTCCTGGCCGAGTACGGAAAGGACGAATTTTGTATGCACCTTTTTCTCCATCGTTTGCAGGCTAAAATTTATGGCCCGTAAAAAAATATGAAATATTTTAGTAGCTTATTTATTAAAAATTGTTATTAAAAACAAAAATTTTGAACCGCCAAGATGTGAAGAACGCGAAGTTTATGAAGCGAAGCAGATGTATTGTCCAAAACCGGGTAACGGTTTTGGACAAGACTACCTTTTCAATTGCCGCCTGCCCCGTTAAAAGCGCAGTCTTTTAACCGGGGTTGCCCGGCAAATGAAAAAAACTCCCAGCCTTCCTTGGCGACCTTTGCGTCATGAGTGAGTCTTCGAACGGGCGGTTAATAGTCTTTTCTTGAGTTGGGGGCATAACCAGCCTTAGGCTTCTTTTTCCCAACTGCTTATTATTGCCTTGATTTCGGCTTCGGACTTTTCGACAAAAAACGGAAATCTGTCCTTTAAAGTGGGCGTCATTTCAGTGCCCCAATCGATTTTTTCCGGCTCGATCCCGATTACCGTAAGTCCCGGCCTGTTCCCGAGCAGAGAGGCCATGCGCAGGGAGTCGAGAAGGTCAATGTCATGCAGGGACAGGGCCTGCTTTTCATTCTCAACCAGATCTTTTTCTTCCACCCGATATATGGTGCCGGGTTCTTTGCCGGCCCGGATGACATCAAGGACGAGTATGTATTCGTATTTTTCAAAGACATAGAATAGATCCTGGGTAAAAGTTCCTCCGTCCAGGAATTCGACATTTTCCGGCCATTCCTTGTCCCATATTTCTCTTACCGCGTGCACTCCTATGCCTTCATCCATAAGCAGGATATTGCCCACGCCCAGAACCAGCAGTTTCTTCATGTCCCTCTCCGGTTTTTATCCCCTGATTAAAAAAGTAAAGGGCCGGAAATACCGGCCCTTTATCAGGTAGTCAATACCTGTTTTTGGTCGTTAACGGATTTATTTATTCGCAGACATTGTCTATCACGAATTCCTCTCCGGACTCTGCGTGCAACACGTGCACGGCACAGCCCAGTCACGGATCAAAGGAGCGGATGACCCGCCCCACATTTACCGGTGACTTTGGATCCGGAACCGGAGTTCCGACCAGGGCCTGTTCTATCGGGCCCATCTGACCCATGTCGTCGCGCGGGCAGGCGTTCCAGATGGTTGCCGCCACGATCTGATACTTGTTTATCACATAGTCTTTAACATCGACATAATGGAGCAGGGAGCCGCGCGGGGCTTCGGTAAGTCCGAGTCCCTCGCCCTTTTCCGGCACTTCGGCCTTGGTGTAGGTTTCCGCTCCGGGTTTTACCTCCTGCAGCCACTGGCTGACAGCCTTGGCAACATAATAGGCTTCCTCGGCCCGGGCAATATGCCGTCCGAGAATGGAGAATGCCTTGTCTCCAAAGTCGCGCATGCGTTTGAATCCGGCTTTCTGCGCGGCCGGACTGAGCTCCGGATTGGTAACCCACATGCGGGCCAGCGGGCCGGCCTCATGCGGCTTGCCGTTGTAGCGCGGGGCCTTGATAAAGCTGTACGCGCCGTCTTTTTCCGGCTGGGGATGGGTTTCCCCTTCGCTGGGATGCTTGTTGGTATCCGCGTCCTTGAACCAGGAATATTTGACGAATTCGCGGATTTTGTCCGTATCCAGCGGATAATCCTTGCCTTCGGTAAAAATGCCCGGTTTGAGCAGGAAGTTGTTTTCCGCGTCGTCCATGGGGAATACTCCGTAGGAAACGCAGTTTTTGTATCCGCCGCCGGTTTCCAGGAGATCGCTGTAAGCGGTTCCCAAAAGATAGATAAGAGGCAGATATTCCTCTTCGATAAAGGCCATGACCTTTTTGAAGCGCCACAGGTAGGCCACGATCTGGTCCGCTGACGGAATCTGTGTGGTTCCGCCGGCAACCATGCCCGCCACGTGCGGCATCTTGCCGCCGAGCAGGGCAACCATTTCGTGGCAGATGCGCCGGATTTCCAGGGCCTTCAGGTACTGATCAACGCCGATCTGGTTTGTCTTTTTGTCCAGGCGGACGTCGTTGTTTTTATAACGGGGAATGAACGGAGCCATTTCCGGTCCGTTTACATAATCCAGGGCGGCCAGATGATAAAAATGCAGTATATGCGACTGCAGGTAGTTGGCGCCCAGAATCAGGTTGCGGGCAATGCGTCCGTTGGTGGTCAGTTTTATATTAAATGCATCATCCAGCGCGCGAACCGAGGCGGTGGCGTGAGCCGTGGGGCACACACCGCATATGCGCTGGGTTATCTGGGAGGCGTCACGCGGGTCGCGATCTTTCAGGATCTGTTCAAAACCGCGGTACATGCCGCCATGGACATGCGCATCGGTAATCACCCCGTTATTGACCTCCACATCAACTTTTAGATGCCCCTCGATCCGGGTTACCGGATCAACGGCCACCTTTATTTTCTGCCCGCCGGCCGCAGCGGCCGCCGGGGCCTGTTTTGCTTTGCATCCACTCATAGGTTAAATCCTCCTAATAGCGTTCAATTACATGGCCATATAGAAAGGTGACATGGCATCCGGAAATCCGGGTTCCACGCAACCGATACAGACCGCGTTTTCCACACACCAGTTGACTCCGCCGTTCCAGCGGCGTTTCCAGCAGTCGGCATTGGCATACGGTCCCTTGCAGCCAAGTTCATAGCGGCAGCCTTCCTTGTCCGTGAAAGTGGAGCTCATTTCGCCCATTTCATAGTATCCGCGGTACGGGCAATTCTCATGGATATTGCGTCCGAAGAACATTACCGGCCGGCCGTTGCTGTCCAGTTCGGGCACGCCGTACATGAGTACATGCGCGACAGTACCTACCATCCAATCCGGATGGGCGGGGCAGCCCGGTACGTTTATGACCGGAGTTTTTATGCCGTCGGCGTTAAAGATGGTGTTTACCGAGGATGCCTGGGTTACATTGCCCGCAGCACCTGGGATTCCGGCGTCATAGGTGGCGCAGGCGCCGACCGCGAGAGTCGCTGCCGCTTTTTTGCCCAGTTGCCTGGTCAGTTCATGCATGGTTATTTCCCTGTGGCCAATTTCGCCGACCCGGCAATACAGGCCGTTGGCCGCGGTGGGAATGGAACCTTCCACTACGAGAAAGAATTTCCCCTTGTACTCTTCAGCTATGGAGTACATGTGTTCCAGGGCCATTTCGCCTTCAGCAGCCATGACCGTGGGATGGTATTCCAGGCTGATGATTTTGATTAAAACTTCCTTAATGGATGGATGGACCGAATTAAGCAATGAAACGGAACATCCTGTACAGCCCTGCCCCTGGATCCAAAGAACCGGGGCCTTTTGCGCGGCTTGATCCATGGCCTTGACCAGGCCGGGATTAAACATCTGGGAAATCCCCAGTCCGGCCACGGTGCCACCGCAGAGTTTGACGAATTCACGTCTAGTTAAACTCATACCCTCCTCCTGACAATTGTTTGAGAGAAAAGGGGAAAATCCCCTTTTCAAAGTTTAACCAATAAGTTTCTTACATATTAATCAAATTTTTTAATAGATAGCAAGCCAAAAAAATAAATTGCATATTTGTTTATTATAGGTAATCCTTTCAACATATTTATTTAAATATTGTAATACGCTTGCAAATTAAAATCAGCCGAAGTATTTTTATTTTTTATTTAATCGATATTTGTTCACAAAATTTGCGTGAAAATTCGGTGAACTTTTTAATGTGCTGAACAGTAACCAATATTCAATAATAAACATTTTTCAGGAGATAACCAATGAAGGCCAGATTTATAAGATTTTTTTTGCTGATTTCGCTAGTTGCGCTGATGGTTGGAGGAGGTACCCTGTATTTTTTAAACGCCGAGGGGCAAAAACCGGAAATCAGCCTGTTGCCGGATACGATTTATACAAATGGACAGAAAGCGTTTACTGTTAAAGCCCGGGACGCGGGCATGGGCATAAAATCAATAAAGGTCGGCCTGATTCAGGAAGATGCCAGGGTCCAAATTCTGGCGGACAGCATGGACTCGGGGGTAAAGGAAATCGAACAGGAATTTAAATTGCCTCTGGAGGAAATGAAACAGGGAGAATTCTTTTTAGTGCTTTCCTGCACTGATAATTCATGGACTAATTGGTGGAAAGGCAATACCCGGACTTTGAAAAAGAAAATGATGCTCGACACCAAGCCGCCCCTGGTTTCCACGGTCAGTACCAGACATAATCTGAACCAGGGCGGCAGCGGACTAGTTGTTTTCGAGGTTTCCGAGGATGTCCCGAAATGCGGGGTGGAGATAGGCGGAAAGTTTTTTCCCGGCTATAAAAAGGATAACGGCCATTATTACTGCCTGTTTTCATTTCCGTTTGACGCTGAACCGGACTCGGATGTGCCCAGGCTTCTGGCTGAAGACAGGGCGGGTAATGAATACAAGACAGGTTTTTATTACCATGTAAATTCCAGAAAATATAAACAGGATAGAATAAATATTCCGGACAGCTTTCTGCGGGCCAAA
The DNA here is from genome assembly GCA_051748085.1 of Thermodesulfobacteriota bacterium. Classification (GTDB taxonomy): domain Bacteria; phylum Desulfobacterota; class Desulfovibrionia; order Desulfovibrionales; family Desulfonatronovibrionaceae; genus CAYNNQ01. The sequence continues at coordinate 5,542 of JBNJHA010000097.1, forward strand.
ATGCCTCAGTTTCAGGGTATTTATCCCCAGGAAACTGATTTGCTCGAGCTTTTTTTGAAGGTCAATCGGGAGCTCAGGGAAAAGAATCGGGCAACGCTTCGTGAAGTGGGGCGCCGGACCGACAACGATCTGAATATTAAAGGGGCGCTTATCCGGCAGCCGGCTGCCACCCGGGCCGGGTTCGGAGACAAAAGAACTTATTATTATAAAGATGAAGAAATTGACAGGCAAAGACATCTCGGAGTGGATCTGGCCTCGGTGGCTCAGGACAAGGTGCCGGCCGCCAATTCCGGGAAAGTGGTGTTCGCCGGGTTCATGGGTATATATGGAAACGTGGTTATAATCGATCACGGCCTGGGGTTGCAAAGTTTATATGCGCATCTGAGCAGAATCGATGTAAAAAAAGGGGAAGAAGTCGCGAAAGGTGAGATCATCGGCCGCACCGGAGCCACCGGACTGGCCGGAGGAGATCATCTGCACTTCGCCACGCTGATTTCCGGATATCCGGTCAATCCTGTGGAATGGTGGGACAAGACCTGGATTGAGCATAATATCTGGAGCAAGATGGACCGGGATCAATAATGGAGATTTGCTCCGGTCGATGCGCATGCGCTTCTCAAATATTCAAGAATATTGAACCGCCAAGGCACCAAGTACGCAAAGTTTTAAGCGCGGAATATTGTCCAAAACCGGGGAACGGTTTTGGACAAGGAGCCTTCAATTTTCCGGGGGTCTGGAAATTGAGGTCTATTTGGAGGTTCATCTCAAGCATCTGTGCAATACATTTCAGGTTTTGTTAAA
>JBNJHA010000098.1:0-6281 GCA_051748085.1 Thermodesulfobacteriota bacterium
GTTGTGACCGGCAAGGCACAGCTATCAGACTTTGAATAGGCCGCCCGGCTGAGCATATCGCATAGCCGCCAGATGCCTCTTCCTGGTACGTATGTTCGGCTGGAGGCCGCCTGGTTTATGGCCCGTCCTGAGTGTGGTCAAATAATACTACGGCAGGGCGGGCCGGAAAATAGTCAAAAGCATATTTCGACAATCAGACCGAGGCCCAGGCCAAACCCCAGGCCACAGCTCAGACTCCAGGAAATGGCCCTGAAAAGCCTGGACGGAACGCGCAATGCCCTTGCGGGAGCGGGAAGAAATATAAGAAGTGTTGTGGTAAATGAAAACCAGATTATATTGGAGGAAATATGGAGAGTATAAAAAAGAGCGAGGCTGAATCAACCCCGCTCGTCAATGTCTTGTTTGAAATTAGGGATGAGTTGAGGACAATCAGACAGTTCTTAATTCCTCAAACCTTGAAAACGGATAAGGGGCCGATCGCTGAAGAGTTGCCTAGTGACAAGGAAACGATAGAAAGGTAATCAATCTTGAAGTGGACGCTTCATTGTGACTAATGCTTCAACTGCGAAATGCTCAAGGTAGGTTGGCATGGGGGTTTCAATTCCGCCAGGAGTATTCATAGAACCTCCACCACCATGAATTGGTTCGATCATTTTTGGGCAAACCGAAATCAACTCCCAGCCTTCGTTTCCAAGCTGGTTTAAGTCAACCTCCAAGTCTTTTTTAAAATCAGTCCTGAAAAGATGGTACTCAAACCGCATAGGCTCCTCCTATGTTTTAGAATAGTTGGTAATAATCATGGACTAATTCACATTTTTAAAAGTTTCAACATGGCCCGTCTCTTGGGAATGGGGCGGGCTTTTAGGAATAAGTTACTTATGTGAGTATAGAAATTGAAATCTTTGCAGAAAAAATTCTTGATAAAGGAAATCAGTTTATATACAATCAAAGCTCAATTGAGTTGTTGCATTTTTATAATTGGAGTAAGTTATGTCGACAAATGGCACTCAAGATGCTAACATTACAGATGTTGCCAGTCAGAAAGCGCCTGCCGATAATATTAATGACATTTTAAATGACCCAAACATTCAAAAGATTTATGCAAACGGTTTTACTATATTTATAGGCAATGCAGATGTGGGGATTATTCTCAAAACAAATAATCAAGCGCAGTATGTTTTAAATATTTCATATACTTTAGCTAAAACATTATATAGTAAACTGCATGAAATGATTCATGATTTAGAAACATCGACAGATAATCAGATAATGACAACAGATAGAATCAATGATAAGCTTTTTGCAAAACAAAAAGGGGACAAATAATATGTCTACCTATGAAGATTCCGGGTTCACAATAATATTCGAAAGTCATGACACAGGAAAAGATCGTATTGTAAATGAACTAGATGATTTTTCCAAACTAAAACCTGGATGGAAATTTGGTGATGGTACTGATATTTCAAGAAATATTATTGAAAGTGCAAAAAAGATATATAGAGAGGGTAGAAAGTATGATTTGATGGCTGAGGTATATCCTGAAATTGATGGTACAATAACCATTTCCTTTCAAAATGACGATCATTTTCTTGATATCCAAATGATAAATGATTTGAGATGTAGAATAACACATGAAAAAGGTATTGGTAAAGATTACACAAAAGAGGTATTAGGTGAATTTCCTTTGAGCGATGTTAACAGGAGGATTTCTTGGTTTCTCAAAAAGAGTCAACCAAATTTGTCAGAGTCATTAACCTCGCCTTCGATTATGACAAGAGAAAAAAACGATTCAGACCTACCGCATTTCAGTGTTCGAGCGATGGAAGCGGCATTTCGGCATTTGATGACACCTGTAGAGAACAAAGATATTTACATACAGTATGCGAACACATCATGGCCTTCTATAGAGCACCCAGTGGCTTCCCAATAATTTATTGGAGATTTACAACTGAAATATTGCCAAAATGTAAATGTATTAGTTACGAGCCTTCTGGTACTAATGATGAGTGCCACGTTAACATCTCTAATCTTGATAGGGATCAGACAGAAGACATAGTTGATACTTATATAAATTATGACAGCCTCAAATGTTGTCTTGAGTATGAAAATCATGATATTAAATCTGAAGAAAGCCTACTTGAAATGAAGAAACTTTCAAATAGGCTTAAAAAATCATGGTATAATGAATAGATTTTTTTTGTGTTTTTTCTTATTCCCACATAAGTGCTGAAAGACTTATCATTCACAACGGATTTCTTGGGCCGAACTTTTCAAGTCCGGCCTTTTTTTATGCCTACCAAAGCTTTATCCGCAACCCTCTTGTCTTACTAAATGCGGGTTTTTTTGTGCCCTTGTAATAATATTTGACTACACAGCTTAAGAAAAAGGCCTTCACAGTGGCCGTATTTTGGCTTTTTTCTGTGTCCCGAGGGGTAAGGGTAGGGGCAAATCAAAATAAGGCAAATTTGTGGCTTTATAACTAGCTGATATATAAGAGAATGCAAAAGAATTGCCGGGTTTGAAAAAAAATCCGGCTTTTTTATTTGAAAGGATTGACAGTAAAAAAGTAATTCAGTAATATACAATCAAACAATGACGGAGGTGAATAAATGACCGATTGGAAAACGCTGACCCTGAAGATTAGCCCGGATGAACACAAGCAGATCAAGCGGCTGTCTGTGGAAACTGAACGCAGTATCAAGGACTTGATGATGGAGTGCTTACAGCGGTTGATCAAGGAATATGAGGAAGCTCAAGATGGAAAAACAGATGATTGATTTTGCACAAGGCATTGCTCCACCTAATTGGCAATTCATTGCCCTGGCGGATTTTGGAAAAGCAGTGCTTAAACCGGGGGCGATGGTCATTCAGGTGTGGACATACAGTGATGAAGGTTTTGACGAAGATGAAGAGGAACAATTTTGTGGTATGGCAAAGCCTATAACATTGCGACCGGTATCCTTGTTTGCTGATGCTTTTGTGTCTGCAAAGAAGGCTTATGAAAGATACGGCGATTTTTTAATTGCATCCAGTGAGGTTCAGCTAAATGAGGAATACCTTCATGAAAGCACAATGCTCCATGAGGTAGCCCATGTGGCAGCAAGCAGAATGGCCATGAGGTATCATAAGAGGCGCAACGATTCATTTTCGATTTGTTCACACATGCTTTTTGAAAAGGACAATGATCAACATGGAGAGATATTTCAGTCAGCTTATGCAGTCATGATCAACAGGGCTGAAAAGGCCTACGGACATGATTTGATGTGGCACAACCGGGCTGATCTTGAAATGTATAGAGAGCGGACCAAGCAAAAAGCGCAAAGCGAGTAACCTTCCCCACTGTGGGGAGGTGATCATACAACGGACCCGGCCAGGTGGTGCAGACCTGACCAGGCCCTAAACACTGCAACCTGCATAGGAGGTATGCAATGTCTGAACAGAATCTAAGCTCAAAAGTGGACCAGGGCAAGTTGGACCAACTCCAGGAATTCTTGGACTCTTGCAGGAATGAACCGGGCCATGATTCTCTAGTGCGCCTGGCCGACAGGTTCGCGCAGATCCAGGCCGAGGACCCGGACAAGGCAAAGCGGATTTATCAGCTAGTGCTAGAGTTGATTGAACTGGATGAGGAGGTGCGGTGATGGATAACGTCACAAGCATGGATGAGCACCGGGAGCAGGAACAACCCAAGGTCCCGGACGTATCCGAGGGAATGGGTATGCTGACCGCCAAGATCCGCTTTCTGGAGGCGGCGACAATGGCCTTGGGTGGTGACTCCACCAATGACCCCGACTATTATATGGCTGGACTCTCAAACATCCTTGAAGAAATCGGGGATGACGCCCAGGAGATGTTTCAGAAGCTTTACGGATAGCAACCAGGGGGCCGGGGGCTGTGGTCCCCGGCTTTTTTTTTGCTTACAGAACTGCTTACAGGCTTGCTTACAATTTTTTTAAAAATTTTTTTGCTGCTTACAATGTGCTTACAAAGCCCAAGGGGCTACGGCTTGCTTACAAATTTTTTACCGTAACCCCTTGATTTTCTTATGCCCCCGGCGCGATTCGAACACGCGACACCGAGATTAGGAATCTCGTGCTCTATCCTCCTGAGCTACGGGGGCGACAGCAAATTCTTGTCTATGCGTTTGCAATCTTTGTGTCAAGCCATACAAATTAATTGACAATAGACGACCGGTCTATTAGGAGAGCAGGGTCAAGAACAAAGGAAAAGGCAATTTGGGATTTTAAAAAACATATGAGGAGAGTTTATGCGCGATCCCTTGTTTTCTTCCATTGTGATCAACTCCCTGCAGGTCAAAAACAGGATCTATCTCCCGGCCATGCATCTGAATATGGCCGACAAAGGACAGGTGACCGAGCAGATCAAGGCCTTTTATGCCCGGCGGGCCGAGGGTGGGGCCGGACTGATCTGCGTTGGATTTGCCACTATTGACGAGCAGTCCGGGTCCTCGCTGAACATCGGGGCCCACACGGATGAATTCATTCCCGGCCTGCGGGAGCTGGCTCAGAGTATTCAGAACAAGGGGGCAAAGAGCTGTATCCAGCTCAATCATGCCGGGCGGTACAATTTCTCTTTTTTCATGGATGGGCAACAGGCTGTGGCTCCTTCGGCACTGACCTCCAAGCTGACTGGTGAGCGGCCCAGGGCTCTGGAAATCGAGGAAATACAGGAGATCGTGCGCAGATTTGGCCAGGCTGCATCCCGGGTCCGGGAAGCCGGGTTTGATGCGGTGGAAATCCTGGCCGGTACCGGCTATTTGATCAGTGAATTCATTTCCCCCCTGACCAATCAGCGGGAGGACGAGTACGGGGGAAGCTTTGAGAACCGGATGCGCTTTGCCCGGGAGGTTTTGGATGCAGTCAGAGAGCACATAGGTTCGAATTTTCCGCTTCTGGTCCGCATGAACGGAAACGATCTTATGCAGGAGGGCATGGACAGCAGCGAGCTTTTGGCTGTGGCCCGGTTCCTGGCTGAGGAGGGCCGGGTGGATGCCTTCAATGTCAATGTGGGCTGGCACGAAGGCCGAGTGCCGCAGATCGTGTCCTGCGTACCCAGAGGAGCCTTTGCCTATCTGGCCCGGCAGATACGGGAAGAGACAGACCTGCCGGTCATTGCCAGCCACCGTATCAACGATCCGGATCTGGCCCGTGAACTCATCGGTACCGGCATGTGCGATATGGCGGCCATGGGCCGGGCCTTGATTGCTGATCCGGACCTTCCGCTCAAGGCCCGGGAGGGGAGGGAAAAGGAAATCTTGCACTGCATCGGCTGCGCCCAGGGATGTTTTGACAATATCTTTCGTTTACAGCCCGTGGAATGCCTGTGCAATCCAAGGGCCGGACACGAACTGGAAACCGAAATCACTCCCAGTGAGAGCCCTCAGGAAGTCCTGGTTATTGGCGGCGGCCCGGCCGGGATGAGCGCAGCCCTGGCTGCCAGGGCCAGAGGCCACCGGGTGCAGCTCTGGGAAGGATCGGACCGTTTGGGCGGCCAGCTGTGGCTGGCGGCCGCTCCTTCGGGACGGCAAGAGTTTGCCACCCTGGCCCGGGATCTGGCCCATGCGGTGGACAGATCCGATATCCGGGTCAGCCTGGAGCGAGAAGCATCGGCCCAGGAGGTATTAAAGACCAATCCGGATGCCGTGATCCTGGCTACCGGTGCCAGGCCCGTGACCCCAAAGCTGCCGGGAGTGGACCAGGCCCATGTGTTTCAGGCCTGGGACGTGCTGCAAAAAAACGTCTGGCCCGGTCGGCGGGTGGTGGTCCTGGGCGGGGGTGCTGTCGGTGTGGAATGCGCCCTGACCCTGGCCCGTCGGGGAACCTTGGGTGGCGATGAGCTCAAGTTCCTGTTGGAAAACAAGGTGGAGGACTGCGAATTTTTGCGCCACCAATGCCTGCGCGGTACGCATCAGGTGGTCCTGGTGGAGATGCTGGAGCGAGTGGGGCAGGACATCGGCAAGAGCACCCGCTGGACCATGCTGCAAGAGCTTCGCCAGCTTCACGTCCAGGTCAAGACCAAAACCCAGGCTGTGGGCATTGAACAACAGGCTGTGCTTGTGGATAAGGATGGACAGGAGAGCAGAATCCCGGCTGACAGCGTGGTCCTGGCTTTGGGCTCTGCAGCCTGTAACCCTTTGCAGGACGATCTCCAGGCCCTGGGCATAAATACCCGGGTGGTGGGGGATGCCCGGGAGGTTGGTCAGGCCATAGACGCCATCCATGCCGGATTCGGCGTTGGACGGGACCTCTAATTTTTTTGCG
>JBNJHA010000099.1:0-6214 GCA_051748085.1 Thermodesulfobacteriota bacterium
GCGATAATCAAGGCCACGCGGGTGGACGGAATATATGATAAAGATCCGGAATTGTCAGCCGACGCGGTCAAATTCGAAAATCTGACCTATATCGAGGTCCTGCAGAAAAAACTCAAGGTCATGGATTCCGCGGCCATATCTTTATGTATGGACAACCATATGCCCATAGTTGTATTTAATCTTTTTGACCGCGGAAATATAAAAAAGATTGTTAGCGGCGAACAAGTGGGAACTATTGTTCAAGGAGGTTAATATGCGGGAAACGCTTAAGGATTGCCGGGAAAGAATGGATAAGGCGGTTCAGAGCCTGGAAAACGATTTCAGCAAACTGCGTACGGGGCGGGCGTCAACCAGTCTGGTGGAGGACTTGAATGTCGAATATTATGGTACTCCGACTCCCCTGAATCAATTGGCCTCCCTGTCCACCCCGGACAGCCGGACTATTGCCATCCAGCCCTGGGACAGAAATGCGTTTGCCAATATTGAAAAGGCGATAATAAAATCTGATCTCGGCTTGAATCCGGTCAACGACGGCAAGCTGATCCGGATAAATATCCCGGCTTTGACTGAAGAAAGACGCAAGGATATGGTCAAGATGGCCAAAAAAATGGCCGAGGACGCCAAGATCGTGATTCGCAACATTCGCCGGGATGAAAATGACGCCCTGAAAAAGAAAAAGAATGACAAGGACTTGACCGAGGACGAAATGCACAAGGGGCAGGAGGAAGTCCAAAAGATCACGGATGAATTTGTGGAAAAGATCCAGGATGTACTGGAACAAAAAGAAAAAGAGATAATGGAGATTTAAGCTGCCAAGCGCAAAGCAGCCAGCGCACCTGGCGATTATAATGGACGGCAATGGCCGCTGGGCCAAAAGCAAGGGACTGCCCCGGAGTGAAGGCCATCGGGCCGGAACCCGGGCGGCAAAGAAAATAGTCACGCACTGCCGTAAGCTTAACATAAGACATCTCACGCTGTATACTTTCTCCCGGGAAAACTGGAGACGACCCAAGGAAGAGGTTTCTTTTCTTTTTGATCTTTTGCGTGTCTTTTTAAAGTCCGAACTTGATTCTCTTCTGGAACAGGGCATACGCCTGAACGTCCTCGGCGAGCTGGAAGGCCTGCCCCGGGTTACACGGGCCGTGGTCGAACAGGTCCGCTCCAAAACCGCTGCAAACAGCGAGATGAATCTTAACCTGGCCCTGAATTATTCGGGCCGGTATGAAATTATCCGCGCCTGCCGAAAGTTGATAAGCGACGGTGTTGATCCCCGCGAGGTGGACGAAGATTTGTTTGCCGAATATCTATATACTTCCGGGCAGCCTGATCCGGATCTGGTTATCAGAACCAGCGGAGAAAAACGATTGAGCAATTATCTTCTTTTTCAGGCCGCCTATGCTGAATTGTATTTCGCGCCTGATTTATGGCCTGATTTTGGACCCGATGAGCTGGACAAGGCCCTTGAGGATTTCGCACACAGACAACGCAGATTCGGGGATATATAAATGCCTGTCAGTTCGCATTTTAAAAGGCTGGTTACCGCCCTTGTTCTGCTTTTGATTCTTGGTGTCGTGGCTTATACGGGCGGTTTGGCTGTTCGTTTTGCTCTTTTTTTGCTTGCCGCGCTTGGAATGTGGGAATTTTATTCATTCTTCTGGGAATGGAAAAAAAATATATTTTTGAAAGCCGCAGCCTTTGTTTCCGCCGCGCTGTTGCTCATGGTCCCCCAGCCCCTGTTTTCCAGTTATCTGCATCTGGGATTGTCCCTCATTTTTTGCCTGATGGGCGTTTTTTTTCTTATTCATTACAGTTTGTCCGGAGATAAGGCCGTTTGCAGCGAGTTTATGGTCGCGGTTGCCGGGCTCATTTATCTGCCTCTGGTCCTGCGATTTTTTATCACTTTCACTCCGGCGGAAATATTTCTGGTCCTTGCGGCCGCATTCTGTACGGACACCGCCGGTTATTACGCGGGTTCCTGGATTGGCAAGCACCGCATCTGGCCGTCAATCAGCCCCAAAAAAACATGGGAAGGCAGCCTGGCCGGAATGCTGGCCACGCTTTTTGTGGTTACGACGATAGGTCTTATCTGGGGCAGGATTCCCTGGTGGCAGTTCATGCTGATGGCTCTGGCCTTAAATCCGGCAGCCCAATTGGGTGATTTTTTTGAATCGGCCATAAAAAGACGCTGTAATATAAAGGATTCGGGGAATATTCTTCCCGGGCACGGCGGCATCCTGGACAGAATTGACAGCCTGCTTTTTGTCGTCCCCGTGTATGCCCTTATCAGCAAGCTTTTCAACCCGTTCTGATTTACGCCTTTGTAATTGTTGCCTTGGAGTAATATGGATTATATCAGTGCCCTGTCCCCCGAAAAACCTCTTTCCTGGCCCCGGAGCCTGACCGTTCTGGGCAGTACGGGATCGATCGGAACCAATGCCCTGAATGTTATTCGTGAACACAGGGAAAGCTTTCAGGTTGTCGCTCTGGCCGGGGCCCGGAATATCGAATTGCTGGCCAAACAGGCCCTGGAATTTCGTCCATTATGTCTGGGTGTTCTGAACGCGGATATGATTCCCGGGTTAAAAGCGTTTTTTCCGGCGGATTATCAGCCGGAAATTTTTGCCGGGTCAGCGGGCTATGCTCAATTGGCCGGGCTTCCTGAAGCCGGGATGGTTCTTTGCGCCCAGGTCGGGGCCAGCGGATTGCTGCCGGCATATACGGCGGTGGGCGCAGGCAAGGTAATCCTTTTGGCCAACAAGGAGTCCCTGGTCCTGGCCGGAACCTTGCTTCGGGAGCGGGCGCGCCGGTCCGGAGCGGTCATTCTGCCCGTTGACTCAGAACACAACGCTGTTTTTCAGTGTCTGGACGGAGAAAGTGCGTCCGGGCTTTCACGTATATTGCTGACCGCATCGGGAGGGCCTTTTCGGACATGGTCCCGGGAACAATTGTCCCGTGTGACCCGCAAACAGGCCCTGGACCATCCCAACTGGTCCATGGGGGCCAAAATCAGCGTGGATTCCGCTACGATGATGAATAAGGGCCTGGAAGTCATAGAAGCCCATCATTTGTTCGGGCTTCCGCGGGAACAGATAGGCGTGGTTGTCCATCCGCAGAGCATTGTCCATTCTCTTGTCGAATATCGTGACCGCTCCGTGCTGGCGCACATGGGAACACCGGATATGCGGGTGCCCATAGCCTATTGTCTTTCGTATCCGGAAAGAATACGCACTGATGTTCAGCCTTTGGATCTGGCCCGGGTGGGAAATTTGACTTTTGAAGATCCGGACCCAAACAGGTTTCCCTGTCTGGATTTGGCTTTAAAGGCTCTACAGGGGGCGAACAGTCTGCCTGTTGTCCTCAACGCGGCCAATGAGTCGGCCGTGGACGCTTTTTTGCTGGACAGGATTGAATTCATGCGCATTCCGCAATTGGTTGAACATGCTCTGGGTTTTTTTCGCGAACAGGAAATCAATACCCTGGAGGATATTTTTGCCTTGGACAGGGAAGTGCGCGTACATTTAGACAAGGAAATGGATAAGTAGATATGTTAAGTATTGTCGCAGTAATTCTGGTTCTGGGTTTGCTCATTTTTTTTCATGAATTGGGCCATTTTTTAGTAGCCAGATTTTTCAAAATCGGAGTGGCCACGTTTTCCCTGGGATTCGGACCCAGACTATTCGGCTTCGGATCCGGCCGGACGGATTATCGCCTGTCGGCCATACCCCTTGGCGGATATGTTCATCTTGTCGGGGAGACACCGGATGCTGAATTGCCGGAAGGTTTCACCCGGGAGGACAGCTTCAGTCTGCGCCCTGTCTGGCATCGGATCCTGGTGGTTGCCGCCGGACCGATATTTAATTTTGTCCTGGCTTTTTTGATCTATTGGGGCATATTCTGGGCGCAGGGGCAGATGCACATGCTTCCTCAGGTGGGCGAAGTCACCCCTGAATTGCCGGCGTACGAAGCCGGCCTCAAGTCCGGGGACATTGTTCAAAGTGTGAATGGAGAGCCTGTACAATACTGGGAGGAGCTGGCCACGGCAATTGAAAACAGCGGCGGCGATCCTATATTATTGCACATTAAGCGTTCCGGGAGCAGCAAAAAAATAGAAGTCGATCCGGAATTAGTCGAACGCAAAAATATTTTCGGGGAAAAAAAGCTGGTTCCCCAGGTAGGCATCATGGCTTCCGGAGAAAAGGTGTTTTCCGCACTTTCTCCGTTAAGTGCCGGGGGGGCCGCGGCTACGCAAACCTGGGCGCTTACCGTATTGACTGTAAAGGGTATTATAAAACTGGTCGAACGGGTTATCCCCCTGGATAATATCGGGGGCCCGATAATGATTGCCCAGGTAGTCAGCCAACAGGCCGAACAGGGGCTGGTCAACCTGCTGGCCGTGACCGCGCTTATCAGCATCAACCTCGGATTGCTGAATCTGTTGCCGATTCCTGTCCTCGACGGCGGGCATATCCTTTTTTTCGGCATAGAGGCGATACTGGGCAGGCCGCTTGATGAGCGCCTGCAGGGGATCGCCACCCGGATAGGACTGGCTTTTCTGGTGGCCTTAATGTGTCTGGCCGTTTTCAATGATCTTTGGAGAAGTTTTGGCTGACCCTTTGTATCTGGTCGTAAATTGTGCCGAGACGCGGCTGCAGGTGGTCCTTGGCGGGCTGCAGGGATGCGCCTGGAGCGAATCTTTTCATGCCCCGGGCCGGGCCATGCCTCTGCTTGCCCCGAGCATTGCCCGGGGTTTGCATCATTTTGGAATCAATGCCGGCGGCCTGCGGGGAATCGCGTATGTGCGCGGCCCGGGAAGTTTTACCGGTCTGCGCATGAGTATCGCCCATGTCCTCGGATTATCGCAGGCCGCGAATGTTCCGGTGGCCGGACTGGACTATCTTCCGCTCCTGGCTGTCGCTCCCGCTTTGCTTGTAAACGGTCCGTTGTGGTGCATCGTGCATTCCAGGCAAAAGCAGGTATATGCCCAGAAGTTTGATTGTCCGCAAAAGATGCCGGCTGGCATGCCACGTGTTTTTTCCGTGCACGAAATGCGCCTGGAGCTTGCCGGCAGTGGAGACTGCCGGGTGCTTGGCTCGGGAGTATCCCGGAATCCGGAATTGATTCCTGAAGATTCCCGGATAGATATCTTGCCGGAGATTTTTAATAACCCGGGCGCGGATATTCTTTTGCGTGCCGCCTGCGAGAGCCAGTATTCGCATACATTCACTCCCCCGCTTTATTTACGTCCGTCAGATGCCGAAGAGAACCTGGAGGCAATCGCTTCCAGACGCGGCATGGACGCCGCATGGGCCAGAAGGGAGATCGAGAGTGAATAGCCGTGGCTGCATCGGGCGCATTTCGCGATTTGGACACTGCAACTATTTGTTTGCCATTTTTTTATAATTGGCTTATACTTTTTTTATGTATGAACTTACTCCCAGTCTGGAAGATTATCTGGAGATAATTTTTGAGCTGGAAACCAAACAGAAACGCGGGGCGAAACCCTCGGAAATTGCTGACCGGCTGGGCGTGCAAAGGGCTTCGGTAACCGGAGCGATGCGCAGTCTTGCCGAGAAAGCATTGGTCAATTATCAGCCGTACAGTTCTGTGACCCTGACCCCGGAAGGCTTTCGGGTGGCGGCAAAGGTCGTCCACAGGCACAAAGTTTTGTCCGAGTTTCTGCACAATATGCTGAACCTGCCGATCAAGGCGGCCGAAGCCAATGCCTGCCGGATAGAGCATCATATTGATGATCAAGCCATGGAACAGCTCATTCGGTTTATCCAGTTTATACAGACCTGCCCCAGAACCGGTGAAGACTGGCTGGCGGCCTTTGCCCGCCAGTGCAGCGAGCACGGCAAATGCGAAAATTGCGAGCCGTGTATTGAAAATTGCCTGAATAATTACCGCAAACAACATTAGTCCCGGCTCAATTTTTTTCAACTCACCCCTAAAGTAATTTCCTCCAAGGTCGATATAGAAATTAAGACCACGGGCGGCAGGGAAGCCGCCTGAAAAATCAAGGAGGAATTACTATGTCACTGGTTATCAATCACAATTTAATGGCAATGAACTCGGCCCGCAATCTTTCAACAGCTTACTCTGACCTGGCGGGTTCTACGGAAAAACTTTCGTCCGGCCTGCGCATCAACTCCGCCGCGGACGACGCGGCCGGTCTGGCCATTCGCGAGCTCATGCGCGCGGATATCGCCTCGCT
>JBNJHA010000100.1:0-6195 GCA_051748085.1 Thermodesulfobacteriota bacterium
GATCTCGTCCTTCTGACTGATATCCAGTTCTCTGGTGAAATCGCCTTCAGCCATGGCTTTCGCGAATTCCACACCCTTGCCCACCGGGCCGGTGATGCCCTTGGTAATGATAATGGCGACAATAATTCCGATTAAAAGAGCTATAACCAGACCAATAATCATAATAGTCGAGGCCTGGCCCAGGGAATTGACTGCCTGAGTTGCTATTTCCTGGGTCCCTTCCATACCGGCCTGAACGGTTTCGGCGTTGGCCTTACTCAGTTCGCCCCCGACATTGCCCGCTTCGGTCAGTTCATCGTTGGCACCATTCCAGGCGGCCAGAAATTCCTGCATAGCCTGTTTGTAATTATTTCCGGCCTTCCTGATGCTTGCGATCTGACGCAGATTGGCGTCATTCCTGGTAATCGACCGCAATTCATCCAGTTTATCGTTTACAACCTCAAAATTGGAATACTTGGACTCAAAAAGCTCCGGATCACGGGTGGCCTGAGCCTGAAAATTACCTACCCGGGCATCGTTGCCCTGGTCGATAACATCATTAATCAGGGTGATCTTGGTCAGTCTGTCCTGCAGCCGATCCTGGGCCGCGTTGTCCTGGATGAGCTGGCGCATCATGTCGTTTTGGGTGATAAGAAAGGCATTGCAGTCCTGCATATATGCTGCCGCGGCTTCATCCATGTTTTTTCTGGCTCCGTCAGCCTGCTTGATATAATCGGACATGGAATTCACGAGCTTATCATATTCGTTTATATACCCGCCAATCTCCCCGACTTTTTTCTTAAGCATGGTCAGTGCAGGATATTCGGCCACCAGATCTCTGGCCTCGGATAAATTTTCCTCGGCCTGAGCCAGTCTTTTTAGACCCGGACCCAGAAATTTTTCGTTATAGGTCAAGCCGTAATAGATAAGACTGGCCCTGGCATTTAAATAATTGCCCTCCAGATCGGACAAGATCCGAATTTCCGGGACATATTCCTTTTCCAGACGAGTGGATTCTTCCTCAACATTGCCCATGTTGTACACGGCTAACCCGCCAAGAATGCAGGCAATAAGGATAAGCACGCCGAATCCTCCGCCTATCTTGACCCCAAGTTTCAAATTTTTAAACATACCTTCCCCCTCTTCAAGTTAATAAATAAAAAACATGCAATGAAGTGTCTTACCTTGACCCCTATCAAAACAATTTTTTTATGGCAACAAATTCTTACAAATTTTTACATATTTTTTTTACATAACCGCTTGCGTAAGATTGACGCGTTAAAAATACCTGCCGAAGAGTTCCGGAAAATATTGTTGGATTCTTGAATATCTATAAGTTCAACTTGATCGCCGAGATCAGGGGAGGAATGTTTTACATGCATATTCAAGCTCCATCAGGGAAGGATAATCCTGGAAATGGCCCACGATTCAGAAGCAGCAAAAAATTGCCGTGAACCTAAAACTGGTTACACTATTATCTATCTTTTACCTTCGGGAAACAAGGACGTCAATTACATTATGAATTTATAACTGTTCAGCTAATTTTTTATTCTTTTTGCTTTCAGACTGCGTTTTTTTAATGCCTTGCGCCGATTATTCCTTTCCAGCCGGACTTTTTAGACCAGTCAAAAACGAGATTCTTCTGTCGCGAAGCTCTTCCTCAGAATGACAAGAGGGGATAACGTCCATCCTAAATTTTCGGCAACCATCGGCGTTGTTTTACATCATTTACGTCCGAACCTCGAAACACAAGTCACTCTCCAATAGCATTCTGAGTAAACGAAACACTTCCTCATTACGCCGAAAAACTTAACAAAGCTGCCAAGCCTTGCCTTACTCTCATTGGCACAGAGGGCATCAAATTACGATCCGCTCCCGGATGTCATTCTGAGTGAACGCAGTGAGCGAAGAATCTCCGGCCGGGCCTTGCCGGCCGCCAGAAATATGCCTTAGAAAAAAGAATCAGTCCGGATGAAATCATGGTTATGCTCAAAATCCAGCCAAGCCGCCCAACCCGCTGCACTGAGAGATTCTTCTGTCGCGAAGCGTTTCCTCAGAATGACAAGAAGGGATAACGCCAGGACTTTATTTCGAACTAGCTGGTCGTAACACAAAAAATAAAAAAATCATCAAAACTATGGACCTATATTTTTGAACAAGCGCTCCAACTCCTCTTTTTTATGAATATCCAGCTTTTTCAGAGCCCTGGATTTGTATGTCCCTACTGTCCGCACATCCAGGCCGATAGCGCGGGCTACTTCTTTTAATCTGGCACCGCTTTTTAAGAGCATAAGAATCTGATATTCGCGCCTGGAAAGAAAATTACGGATGTAGGAATCCGTCCATTCATTTTTTTCAGCTTCAAGGACTTCATCCTCTCCCAACTCTTCCTTTATGCTCGCGTTCAATTTCAACAGGTAGTTTAATCTTGATCTTTCATTGCCAATTCCTTCCCCGATTCGATTTAAAGCACTCCTGGAAAGAGAAAACCCGACTTCCATCTCTCTTAAACGGGAAAAAACAAAATCAATGGCCCCTTTTTTGTCGGACAAATCCTGCAAAACCACCATGTAGAACGTCTGCCGCCTGGCTTTCAGGCGTGTGGACTGAATGCGCACCATCAGTTCCGTGTCTTTTTGCGCCGGTTTTATGCTGCACGTGGATTGATAACAGGGAGCATTGAGAATACCGTTTATCGTCTTTTGATTTGCTTCGCCCAGGATATTTTCAATAACTTTTTTTTCGTTTAAAATCTCTTCCCGGCTCAAACCCAGCATATTCAGCAGAGGATAGTTTACTACAAGAATTTGTCCGGTACCGGAAACAAAAAAAATGCTCACCGGAAGGCAGTTGAGTACCTGAATCCAGAAATCATTTGCCAATTCCTTTTCCAATCCGGATTTTTCTTTTTTGGAATTATTCTTATTTTTCATTTCTACTCCAAAAGTTCCCTTCCTTTGGCTTTTAAAGAAGACAATACCTGGTCTAATTGTTGCTGATCACCGTTTTCAGCCGCTTCCTGCATTGCCTTGCACAACGCGGACAATTCCGGCAAGGCGATATTCGCAAACATCCCTTTTAAATAATGGGCAACTTTACGTATATCTTTAAAGTCACTTTCTTTTCGGGACTTTTCGATGACCTCGATTGAAGACTGGAAACTTTTCACAGTGCTTTCAAAAATTTCCCGGACCTCATTTTCCTGCATGGAAAATTCGCTGCCAAGATAATCGCGTACAGTCCGATAAATAACTCTCTCATTATCAAAACCGCTTTCCTCCGGACTTGCCTCCCCGGTTTCGCGCTTTGACTCCTTTTTATTTTCTATTTCCAATCCGTTATCCGCGATAAAACGACCGAACACACTGTGCAATTTTTCCAGTGTGTACGGCTTGCTTACAAAATCATCCGCTCCGATAAAAACACTGTCCGCCCTGTTATCCGCCTGGGCATGCGCGGACATGATAACCACGCGCAGACCGGGAAAATTCTTCTTTATTATTCTGGTCGTCTCCCGACCGTCCATTACCGGCATTTCCAGATCAAGAAGCACAAGATCCCAACTGGAATCCTCATCCAGAACATCGAGTACCTTGCGCCCGTTATCGACAATAACAGGAGCGGTTATCCCGAGAACGCCGAGCATTCTGCGCAAGAGCTCCGCGTTCACCTGATTGTCCTCGGCCGCCAGCACTTTCAGTCCGGATAAATCCGCCTCCCCGTCCCAGTCTTCGCTTTCCGCATCGCGGATTGTGCTTCCGTCGGAAACTTCCAGAGGCAAATCAAACCAGAATGTACTGCCCCGCCCTTCCTGGCTGGTCACCGCAATACGGGCTCCGCCCATTAATTGGACAAATTTCTGGGCCAGGCTGAGGCCCAGACCGGTCCCCCGCATCCGGTGCGTGTGGGCGGACTGGGATTGCTCAAAATCATCAAATATTTTTTCCAGTTCCGTTTCCGGAATGCCTATCCCGGTATCCCGGACCGCGAAACTTATATTGCATATTTCTTTTTCATCTTCGGATTCTGCACGGACAATGAAATCAATTCGTCCGCTTTCCGTAAATTTAATACTGTTGCCGATTAAATTAGTCACAACCTGACGCAGGCGAACGGGATCGATGCGAACAAATTGGGGAACAGCATCAATCTGTATCTCCAATTCCAGCCCTTTTTCCCGGGCAATATGCTTGTAAGGTTTTATTATCCTGGAACAAAAACGAGGAAGATCGATTTCTTCATAACGAAGTTTGAAACGCTTGGCGTCAATCTTTGACAAATCAAGAAGATCATTAATTATTCCCAGCAGATCGACCGCGGATGAAAAAATGGTCTCAGCCATCCTTCTTTCCTCCGGGCCTATCGGACTCTTCTTGAGCAATTCAGCCATACCCTGAATGGCATTCAGTGGGGTTCTTATCTCGTGACTGATATTAGCCAGAAAGGAGGACTTGGCCCTGTTCGCTTCTTCCGCCGCGTCCCGGGCTTTTACCAGAGCTTCCTCCAATCGCTTGCGCAGAGACACATCCCGGACCATGCCCTCGAAATATGCCAGCCTGCCTCCCGTTTCATACACGCAATGGGCATTTTCCGAAATCCAGAGTTTTGATCCATCCTTGCATTTTACTTCGTATTCAAAGTTTTCAATCTTGCCCTGGCGTAAAATTATTTCCTTGAACTTTTCACGCATGCGGGGATAAACATAATAATCCCTTTCAAGCCCATTTATGGAATTAACCATATCTTCCGGAGAATCATATTTAAGCATGCGGGCCAACGCTGGATTGACCCGCAAAAATCTTCCGTCGGCGGTACTCTGAAAAATGCCGTCATTGGCGTTTTCAAAAATATCCCGAAATCTTTTTTCCGCATCGCGCAACGCCTTTTCGGTTTTAGAGCGTTCAGCGATCTCTTTTTCCAGCTGCTTGTTAATCCGGTCCAGGTCTTTTAGCTGTTTTTCCTCCTGTTCGACCTGCATACCGAGCATTTTATTGCGCCAGAATGAACGGATAAAAAAGATATACACAACAACCGTCAGGATAAGCAACGCAAGCATCAGGGCCAGAATATTTTTCGGAGAAGAATGGCCAAGAAAGCTTTCTTTTGCGGTCATCCTGACAAGTGCCAGCGGTGTTCCGGAAATTTTTTGTTTTTGAGTCAGAAAATCCGGATTTTTTCTTTTCCGGGCCACAAACCGGGCAAATTCCTTGCCGCCGCATTTTAACTCGGAAACAAAATTGCCTCCCGCCGGACAAATCCAGGGACCGTCAAGCGCACGCAAAATGCTGAGACATGAATCCGAGCAATATCTTGCATTCAAAAACCTGTCGCGAATAGAGGCACCGGATAAAAAAACAACCACGACGCCTTTTTTCAAATTGCCGAACATTACCGGCGCGGTCACAACCAGCCTGGGAATATTTTTTCCGATAACCAACACCTGGGGAATGTCGCTGGACACGATTTTTTCGAAATCCAGACCAACTTCCACATTGCCGATCTTAAAATCAGCCAGGATGCCTTTTTGTCTATCCCAGAAAAGCATCCGTTCCACTAAGCCCGGATACTGCTCATTCCAGAGTTTGGATTGCTTTTGCAAAAATTTCTGCGTGTGCGCAACCCGCCCTTTTAAACCGTATTCTTCTGACATGCCCAGAGCACGGCTGTGATAATAATTATTGATGGTTATTGAGCGGGAAATATTTTGCATATCTGCCCGCCGTTCATAAAAAAAATTGGACAAGATACGGGCGGTATATTCGCCTTGTTCATCCCAGCGTTCAACCGCTGCCTCCTGCAGGGAAACATGTGCCAGATAATGTTTGTAGTCCTTGAAAATGGCATACAGAAACAAAACAGACAACGCGGTCAATACCAGGAAAGCCAGGCGTCGATATTCAAAAAATTTTTCCAGCATATTATTATCGCAAGTTATGGATTAAACCAAAACTAGATATTTATAGAGAAATGAAGCATGTTAAGCTTTCTTGTAAGATAATTAACAATTTCGGTGTATTAAAATATCTTACCAACAACGGTTCAAATTTTATCCGCACCACTGATCAAATATTATCTTACATCAAGAAATTTAACAACATTTTTTGGGCAAAAAAAGTAAGAAATATCCATGCCACCAGGATTCCCTTTCACTTGATGTCATTCTGAATAAACGAAACGCTTCCTCATTACGCCGAAAAGCTTAACAAAGCTGCCAAG
>JBNJHA010000101.1:0-5750 GCA_051748085.1 Thermodesulfobacteriota bacterium
GTTCCATCCATATATGGGTCCTTTTGAATGATTTGCCGATAACGGCTGAAAAATCTGCCCATCATTTGCATCAGGGTTTATGGTTCTGGTTTTATTTTCTTTTTTTGTTTTTTGTTTTTCTGCATCTGGGCGCGGGTATATATCGTATCGGTGTAAAGTGGGGAGCTATCCGGCGTTCCAACCGGGCGAATGTAAAAAAAATAATTTATGCCGGAGTAGGCCTGTTTGTGTGCCTGGATATTGTCTCGCTTCTTGTTTTTTATTTTCAGTGATTATTTCGGTACCTCCCCCCAGTCGCAATGTATTAGAATATCGGGGGCTCTAGCAAATGTACGCAAAAATCGAATAATTTTTTTGAGTGGTGAATATTTGCGTTTTTTAATAATTTTAAGCGGGCTAACTTATGACGGAAATTATTTATACGGATTTATTGTGCGTTGGCGCCGGTCTGGCCGGTGAACGGGTGGCTATCGAGGCCGCGGAAGCGGGATTCAGCGTGATCGCATTGAGTCTGGTTCCCGCGAGACGTTCACATTCATCTGCCGCCCAGGGCGGCATGCAGGCGGCTTTGGGCAACTGCATAAAGGGCCGGGGAGATTGCCCGGACATTCATTTTCAGGATACCGTCAAGGGGTCGGACTGGGGATGTGATCAGGCGGTTGCCAGATTATTCGTGGATAACGCCCCCCGGGCTATAAGGCAGACAGCCTTCTGGGGCGTGCCCTGGAACCGGGTGGAGCCGGGCCGGTCTTTTTTCTACCAGGGCGGTGAAAAAAAGGAAAAGGAAGAGCCTGAAGAGAGCAGAGGACTTATAACCGCCCGTAATTTTGGGGGCACAGCCAAGTGGCGGGCCTGTTATTGCAGCGACGGAACCGGACACGCGGTTTTGTATACAATGGATAACAAAGCTGTTCAGGCCGGAGTGCAGGTGCATGACCGGATGGAAATGCTTTCCGTGATTCATGACGGCGAAAATTGTTTCGGGGTAGTGGCCAGGGACATGAAAAACGGAAAATTGCGGGCCTATCTGGCCAAGGCTACTTTGATCGCCTCCGGAGGCTTTGGCCGAATATACAGGGCATCGACCAACGCGGTCATAAATGAAGGCTCAGCCCAGGCCGCTGTTCTTGATTCCGGGATGGTCCCCCTGGGTAACATGGAGGCCGTTCAGTTTCATCCGACAGGCCTTGTGCCTACGGATATTCTTATAACCGAGGGTTGCCGGGGAGACGGCGGGACTCTTCTGGATGTTAATGAAAACAGGTTCATGCCCGAGTATGAACCGGAAAAGGCGGAATTGGCCTCGCGCGATGTGGTGGCCCGGCGCATGACTGAGCATATACGTAAAGGATTCGGCGTCAAGAGTCCTTACGGCGATCATTTGTGGCTAGACATTCGCCATCTGGGGGCCAGGCATTTAAAAACAAAACTGCGGGAAGTTTACGAAATATGTGTTGATTTTCTTGGCCGTGATCCGGCCGTTCAACTTGTTCCCGTGCGTCCGACCCAGCATTACAGCATGGGTGGCGTGCGTACGGATAAAGACGGTCATGCCTACGGGTTAAAAGGGCTGTTTGCCGCCGGAGAGGCTTCCTGTTGGGATTTGCACGGGTTTAACCGCCTGGGGGGTAATTCCCTGGCGGAAACCGTGGTCGCCGGCATGCTGGTCGGAGAAAAGGTGGTGGAGTTTTTGCGCGGGCATGAGACTGTCTTTAAGACCAGCACAGTAAGTGACGCGCTTTTGTTACAGGAAAAGCGCGTCACGAATATCATAAAGGGTCAGGGGAATGAAAATGTCTATCAGGTGCGCAATGCAATGCAGAACGTACTTATGGACTATGTGGGCATATTCAGGAATGAAAAGGATCTGCAATTGGCTGTGGATAAATTGCAGGATATTTATTTACGTTCGACTCAGATTGGACTCCGCAGCCGCGGTTTGGGGGCGAGTCCGGAATTGTCTTTGGCCACTCGCCTGCCGGGCATGATAAAATTAGCGTTGTGCGTTGCCGGAGGTGCCCTGGCCAGAAAAGAAAGCCGCGGGTCGCATGCCCGGGAGGATTTTCCGGCCCGAAATGATCGGGAATGGCTGGTGAGGACACTTGCTTATTGGCCGGAAAACGCCGATTTGCCGGTACTTAACTATGAACCGAACACGGAAACAGTGGAGTTGCCTCCCGGCGACCGCGGATATGGCGGCGGGCAGGTAATTGCGGCTGAAAAAAAGGCGTGATTTATGGTCAGAATGCTTAATTTCGAGATTTTCAGATACAATCCGGAGGATCCGAATTCAAAGCCGGGTATGCAGTCCTTTTATCTGGATGAGACTGAAAACATGACTTTGTTTATCGCTCTTAACCGTATACGGGAGGAGCAGGATCCCGGTCTGCAGTTTGATTTTTGTTGCCGGGCCGGAATATGCGGTTCGTGCGCGATGATTATCAACGGCCGACCTGAACTGGCCTGTCATACTAAAACAAAAGACCTGCCGGAACAGATTGTTCTGATGCCTCTTCCCGGTTTCAGACTTATCGGGGATTTATCCGTTGATACCGGAACCTGGTTCAGAAGCATGAATGAAAAGGTCGGCTCCTGGGTGCACACGGAAAAGCAATTTGATCCGGATGCCGATGAGGAACGTATGGAGAATGATCTGGCCGAGGAAATATACGAGCTGGACCGCTGCATTGAATGCGGATGCTGTATCGCGGCCTGCGCGACAGCCCAGATGCGCGAGGATTTTCTCGGGGCGGTGGCCCTGAACAGAATTGCCAGATTCATGATTGATCCCCGGGATGAACGTTCACCGGAAGATTATTTTGATGTCGTCGGAACGGATCAGGGCATTTTCGGCTGCATGGGGCTTTTGGCCTGTGAAGATGTCTGTCCTAAAGATATCCCCTTACAGGATCAGCTGGGTTACATGCGGCGCAAAATGGGGTTTCATGCCCTTAAAAGGATAATTCCGGGAATGGGAAAGAAAAAAAATAAACATGGAGATCCGGATGCGTGAAGTTCATACGCGGTCAATAATTGAACCCGTGGCCGAGGCGGTTGTCAGCTCGAATATTTACTTGCCGGACGACGTTAAAAATTGTCTGCAGTCGGCTTATAAGGTGGAAACAAGCGAATCCGGCCGGGATATTTTAAAACAGCTTCTGGACAATGCCGATATGGCCGCTGAAACCGGTCTGCCTTTGTGTCAGGATACCGGACTGGCTGTGTTTTTTGTCCAGATCGGTTCGGAGTGCTGTTTGAAGGGCGATTTGAGCGCGGCCTTGGACGAAGCCGTGCGCTTGGGATATTCCAGGGGGTATTTGCGTAAATCCGCATGTCATCCTTTGACCAGGGCAAATACCGGAGACAATACTCCGGCCGTGATTCATATCGAGCAAATCCCGGGCAATGACTTTATAATCAAATTTATGGCCAAAGGCGGCGGCAGTGAGAATATGTCCCGGGCGACCATGCTTACCCCGGCTCAAGGCTGGAAAGGCATAAAAGAATTTGTTTTGGACCGGATTGCCGAGGCCGGGCCCAATCCCTGTCCGCCGACCATAGTCGGCATCGGAATCGGCGGCACTTTCGACCTGGCTCCGATTCTCGCCAAGAAAGCGTTGTTCAATCCGCTGGACGAAAACAATGCGGATCCGGAAATTGCGGACATGGAGCGCGAACTTTTGGCGGCAATCAATGAAATCGGTCTCGGTCCCATGGGCCTGGGAGGAAAAACAACCTCTCTGGGGGTCAGGATAAATATGGCTCCATGCCATATAGCCAGTTTGCCCCTGGCCGTTAATATTCAATGCCACTCCGCCCGGCACGCCGAGGTTAGAATGTGATGAAAAAAGTATATGAATTGCAGACTCCGCTGAATAGCGAAGAAGTTGCCGAACTCAAGTCCGGGGACAAGGTGCTTTTGTCCGGACTTGTGTATACGGCCCGGGATGCGGCGCACAAAAGGCTTTTGCAGGCCTTGGAAAAGGGTGAACAGCCGCCGTTTCCCCTGCAGGGATCGGTTGTCTACTATGTGGGGCCTTCGCCCGCACCTCCGGGTCGTCCGATTGGATCGGCAGGGCCCACGACCAGCTATCGTATGGATGTCTATGCTCCGCGGCTGCATGAACTTGGAGTCAAGGCGACCATCGGGAAGGGAAAAAGAAGCCCGGAAGTAAGAAGAAGCCTGGCGGACAATACAGCTGTTTATTTGGGGGCCACAGGCGGAGCCGGAGCGTTATTGTCTTCGTGTATAGAGCAGGCAAGGATAATCGCCTATGCGGATCTGGGGCCGGAGGCAATCAGGGTTTTGAAGGTCAAGGATTTTCCGGTTCTGGTAATAAACGATGCTTTTGGCGGCGAATTATACGCAACACCGAAACGCTGATCGGATTGTAACCGTTCAGATGCGACTGCAAAAAATAATTTTTTTGCGAGTTTAAGTTTTCTGCCGGCCACAAATGTACGCAAAAAATCCGGTGAACTATTAAAATTGTAAATAGTTACACCGGACTTTTAGTTCTATTCCAATATGCCGGATGTGATACTCAACCTGCTTTACATAGATATCCTTCGGTTGCGAAACGCTCTCTCACAATTACAGAAAGGGAGAGTCGGAATATATCATTCATATATTTTAGAGCCTTTGTACTCCACAGAAATTATTTCATATTCCATTTTTCCCTTCGGGGCGTTTACTTCCACTTCATCGCCTTCTTCCTTGCCCAGCAGGGCTCTGGCCAGAGGAGCCTGAATGGAAATAGTGCCTTTGGACACATCCGATTCATCCGCGCCAAGTATGGTATAGATTTTGGTTTCTTCAGTGTCGGTATTCATGATCTCCACCGTGGCTCCGAAAGCAACTTTATCCCCGCCCATTTCATCCAGGTCGATAACTTGAAATTGAGGAATGCGTGATTCAATCTGGGTGATTTTGGCTTCCAGGAACCCTTGTCTTTCCTTGGCCGCGTCATATCCCGCGTTTTCCCGCAGGTCGCCTTCTTCGCGGGCTTCTTTTATCGCCTGGGTGACCTCGGGGCGTTGACTTTTCAGCTCTTCAAGTTCCTTTTTCAGTTTGGTAAATCCTTGTTTGGATATGGGAATGGTATTGCTCATCAATGTCCTCTTTAAATAAAGAAGTTGTGGTATGCGGATTGTCCGGTGTCAGTCGGAATTTTCCGGTATCCTAGGGTTAAAGAATTTAAGGTGGGAAAAAACGATTTTTCCCGTGCAAAAAAACAGTATATATCCATTACTGCCAGATTTTCAAGTCCTATAAATCATTTTTTATTATCAACTGCTTATAATTTTAAAAATTTTGTATCTGTTCAGCAGATTTTTTGTTTTCCGTTTTTTTCGTGTCACAAAAAGATATTTTTTTATTCACAGGTCTTACGAATTTTGTGTTGATGTTTTACGATAAAAAGTATATCAGTAACACAATTTTAGAAAAATAGTGCGGTTGTTATTGTTCTTAAATTTAAACAGGGGCATTTATGCGGATTAAAAAATATGTTTGTCTGTTGACGGTAATGGCAGCGGCTTTATGTCTTTTCGCCTGCACTGGACCGGATCAAGCTTCCGAAAAAAAGACGGAAAAGCAATTTGTAGAGATCAGGGATGACACCGGCCGGATGGTCCGGGTGCCGGAGGATGTTGAGCATATTATTTGTTCCGGTCCCGGGTGTCTCAGGCTGGTTGCTTATCTTCAGGCCGAGAAAATGGTCACGGCTGTGGACGATATAGAAACCAGG
>JBNJHA010000102.1:0-5697 GCA_051748085.1 Thermodesulfobacteriota bacterium
TTACCTCCGCAAGGATGGCTCGGAATGGGATGCATATCTTCACTTGAGATACGTTTTTGACTCAAAAGGCGAACCCATGTATCTGGAGGGGTTTGTTGAGGACATAACCGATCGAAAGCGGATGGAAGAGGAACTTAAAGAATCGAAGATATTTCTGGACAACATGTCAGACGTTGCATACATAACTGACGATCAAGGAAATTTGCTCTGGGTGAACAGGGCAGCTGAACAGTTGACGGGCATGCCGCGGGAACAGATCATCAACAAGCCGTTCCTGCCGCTCTTCGTGGAGGAAGAACAAGCCTCATTGGTGGACGCATACCAAAGAACGCTGAAAGGAGAAACTCTGGAACATGTCAGCACCCTCAAAACCTGGATTACCTGCCACTTTACAAGCTTGCCCAAGTACGACAAGCAGGGTGATATCATAGGCACTTTTGGTGTGGTCAGGGATATTACTGAGCGCCTGAAAAACGAAAAAGAGCGGCTGGAGATGGAAAAAAGGATACAGCAGGTGGAAAAGGCCGAGAGCCTTTCCAGAATGGCGGGCGCAGTGGCACATCATTTTAATAATATGCTGTTCGCCACTATCGGCAATCTGGAAATGGCCAGAGAAGAGGTGGCCAGGGGGACTGATGTTGCGGACAATCTTGCAAACGCCGAGGAAGCAGCAAACAAGGCTGCTGAAATGAGCCGGTTTATGTTGACCTATCTTGGGCAGGAATCCCGTTATTTCAGGCCTATTGATTTTTCATCGGTCTGCAGCCAATATCTGGAGTTATTGCAGGAAGAACTCCCGGAAAAAATCAAACTCTACTCCCATATCCCCTTTTCCGGGTTGATAATAAAAGGGGATCAGGAACAGATTCAACAGATACTGAAAGCCATAATCGCCAATTCGGTAGAGTCTGTGGAAGATCAAAAGGACTGTAGCATCAATGTATCCATTGAAAAAGCAGAGCCTGAAAAAATACACGGTGAAACCTGTTTTCCCGAAAACTGGAGACCTTCTGCAGATGAATATGTTTTGTTAAAAATCAGTGATACAGGCAAGGGGATAGACGAAAAAGCCAGGGAACTCATTTTTGATCCGTTTTACACTGACAAATTTATCGGTCGGGGGCTGGGTCTTGCTATGGTGCTCGGTATAGTAAGGGCCCATGGAGGTTGTATCACCGTTGAGAGCACTGTAGGAAAAGGTACGACCTTAAGGGTGTTTTTACCGCAATCCGGGACATCCGGCCTTGATGCCTGAGCAGAGGTGAGCCTATCACTGAAGGGTTGATTCGCGAAATCCATAAAAAACTGGTTGAGGGAGTCCGCGGAGGTAACGCGGATCCAGGCAAATACCGGCGCATTCAAAACTATGTGGCAAATGAATCCACCGGCGAAGTGATTTATACCCCGCCATCTGCAGCGGAAATACCGAGCATGATGTCTGAGCTGGTCAAATGGCTGAATGCTGATCTTGAAATTCATCCTGTCCTGATCAGTGGTATCGCTCAGTTTCACCTCATTCATATCCACCCTTTTCTTGATGGGAATGGCCGGACTTCAAGGCTGCTTTCAACGCTTTACCTTTACAAATCCGGATATGATATCAAGCGCCTGTTTACCATCAGTGAATACTATGACCGGGACAGACAGACTTTTTATAAAACAATTCAGAACGTTCGTGAAAACAACCTGGATATGACCGAATGGCTGAATTATTTTATCACTGGCCTGGAAACTCAAATGATCGAAGTAAAAGAGCGTGGGGAGCAGGTACTACGCAGCCCCCTGTGTCAGGATAGATGTCGGTGTGCCAAGAAGGCAAGCCATGCTGTACCAGTGATGAGAGTAGGCCTCTCGGTGTCGTTTACCGCATTTTACTGCCCCAAAACAATACAGGACGACCTGATGTCAGAAACTCCGAAGACGGATCCACTCATTTTTCCTGACGATCCGGAAAAATGGGTGGATCCGTATGGAGACAGGCTGTACCGGTTTACGCTGGCAAGGGTCCGGGACCGTTCGGTGGCGGAAGATCTGGTACGTGAAACGTTCCTCACTTAAAGAGATGGATGGCGTTAACTCAGAGGAAGTCTGTAAGATGCTCAATATCAGCGAGGTCAACTTATGGGTCCTTATGTATCGGACCCGGGTGAAACTGAGAACCTGTCTTGAAAAAAACTGGACCGGGATAAACAGTTGAGGAGATGCCTATGTTAACCTGCCGTGAAGCATCCAAAGGGATTTCGATGTCCATGGATCGGAAATTACCGGTACACCACCGGATCGGGTTGTTGCTCCACCTGGCCATATGCAAATACTGCCGGCGTTTCCGCAAACAGTTGCATATAATCCGTGATCTTTTCGCAGGAAGGGAAGACTTATATCTTCAGGCAGTACCGGCTGAAGGACTTTCCCGGGATGCCGCCGACCGTATCAAAAACAGGTTGAAGGCCTATGTCGAATAACGGCAGGAACCCGGGAGATGCAGATACCTTTTTTCCATCTTTTTTTCCGGCTTAATAAAATTTTCTTGTAAGGTTTTACTCGTTCGGGCGACCAATCGATAACAAGCATTTTTATGTCTTATCATCCGTACCTGAGGTGGCAAATGTGGTCGTGCACCAAAATGGGAATTGTTTCGGAAGTCAGGAATATTGCACTAAAACGCCCGCAATAATGTCGTTACCACTGCCGACATTTTAAATATAACAAAGGAAATGGAGGTCTTTTATGAATAGTAAAACCGGAAAAACACTGACAGTTATGACTTTGTTTGTTATCGGATTTGCCGTCTGGGGGTATACCCAGTCCGGTGAAATGCCCAATGCGGATCCGGTGGACTTATGGGAGCACATCACGGAAACCCCCCCCCTATGAGTCATGGGATTTCTGGCCGTGTCATAAGGGTATGCAGCCGGGACGCGCCCCGCATGGCCCCCTGCATAAGGTATACGTGAATGACCGGGCCTATAACTCCAGCCGGCCGCCGGTACAGTACGGCAGCATAGCCGTCAAGAAAAACTATGGAAAGGACAGAGAGCTTAAAGCCATTACGGTAATGTATAAGAAAAAAGGGTTCAACCCGGGAGACGGAGACTGGTACTGGGCGGAATACAGCCCGGACGGCAAAGCCGACAAATACGGTAAACCCGCCGGATGTGTCGGTTGTCACGGGACCCGTGCCGCCAATGACTTTATTCTCGTTCACGAATTCAAATAATCTGCATATAAAAATAAACACTCAACAACGCTGTAAAGATTTTTTGCGGGCTACGGCGCCTTTCTACAGGTTTTCCGGAGCCTGTAAAACAAACTTCCCCATAAAAGCGTCTTGGGATGATTCTGTGTTTGGCATCAGCGGAAAAATGAAAAAAGGAGAAAATTGATCGTTACTATAAACACTATCCCAATGATCATCCCCCGATTATATGCTCTGCCAGGCGTCAGTACTATAGTCAGTGTTTGTTCGTCCAATGTATTGCTTCTTGCTTCAATGGTATGCGCAAAAAAGAAAATGTACTATAGTAAATTGTGAAAGTTTGACATTTTTTAAAGACCTCTGCTAATTTACATTATAGCATTTGAATTATGTAATCGCTTTTTATAAGGAGGCCCCAAAATGCGTAAAAACATTGGAATTTTTATGGCTGCCTTAAGTTTAACCATGGTATCAACAACTGCAAATGCCTTTGATTACCAGGACTGGATTCCCCTGCTCCCTGAGAGCATGGGCGGAATTGAGAAACAGGGCGATCCGTCAGGCATGAACATGGAAAAAGGCGGGCAGTCATGGTCCGCGCTCAGGCAAAAATATTCCGATGGCGATGGAAATGATATCCGTCTTTCCATTATCACAGGTTCAAACGCCCCAGGTATAAGAAAATTTGAAACCATGAAAAAATTCAACATGGAAACCGAAGAAAAAGAGGTTAAAACTCTTGAAACGTCAGGGTATAAAGCTGTTCTTGAATTCAACAAGGAGGGGGGCAAAAGCAACCTGTTGATTGCGGTTCAGGAAAAAACATTGGTGATCATTGATTCAGCCTCTTTTGACAACAAAGATGATCTGGTGTCACTAACAAATGATGTTCCGCTTTCCGAGATTGAAGACTCAGTCAACTGAAAGTGCCGTAAACGAAGTTTTAAGAAAGGAGGTTTAGCATGTTTAAAAAGAATATTTTATTTTTTGCGGTATTGTTTTTTGTTTTTACCGGTGCTGTTTCATCCTCTGCCCTTGCCGAAGAGGATGTGGAAGGAAGCAAGGATCATCCAATGATTTCCCGGTATGAGGGTTCGGTCATCAAAGGGTACGAGCATGTTGATTATGACCGAATCGAGTTCCCTTCGGGAGTGGAAGATGATGAACTGCAAACTAACACGGTGGAAGGTGAAGTTACAAAAATTATTTATGCGGCTCCTGAAGGACTTTCTGTTTTACAAGTACAGCGCAATTACCAAATGGCTCTGAAGGAAGCTGGTTTCGAAATTGTCTATGAATGTTTTGGCGGAATGGATGAAATTCCGCGGAATATTTACACAGATTATAGTCCAGGCAGGCTTGGCATCTCGGGTAAAAGTCCGTATTATGGAAAAGATAGCAGCTATTTTCTGGCCAGAAAGCCCGAAGGTGATGGAGATATTTATGTTTCAGCCCATACCCTGTTAAGTGAAACGTTTGACGACCGTCCTGCCGCCGCCCTTCAGATCCTTGAAGAAAAATCCATGGATACCGGGAAGGTTAAGGTTGATATAGATTCTGAAGCGATGGCAAACGATATTAAGAAGCAGGGGAGTGTCCGTGTTTACGGCATCCACTTTGATACTGACAAGGACACGATCAAGAAAAAATCCGAATCCGTGCTTGCTGAAATAGCCGAACTTCTGGAACAAAACTCGGATCTCAGGCTTTTCGTTGTCGGCCATACCGATGTTGTGGGAGACATAGGATATAATATGGACCTTTCCGAGAAGCGCGCAGAGGCGGTAGTGGAGTTTTTAGCCTCAGATCACGGAATTTCCGAAGATAGACTCAGCCCCTATGGTGTGGGTCCTCTTTCCCCTGTTGCCAGCAATGAAAACGAGGATGGCCGGGCACAGAATCGGCGGGTTGAACTGGTCAAGATGTTAGAACAATAAAAACGATGCCTACTCAATACCTGCGAGAACCACTCTGCAGAAAGGAGATTAGAAATGGAGAAAAATAAGACAGTCTTGGGAATTGATGAAAACATTGAGGCCCTGCTTTGCTATGTGCTGGGCTGGATTACAGGAATTGTATTTTTGCTGCTGGAAAAAGAAAACCAGTTTGTAAGGTTCCATGCAATGCAGTCTTTTGTAGTTTTTCTTGTCTTGTTTGTACTAAGTTTGGTTTTGGGATGGATTCCGATTGTTGGGTTTCTATCATTTATAATATTCCTGGTGGGAGTAATACTTTGGATTCTGCTGATGGTTAAGGCATTTCAAGGAGAAAAGTATAAATTGCCATGGGCCGGAGAATTTGCTGAAAATCAAGTTTCCAGACAAAAAAAGTAAATCTCCTATCCCTGAGGGCCAGGGGATATTCGTTACCCCATAATTGCTTTTAGGTGAGTCCCCCGGCTCTGCCGGGGGACTCACCAGTGTTTGACATTTAAGGGAATATATGAAAGCCCTTCCAGCAGTGAACCGCTCAAATTCACAAAGGAAAGGCTTTCATGAACA
>JBNJHA010000103.1:0-5665 GCA_051748085.1 Thermodesulfobacteriota bacterium
GCAAAATCCCCCGGCAAAACCGTAGGCTTTATTGTCCGGCCTTTATCCGGAACCTGTCTCCCCTGAAACACAGCGGCCCGACCGCGCCGGTCCGGTAAACAAGGGTGGGCTGGGGCATGCGGAAGGTATCCGGATTTATATTCACCCACCCGCCGGTATTGTGTATTCTTACCGGACTTTTTTGCTCGTCGTGATACCATTCAAACGTGCCACCGAAAGACGGAACATGTGTATGGCCGTAAATGAGCGAGATTATCCTTTCCCCGGAGTCCAAAAATTCCTTTTGCGCCTGCTCGAGGTAATGCTCGACCAGCCCACGTTGTTCCTGCAGGGCTTCGAGGTCATGATATTTGCGCGAACCGGTCCGCGGGTCTCCGGTTATATCCTTGCGCACGTACAGATGAGCTTTAAGTATTTCCTTTATTCCCTTCTGCCACTTTGCCGGGGCTTTGTTGTTGAAATGCAGGTCGTATATTTTTTCCCAGAATTCATAGGGCGGTGTTTGTCCCAGGGCGTAGCTGTGCAGGTCGGTGGTGATGGCGTTGAACATCTCGATATTGCGGATGGTCAGCGGGATGCCGTTCTCCTGCATGAGGTCCCCGAACATGATCGTGACCATGTTCCAGTCCGGCTCGAACAGATGTCCGTGGGTCATGAGGGCGTAATCGCCCGGTCCTTTTTTCAGAAAGATATGCGGATAGGCTATGTGCACCGGAGTGGACGCATCCAGTCCGAGCAGAGGCGAGGCCAGATTTTGCAGCGGAATCCTGGATTTTTCCGCGGCTGGGTGACGACGGATTTCCCCGCTCGAGGCGTCCAGGGTAAAGGAGACAACGCGGGGCATCTCCAGGGGAACAAGGCCTTTTTCCAGGCGTTCGGTGACCCAGTACCTCTCCTGGATCATCTCCCAGAAATGGTGGTCGTGATTGCCGGGAACGTAAATGACTTCCTCGAACAGTTCCCCTATCCCCAGGCCCTGATTGAGGTCTTTCAGCTGACGGAAGACCACCGAGGACAGGGTGAAGGTGCTTTCCTGATTGTTCATGGCCATGTCCCACATGTCCCCGAGGATAATCAGGTATCTGGTCTTGCCGTGCTTCTGCTTCAGGCTTTTGCAGTATTTAAGGAGGTCGATGAATTCGCTTCGTACATAAGGGCACTTGGGGTCCGTCGGGTCCAGCTGCAGGTATCTGTCCGGGCGGCCGGGATCGTTGCTTATTCCCCCGTATTTTTCCCCGATA
Source organism: Thermodesulfobacteriota bacterium (assembly GCA_051748085.1). Taxonomy (GTDB): domain Bacteria; phylum Desulfobacterota; class Desulfovibrionia; order Desulfovibrionales; family Desulfonatronovibrionaceae; genus CAYNNQ01. Next base: position 1,242 of record JBNJHA010000103.1, read on the forward strand.
TGAAAATCACTGATGCACACGGCCAGGGGCTTTTCCCCGCTTCCCCCGGCAAAACCGGCCGGGAGTTTCTCGCCCATGGCGGTACAGGATGCGAGTAGACCGCCTCCGGCCAAAACCGATCCGTAAGCCGCATACCTTAAAAATTCCCTTCTGGTCAGTTCGGACATGACAAGCTCCTGTAGGGTTAGGGGATTTTATTACGGTTGCGATTGTATCTGTTTGCGGAGAGGAAATCAATGGCGGATACGGATTTTTTGTATGTAAACGAAAAGGGATATAAGCCGAATAGGAACCGGTTATGTTTTAGAATGGTTCTTGTCCGTAAATTCAAAAATTTCCGGATGGAAACCAGAATAAACTCATGAGTCCGGCCAGTTTTGCTCCGGCCGTGGCCATGGCAATTACCCATACAAGCGAAACCAGCAGGTTCAGGGCCGTGAATAATTCGCCGCGCAACCGGCCCATGCCCAGGGCGAACACCACCGCCCCCCTGAGGCCGAGCATCAGCCGATAGCCGAGCAGAAGCTTTATTTTGTGCCTGGTCATAAGCTCGGTGATTTTGGAAACTTTTTCGGCGAGCCGGGGGAATTTTGTTAGTACCGTCCGGCCCTGGAGTCTTCCCATCCAGAAGAAGAGCTGATCCCCGAATACCGCGCCCAGAAAACCGACCACGATGACCGGCATGAGCTGCAGGTAGCCCATGTGCACTGCGGCGGCGGCCAGAAGCAATACGGTTTCCCCTTCCATGGCCGTGCCGGTGAACACGGCCAGGTATCCGAGTTGGGAAACTGCGGTCAGATCGTTCATGCCTTGTCTCCGGTATTGTTTTTAAGTGAGGCGTTGTGGTGCTTTCCTTGTGTTTCAGCGACCGGTTCTGCCGTCGTATTCCCTTGTTTTTGTTGCCGCAATGTTACGTTGCCGGCGGTGTTTCCTAAAATTCACCGGAAAGTCATCTTTTGTTCAAAATTCGCTAGTAGTTTCCGGAGGTGAACAACGGAAAGGAGGCAATAATTGTCCGATATTCAAAGCCTTGACTGGCTGAATGCATGGTCGCGGGAGATTCCCTTTTCCGGCAGCGACTGTACCGCGGGGGTGGAGAATGAATTTCAGGTGGTTGTCGAGGGCGGTTCCGGCGATGTGGACCTGCCCCGGACCATAAAATCTTCCCGTTTCTATCGTAATATACGGCGGCGTTCGGACAGGGGGGATACGTCGGATCGGCTGGTCCATGGCCTGGATGAATACCTGCGCGACAATCCGGATCAGATATGGGAGAACAGCTGGGTTGTTTTCCGCCGGGAACTGCTCCGAGGGTATGCGGATTCCCTTTTTACCCATGATTTGAAAAAGGACAAAAATGACCCTTCCAGTCCGCTGCGTTTCGATTCAGGCGATTTTTTTTATGAAGAAAAAGGCGCGGAAATGGTTCGGATACCGGTCAGCTATCTTTTGAAGCTGACCCTGGCCGATATAATAGGCTCCGGGAAAGTTCCCGAATCGGTCCGGAAAGTTTTGGCCGGATTCATGGACAATTTTCAAAACGACAACACTTCCCCGGAGGTGATTTCCTTTTATCCGGCGGCCTTGAACAGCGGCGACAGCCCCGGGGAAGGCGCGGCCCGGGAAACGGCCCAGAGATTTCTGTTTTGCCAGCTTCTTGTGGCTTACGCCAATAACCGGTTCGGACTGGAGGAGTCCGGGCAGAAAGTCGTGGTCTACTGCGCGCCTCATTCGCCTGTCCGTCAGAAAATGCTCAACGCCGTCATTTCCGATTCCTACTACCGCAAACTGTTCATGAACCCCTGCCTTTCCGGATGGGATCGGGGAGAAGAAAAGCGGGCTTACATGGGATTGTGTCATGAAGTGCTTTCCCGCAGTCAGCTGAACACCATCCCCAAGCTCAAGGAATGCGGGATAATTACCCGCAATCTTGTAGTCCTGCCCAACACTTCCAACACCAGCCTGGCTAACAACGGCGTCCATATAAGCCTGGGAAGCCGCGCTTTAAACGATATGATGCGCGATCCCTCATCCGGTTTCGGTCCGAAACGGGAAAAGTACCAGGGCGATTTGGCGATAAAGATAATCGAGCATTTTTTGCCCCTTTTCGCGGGTACTTACAGCGGTTCCCCGTATCGCATGGACTTCAAGGACTTTCACCCGGAGCTGGCACTGGGGTATCTTCCGCATGAACTTGATTTTACCCATCTGCGCATGATCTGGCGCAGGTGGAAGAAAAAGGCCAGCCTGAATTTTTTCGGGCACAGACTGACTCCGTTCGGACCGGAAGCCCTGGATCGGCTGATAAGCAGGGTTTTTGGGCTTAAAGGGGATTACATCCAGGATTTCCGGCTCATAGATTATTTCGTGGCTCTGATGAGTACTCGCCAGAGTCCCGGCCTGGACGGCAGTCCCGGAAACGATCAGCGTTTGAAAAAAGATCTGGAGACCCTGGGGGTTTTTCACGGCGGCATGTCCGCCTATCAGCTCTACAAACTGCGCGAGTTCGGTCAAATGGGGTTTTCCGGCTTCGAAGGCAGATATTACAGCCAGTTTTTTTCTCTCGCCGAGGGCATGGGCGAAGCCTCCGCCCTGCAGGCCCTGCTGACCTCCCTGGCTTTCAAGTATATCATCCAGGGAAAGATAAGCCATGCCGATATTCCCGATCATCCTTCCGTGGAAAGCGAACGGCGGCAGATCTTTTTTGGAACGGCCATAGGCATCCCCACCTTTTATGTGCACAAGAAAAGCACAAACCGTTTTTTGCGCGGTTTGATCCTGGAGACTCCTTCCATCCGATCCAGCCGAAGATATCAGGGCTACTGGCGGGTATATAACAAGGAGTTTCGCCTGATTCTGGTCGGGCGTATTCTCGGGGACGCCCCGGAGCTGGTGGAGAAAAACGGCATGGAGTCTGTGCTCCAGGAATTAAAGCACATGATTCGGGATCCGCGAAGAAGCGCTTCCGGACGGCTGTGCGCGGAAATATGCCGAAAGTGCGGGACGGCCGCACCCATGCGATTGAGCGGGGATGAATTCAATACAGCGGCCGAGGAGTATTACCGCAACGACCTCCGGGAGAAATATTCCAGTGAAGGTTTTTCCTTTTTGTGGAAGGATTTGAAGAGATTCGAGGATCGGGCAGAATTCTGGAATATTATGGGCGGACAGCAACATGGCCCCTCCGAGTATCTGCATTTCATGGAAAAAAAATTTTTGGGCGGCGAGTTGCTAATTGAAGAAATAATAAAGCTTGTTTCACTTCTCGGGTATGCGGCCGGCAAAAACGCTGGTCAGGCGATGGAGAAAAATTTTGACACATGCGGATTCATGTCCGGATACGATTGCGCGCCGGCGATGCATGAAACAAGGACGGTTGCCGATGCGGCCCGCGGCTGAAAATATGCACCAGTACGTGGACAGGAGAACCGGACGGGTGCGCACGGAAAAACTTTTCAGCGACCGGGCCATAAGGATGATTTATTGTGATCTGCGGGAAAGGGCCCCGGCCCTTTTTCGGCTTTGCGTTTCCGCGCGCATGTCTTCCGTTTTGGGATGGCTCAACTACGATTTGCCTTTCGGGGCCGATCTGACCGGGGCGAAAAGAACGCTTCGCGAGCTGGGCGTGGATCTTCGGGAATGCGTGCAACCTCCAGCGTATTACAAGACGCACCGACGCATTTTCGAGCGGCAGATCAGATACTGGGAATGCCGGCCCATGCCCGGGGAAAAAAGCGCGGTCGTGGCCCCGGCGGACAGCCGTATGCTCATGGGTTCCCTTGACCGGGAACATCTTTTTTTCATCAAGGACAAATTTTTCGGCTTTGAGGAACTCCTGGGTCCGGACAAGAAGGACTGGCTCAAGCGTTTTGAAAACGGGGATTTTGCCATGTTCCGCCTGACTCCGGAGAAGTACCATTACAACCACGTCCCGGTTAGCGGCAAGGTCCTGGATATATACGAAATAAGCGGTGATTATCATTGCTGCAACCCCGGTGCCGTGGTGGAGATGGCCACTCCGTTTTCCAAGAACAAGAGGGTGGTAACCGTTATGGATACCGATGTGCACGGTGGAACCGGTTGCGGGGTGGTGGCCATGATCGAAGTGGTCGCGCTCATGATCGGCAAGATCGAACAGGCTTACAGCCGGGAGCGATATGAGAAGCCGACGGATGTCCGTCCGGGAATGATGCTCGAAAAGGGGCAGCCCAAGAGTCTTTATCGACCGGGAAGTTCTCAGGACATAATTCTGTTCGAGCCGGGAAAGGTGGTGTTTGACCCGGATATCGCGGAAAATGTCCGGCGCGGGGACGTCCAAAGCAGGCTGAGTCATGGATTCGGCGAAGCATTGGTCGAAACCGAGGTGGAAGTGCGCATGTCCATCGGCAAGGCGGCCGGGGAGGCAAGTAAAGCGGAAAGGCCTT
>JBNJHA010000104.1:0-5630 GCA_051748085.1 Thermodesulfobacteriota bacterium
CCCGGGCCAGCAGGGCATGGTCGTGCGCGTTCGGTTTGGGTTCTCCGGTGCTGCCCGAGGTGTGAAAGACGATTTTTTCCCGCCCGGAACTTTGCCGGGTCGCGTGCAAGCCCTCCGCCCACTCTCCCAGTGCGGCCCTTTCGGGAAGAGTCCCCCCGAACATCTCTTCCGCCCGGCGGCGCAGTTCCTTTGCTTCGGGATCGCTTAGATTAAGCCCCTGCGCGCCGATCCGGGATTCCGGGGGAAGGGGGCCGGGGCGAAAAATGAAGTCCGGGTATTCCCCCCGGGCGATGAGCCCGGCCTTGATCATCCCGCTGAGGATAAGGAGAATATCCTCTTTTGTGAGTTTATATTTTTGCATGGTTATCAGCAAAATTCGGTGAACACATACATATAAACGCCTTGTCCCCGGAGACGGTTTTTTCGCCCAGGGCTTTTTTTTCATCCTTTTTCCCGGCCATAAATGCGGCCATCTCAAATGCGGCCCGGACCGGAAAGGAAGGGTGCATGCCGAAAAGATTTGCCTCCCGGGTTTCAGCCGGACTTTTTTCCCCGGGGGCGGCCAGAGTCAATTTGGCCTTCGGCCGGTTTTTTGCTGTTTTTTTAAGGCAAAAAAAGACCGCTCCTTCCTGGACCAGGGTGTTCTCGCCTGAAAGCCCTGGATGCATCCGCCCCAGGCAGTAGCGCAAAAGTTCGGTGTCCTCATCCGCCGCCCCGAGCAAAACGGTATCCGCGACTCCCTGTTCAAGCCAGGCCTCGGCCTGAACAAGGCCGGAGAATACCGGCATTTGCGGCTGGCAGATGCTTGTGCACGGACAGCTCTTTTTAAGGGACATGGCCAGGATTCCGGCCGGGACATTGTGCACGGAATGGGAGAAAGCCAGGGGAGAAGCCATATTCGGGCCGTGATCGATCATACCGTCCAGAAAGTCGAAAGTGGTCCGGCAGGGACCGTATCCGCTTGTAAGGATGATCCCCAAACGGCCCGGGTCCTCTCCTCCTTCCTGGTGCATGTCTTCCAGGGCCAGATGCGCGGCCGTGAGGATCATTTTGGTGAAGTGATCCAGGCGGCGTTTGAACCGGGTAGAGACAAAACGGGTCAAATCTGGGTTTTCAGCGTGCTTTTCTTCGGTGCCGAAAAGGGGTCTGCCCTCCCGGACGATATCTTTAAATTCCGGCCATCCCCCAAAGGGGCCGGTTATCCCTTTTCCGAGTATATACATGGCTATCCCTCCCCCTTGAGGAGGAGAACCGAATTGTTCCCGCCGAAGGCCAGGGATTGGGAAACCGCCCAGGGGCCGCTTAACTCGGTTCCTCCCTTTGCCGGGGCGACTCCGAGTTCCGGGTCCGGGGTGTTGAAGCCGGCCGTGGGGGGAATTTTCTTTTCCCGCAGGCAATACAGGGAGAACACTGCTTCCATTGCCCCGGCCGCGCCCAGGGTGTGCCCGGTCATGCCCTTGGTCCCGAAAAAGGGAACCGAGGACAGGTGTTTGCAAAGGAAAAAACCTTCGGAGTGGTCGTTGGCCGTGGTGCCCGTGCCGTGCACATTGATTACACCGATGTCCCGGGTTTGTATGCCGGCCTGCTCTAGCGCCCGGGAAAAGGCGATTTCAAGCCCCCTGGCCTCCGGGTGGGGCGCGGTCAAGTGGTGGGCGTCAGCCGCTGTTGCGTATCCGGCAACCTCTCCCAGGGCAGTTTTTTGCCTTCCGGCCGCGCTTTGTTCGGACTCCAAAATGAAAAGGCCCGCTCCCTCGCCCAGGTTCAGGCCCTTGCGCTCGGCATCGAACGGCCGGCAGGGCTCAAGGCTGCAGTTCATGAGCCGGATGAAACCGTTATAGGCCAGTTCGTTCAATTCATCCGTTCCCCCGGCGATCACCCGGTCGCACAGGCCCTGCTTAATCCATTGCCTGCCTATGCCGATGGCGTCGGTTCCGCTGGAGCAGGCGTTGGTGGTTGTCTGCACCGGCCCGGACAGTCCGAATTTTTTTTGCAGGAAAAGGGCGGGATTGCTGCGCATGTAGCGGTATATCTGTTCCAGATCCGGGTCCCCGCCTTGTTTCCAGTATTTGTAGAAATCAAGGATGTTGAGCGAGGCCCCGACCGTGGTCCCGATGCATATCCCGGTGCGGCTTCGGCTGAGTTCCCCGGGGTCGATTCCGGCGTCTTGCAGGGCTTCCAGGGCGGCCTGCAGGGCAAAGGAGGAACTGATGAATACGTTTTTTTCGTCTTGGTAAGAAGGGTGCAAATGCTTTTTGCAGGCAAAAACCGGGAAGTCCTGCTCAAACCCGGGCATGAAATCCTTCGGGGGGAGCGGTGGGGGAAAATTCCCGGAGTAAAGGGCGGCTGTGCACGAGGGGACGTCCGGCCCTGCGCTGCAGATACACCCCGCTCCGGTGACAAGGACTTTTCTTTTCTCTACGGCCATAGCTTATCTGTTCACCATATTCGTAAATGGGACCTGGCCCACTTATAAAATGTGAGTTTTTAACCCGCTCCTGCGGTATACCGGCGCGGACAGAGCGATTGATAGCAGGCAATGCGCGGGTTGTAAAACCGGTTGGTGCGGGCGTTTCTGAACCGCGGATTGGCCACGGGCCATGTTTACAAAGAAAGGAATCGTCCAAAACCAAAATAATACCGTGGCCGCTTCAAGTTCGCCCTCTTTTATATTCGTGTTGACAAAAGGCAGGCAACGGCATATAAAATTTATATGAAATATTTGAATTGGAATTCAAATAAAAACGAGATCCTAAAACGAGAACGCGGAATATCCTTTGAAGAAATCGCCTATTTAATTGAATCGGATAAGATAATTGGAATAGAGGAAAATCTCGGGTTTCCAAATCAAAAAATGTATATTTTGGAAATCGACAATTACGCAATCATTGTTCCTTACGTCGAAAATGACGAGGATATATTTTTGAAGACAGCTTTTCCAAGCCGAAAATACACAAAGAAATACGGCTTGAAGGGGGCATAATGAATAAAATAAATGAAAAAGCATTTAAACCAATCGATCAGGAAGAAAAAGATCTGATGCAATCGATTGAACATGGAGAGTGGCGGGGCGTTAAAGACTTTGACCGGGAAAGAAAAGAAGCAATAGAAGCTGCTCGCAATACTTTAAAAAAAGATAAACGTATAAACCTTCGTCTTTCGCATAAGGATTATTATCAAATCCAAATTAAAGCGATTGAAGAAGGTATACCATACCAAACACTTATTTCCAGTATTGTGCATAAATACCTGAACGGTTCTTTAGTGCCCAAACAAGAATAAGTATGCCGGTCTCAAATCCTATAGTGCATTCACGCCAGAGACGGATGAGGAGGTGCCTTAGGCGAAGGACCTGGTGCCGTATGTAACCGGGCAAGCCTTCGAGAGGATCCGGAGGCGAGGGACAAAAGTGACTTATGCTTTAAGACTTGCGGTATGTTTCTGTTGAAATCGTCCACCACTTTTAACCATCCCTTTCCAGGGAAAAACAAAAAAGACTGCCATGGCTATAAGCAAAACCGTAAAAAAATATAAATTGGATGAGCAGCCGGACGATCTCGCCTTTTGGCGGTCGAAATCATATGAAGAGCGTCTGGAAGCTCTGGAAAAAATACGGGAAGAATACAATTCCTGGAGGTATAATGCTGAACAGGGATTTCAAAGAGTTTATCGAATCGTTAAACAAGCATAAGGTCAGGTATCTGGTGGTTGGCGGATATGCCGTGGCATTTCATGGATACCCGCGCTACACCAAGGACCTGGACATATGGATTGAGCTCTCACCGGATAATGCCGAGAATGCTCTAAAGGCACTTGAAGAATTCGGCTTTGAATCGGCCGGGCTCAAGAAAGAGGATTTTCTGGAAAAGAATCAGGTTATTCAGCTTGGTTACCCTCCGAACAGGATCGATCTCTTGACGACGTTAAAGGAAATAACATTCCGGGATTGCTACAAAAAAAGAGTCGAAATCAGGATTCAAGGCGTTAAAGTGAATTTTATCGATCTTGAAAATTTAAAACAAAATAAACGGGCCACAGGCCGCACCCAGGACCTGGCCGACGCCGAGAATTTAGAATAGTTTCCATCCGGAAAATCCCCAAATCCAGAACCTGCATTTGATATTTCCATACCCTGGCCAGCAACTCATTCGGGCTACAGTTCTTTGACAGTAGGGTGTTATTACAACTTCTGGGCCAATACCGCTCAAAAATCCAAAGGACTTTTGGCCTCTTTCTTGGTCTGGCTCTTGATGGTGTGGGTGTAGATCATGGTAGTCCTGACATCACTGTGGCCAAGTAGCTCCTGAATGGTCCTGATGTCATAGTTGGCCTGGAGCAGGTGGCTGGCAAAGCTGTGCCGGAAGGTATGTGCCGAGGCCCGCTTGGGTATGCTGGCTTTTTTGACTGCCCGCTTTATTGCCTTTTGGACATGAGTTTCATGTAAGTGATATCTTTTATATTCATTTGTCTCGGTTACATAGGTCAGTGTCTTGGCAGGGAAAAACCATTGCCAGACCAGTTCCTTGGCTGCATTTTTGTATTTTTTCTCCAGTTGGTTAATCAGAAAGACTCCACTATAGCCGAACTCCAGGTCTTTTTCGTGCAGGGCGATTACTCTTTTCAGGTGGGCCTTTAGGTCAGGTATGAGGGTCTGAGGAAGGGGTACGCTACGGTCTTTTTTGCCTTTTCCGTCGTGGATATTTAGTATACCGGTATCAAAGTTGAAATCCTGGACCCGCAACTTTAAGCCTTCGGAGATCCTGAGTCCACAGCCATACAAGACTTTGACTACCAGGTCATAGGGGTATTTGAGACAATCTATTACTTTGTCAATTTCTTCTCTGGAGAGAACAACAGGGATATAAGGTTTTCTTTTGGCTCGAACTACCCCCTCTAATTCACCGAATTCATTTTTGAGGATGTGCTTGTACAGGAACAACAAAGCATTAAAGGCCTGATTCTGGGAAGAGGCTGAGACTTTTTTCTCCTCAGCCAAAAAGGTGAGAAAATCCCTGGCCTCACTCCCAGTTAACAGGCGACTGTCTTTGCTTCTCACAAAGGCTTGAAACTGCCTGACCCAGCCTGTGTAAGCCCTTAAGGTTTTTGGGGAATAATGCCTAAGACTAATTTCAGCCGAGAGGTCTTTGTAAACATTGCTCCAGTCAGCTCTGGTTGTCTTATATTGTTCATTGTTTTCAGAAAGAATTTCTTTTGGATTATCTGCAACATATTTTATTTCTTTCTTTTCTACCACAAGCTTATAATAAAGTTGTATAGCCTGGGCTGCTTGACTTTGTTGCCGGTCCGTTTGTTTTTTCTCTCTTAATTTCTTGATGAAATAGGCAAGGCTGTTCTGGTCAGACTGAACAAAGCTATATTTTTGACAAAAATCAAGATAATAGCGGAGCCATTTTTGATAATCTATCTGCAATTGCTTGCTAAAAGATTCTTGCTCCAAAAGGGACTTAAACCTGTTTTCCAGGTCAGGAGGGATCTTTTTCATGTTATGACTAACTGCATAAAATGAAATTTATCATAATATCATGTTAGAATTTTTATAGGTTCAACAATTTTTTTGTCAAGCAAAAATTTTTTTGGTAGCTATCTGGAAACAATATACTAACTTGTTATGT
>JBNJHA010000105.1:0-5587 GCA_051748085.1 Thermodesulfobacteriota bacterium
TGCCTAACCGTTAGGATAATCCAAATCCAAATCGGGATCGCTTGCCAAACGCTAATCACAAAAACCGGTACAGGAAAACCCGGCCACCTCGATGTCCTCCAGTTTCAATTTTTCCATGTTCCTGAACTTGTCAAAGTCCTCGTCCTGGTCCGGATATTTTTTCTGGATTTTTTCCATTTCAGCAAAATTTAAAAGCAGCAAATCCAGAATGCGCGGATCAAAATGTTTTCCCCGCTCCTCTTGCAATATGGCCAGAACCTTGTCCCTGGCAAACGGAGGCTTGTATATGCGCCGCGAACTCAAGGCGTCAAACACATCGGCCAGGGCGACAATCCGGCCGAAAAACGGAATTTCCGAACCGGCCGTTCCGGCCGGATAGCCGCTGCCGTCAAATTTTTCATGGTGAGTCAGGGCCACTACCTGGGCCGCGCGCAGCAGATCGCAGGAAGCGCCCTGCAGAATCCTGGCGCCGACCAGAGTATGGCACTGCATTGTCCGCCTTTCCTCTTCGGTCAGCAGACCCGGCTTATGCAAAATGGCATCCGGAACACCCAGCTTGCCCACATCGTGCATGGCCGCGGACCAATAAAGAAGCTCCTGCTCCTCCTCCCCCAATCCGGCCAGATCCCCGAGCAGCCGGCTGTATTCACTGACCCGGCGGATATGGTTGGCTGTTTCCTTGTCCCGGTACTCGGCCGCCACTCCGAGGCGGAAAACCGTTTCCAGATGGGCCTCCTTGAGTTCCTCGGTCAGGCGGGCGTTGTGGATGGCCACGGCCGCCTCGGAAGCAAAGGAGGTAATGATCTCTTCTATCTCGACCGGAAAAGGGACAATATTTCCGTCTTCATCCTTGGAATTTATAAGCTGCAGGACTCCGACCACCGCATTGTTCGTATCCAGCATAGGCAGGACCAGCATGGATTTTGACCGGTAGTTGTTGGCCTTGTCCCAATAACCGTTGAAGCGGAACGGATAATCCTCAGGAAGACTGTAGACATCCGGAATATTGAGCACTTTTTTCCGGACCGCGCAGTATCCGGCAATACTCCCGACATCCATGGGGATATCGAACTTTTCAAAAAGACGCCTGGTTTCCTCCTCCCCGTGCCGGTTGAACAGGGTCTCGTTCTGGCTGGTGCTGAACCACAGCCTGTCCCCCCGGGCAAGATACACGGAACCGGCATCAGAATTGGTCAAACCCCGGGCCTCGGTAAGAATGATATCCAGCAGGCGATCGAGATCGCGGGTGCTGGTCAGGGCAATGCCGACCTTGATCATGCGCTGGGTAAAATTTTTCATTCCGTCCTCCGTGCATCCTGGATATAATCCCGGGGAATGGGCCGTCCGCGGGGAACAGCTTCCAGTTCAAGGCCATGGCTCAGGCCGAGTTCAGCCAGAAGATATCCGGCATAAGCGATCATCGCCCCGTTGTCCGTGCACAGGTCGATTTCGGGCAAAACCAGATCAACGCCGCGCGAAGCGGTCATGTCCTTCAGCCGCTCCCGGAGCATGGCATTCGCGGCCACTCCTCCGGCAACGACAACCGAACCGACGGCATGCCTTTTCAGGGCCCGTTCCAATTTGCGGCACAAGGCCAGAACCACGCTGCGGTTAAAGGCGGCGCAGACTTCATTCAGCCCGGGCGGCAAATCATTCATGCCCGCCGCGGACATGTTCCGGGGGACGATTTCCGGATGGGCCCGGATATAATTGGCCGCGGCGGTCTTCAACCCGCTGAAGCTGAAATCGAGATTGTCATTGTCCATATAGGGTACGGGAAATAAATCCGCTGCCGGGCGAGCAACCCCGCAGGCCAGGCGATCTATTTGCACTCCGCCCGGATAGGGCAGGTTAAGACATTTGGCGACCTTGTCAAAGGCTTCGCCGGCCGCGTCATCCAATGTCCGCCCCAGCAGCTGGAAATCAAGGCTGGATTCAATCCGGTAGATCTGAGTATGCCCCCCGGAGACCAGCAGCCCGACACAGGGAAAAACAAGCTCGTCCCGAAGACCGGGGGCCAAAAGATGAGCGTGCAGATGATTAACGCCGATGAGCGGAACATTCAATCCCAAAGCCAAACCCTTGGCGAAACCGAGCCCGACAAGCAGGCTGCCCAACAATCCCGGACCCCGGGAGACGCAAACCCGATCTATTTCCGCGCTTTCTGTCCGCGTCTCGCGCAACAGAGAAGCATACAGGGAAGCGATACCGGTTAAATGCTTCCGCGAGGCCAATTCCGGGACAACGCCGCCGAACACGGAATGAGCCCGGGCCTGGGAGGCGATTTTCTCGCCGACCAGCCGGCCGTCCCGGACCAGGGCCAGGGCGGTTTCATCGCAGGAAGTTTCAATACCCAGACAAAGCATTGCCGGCTACTTTTCCCGGCCGGTGCCGAGAATATTCATGGCGTCCCTTACGTCCCCGGCGGAACCTATAAACAGGGGAACACGCTGATGCAGCTCCCGGGGATCAATATCCAGGATCCTTTGCCGGCCGTCCGTGGCCATTCCTCCGGCCTGCTCGACGATAAAGGACATGGGCGAAGCCTCGCACAAAAGACGCAGTTTGCCGTTCGGTTTTTTCGGGTCCCTGTTGTCGGCCGGATACATGAATATGCCGCCGTAAAGCAAATTGCGGTGAAAATCAGCCACAAGGGATCCGATATAGCGCAAGCTGTACGGGTATCCGCGCCCGTTTTTCTTGGACTTGAAATAATCCACGCACTTCTGCACGGGTTCCTCCCAATAGTCCCAGTATCCTTCATTCACGGAATAAATTTTGCCCTGCTCCGGAATCTTTATGTCCGGATGCGAAAGCAGAAATTCCCCGACGCTGGGGTCCAGGGTGAATCCGTGCACTCCCCGGCCGGTGGTATACACCATGACCGTCGACGAGCCGTAGATGAAATAGCCGGCGGCAACCTGTTCCGCCCCCTTGCGCAGGACATCTCCGCTCACGACCGGCCCGGCGTCATCCCCGCGGCGGTAAATGGAGAAAATGGTGCCGATGCTCACATTGGCGTTGATATTCGAGGAACCGTCCAGCGGATCAAAAACCAGGATATAATTGCCGTGCGGAAACTTTTCCGGGATCTCGATCAGATCCGCGGTCTCCTCCGAGGACATGGCGCAGAGCACGCCCGCGCGCTGCATGCGGTGGATGAGCACTCTATTGGCGAAATCGTCGAGTTTTTGTACCTCCTCGCCCTGCACGTTGGTCTGACCGGTCAATCCGAGGACATCGACCAGGCCCGCCTTTTTCACTTCCCGGCTGATTATTTTGGCCGCGAATATAAGTTCGTTCAGCAAGCGGGTAAACTGCCCGGTGGCCATCGGATTTTCCCTTTGATGCACAAGAAGATGCTCGATTACCGTTACCTGCCGCATTTCCACCTCCCTGGTTTCCATCCGGAAAACTTTCGCGTTTCCGAACGCGATTTTTCACTTCGCATCTGTTCACCAAATTTACGCAAAAAAATCCGGTGCATTTTTTTGATCCGGTTCTTATCCGGAAATAAAAAAAATTCGGATTTAGAAATATCAGGTTTCCGATTCGGGAACTAATGCAGTGAATAGTTGCTTCACTTCTTTATCTCCCCGGACCGGACCACATAAAACAGCCATTTATCACCCACCCTGCGGGCCATCCAGAACAGTTCCGCGGATTCAGGCTTAAAACGCCCATGAATTTCACTCTTTATAAGCTCATCCCAGGGCCGGTTTTCCAGGTAGCGGTCGAATTTCTTTAATTCCGAACTCCACAAAACCTGCGATTCCATAACCAGAGTCATCCGCGGGGCAAAAGAGCTCAATTCGGCGAAAACACGCGGATCGAAATGAAAGACAATCATCCCCTTCCATTCGCTTCCCTTGAAAAAGGGCCGGGCGAGTATAATTTCCGGCCCGAAAGCTGTCTTGCGGATGAAAGTCCTGGTCCGCCAATCTCCGAGGTGGACTTCGGACTCGGCCAGAAAAGAGTAGTCTATCTTTTTAATGCCTTCTCTGGGCACTTTTTTCAGAATCTCTCCCTCGGCGTCCACGGCCAGCACTCCGCCCAGCCACGGAAAATCGCGCAGGGTGGAGTCAAACCAGGAATCGCGGGGATACTTATCCCGGGTCTGCAGGTGACGCAAAAGCGCGGAAAGTTCCGTGTCCGCGGGATAAAAAATCCGGGCCAGCTTCTCTTCCTGTTCGGCGTTCAGTCCCTGAAATTCAAGATCGATTTCCGGGGTGGGATAGACATGTTCATAATACGCATCCCGGGTGCCGTCCCACATTCCGCACCCGGCAAAAAAGATCATTCCGAAAATAATCAGCCATCTATGCATCAAAAAACTCCCGTGCTTGAATCATTGAAAAATTAAACATAACATAGTACTAGTTGCAACGGATTTAGAAGTATCGGGTTTCCAATCCGGCGACCGAATACGCGAAATTATGACAAAAAATTGCCGTGTTCATTTTATTTCGACTTTCTTTCCGAAACATGGCTTCCTGCATTTTAAATGCCCCTAAAAACTAAAAACCGGTTAAGCAAATAAAAATGGGTTTCAATATTCTGATCATAATGCTGATTTTTCTCTTCTTTGCGGTCATGGTCGCCTTTTCCGCCCGGCATCTGAACACGAGCAAGGAAAGACGCATTCAATTGATCCAGGAAAAACAGAAAAACATTCAGACCGAATTCGACGAAATAAAGCATGGCCTTGTGGAATTAACCGCGCAAAAAAACGAATTGCAGCAGCGTATTACCGATCTGAAAGCGGACAAACTCGCCAATTCTTCCTCCGAGGAAGAAACCGCGGACATATCGCGGACGTCAGCCGTGGATGTCCTCCAAAAAAAAGAGCTTGTTTCCGACGATCAGCTGCAAAAGGCCAAGCATTATCTGAGCAACAACGAAGCCAACATGAAAGAAGAGGATGTCCTGGTCATGTTCGGCTTCATCTCCCCCGAACAACTCAAGCAGGCCCGCGAAGAGGCACAAGGCTGAGCCATGCAACTATTCATATTCTGGACCTCTTTGTTTGCCGTCATTTCCTTCTGGCTACTGGGTTACATATACATCCGGACCCAGGACGAAATAAAACAGCATGAAAACGAATATTCCCTTTTGCAGACCCGGCTTGAACACCGCAAAAAAGGGCTGCAGGCCGAGGAACGCCGCCTTAAAGCCCGGATTAAGGAACTGCACGAACAAATCCAGGAAATGGAAGGAGAGTGATCGCGCGTTGCCTGTATGCCTCCCGCCTTTGCAAAGAACGCTTCATCCGCAGAAAACAAAATTGGCTCTTCATATAAATCTGTGCAAAACTTTGTTGCCGGGAACCCGCAGCTTATGGGGTCGATCCCGATCCCGATCCCGATAGCGATTTCGATCCCGAAAAAATCCCAATAATCTAAAATGTGTTGCACACATTCTTGAAGCGAACCTGTTTTTTTATGACCGGGCTTCCTGAATAAGTTACTAATTTACGTCCAGATTTCCTGCTGCCGATCACATTCCCCGCTGTCATTGTGAGAGAACGATGGACGCAGTGAACGAAACACTTCCTCAGAATGACAGGAATGGTAACGCCCATCCTAAA
>JBNJHA010000106.1:0-5532 GCA_051748085.1 Thermodesulfobacteriota bacterium
TTTCCCCCTTTTGGCGGGGGCAAGAAAATATGCGAACCTTTCGTCAGGAACATCAGAAAGGATCACTCGAATAAAATCCACACTCAACGTCGAGGAACCTAAATAGTTTTCATCCGTAAATGGTCCTTTTCCAGTTTAACTGCGTCAATTATCGTAATTATTCAATCACGTATTAGGATACGCTCGCTCATAATTACTCAATTTCCTTGTTAAACAGAAAAAAATCTCATTTCCGAACCCAAAACCTGATATTTCTAAATCCGAAAATTTTTGAATTTCCGGATAAGAACTAAATAGAGGCGGGCCTGTTATTTGGTGAATACTTGCCCTTATTTTTTTAGTCCGCATGTTTTTGATTCTGTTTGCGGTTCCAGTTTTTCCGGGCCGGATATTACGGTGCTTTTGCTTCGCAAAGCAATTTTATTGAGCATTCCCTTGAATATCCAGGAATGGAAGGGGAGCAGGGAATACCAGTAGGCAATCCCGGCCAGTCCGCGTGGGACAAAACGGGATATTTGCTTTAAAATAATTTTCTTTTCTCCGCCGTTTTGAATGTCGAAACGCAATATTGCTTCTCCGGGAAGTTTCATCTCCGCTACGAGAATCAGTTTTTCATTTTCGACGAGTTCCAGCACCCGCCAGAAATCAAGGGCGTCACCGGGTCTTAATGTTTCCTGCTGACGTCTTCCCCGGCTTAGTCCGATTCCGCCCGCAATTCTGTCAAGAAAGCCTCTTATTCTCCAGAGAGGTCCGGCAAAAAGCCAGCCGTTTTCACCGCCAAGCGATGTCAGCACCCGCCAGACATCTTCAGGCTCAGCTTCCAGAGTGATCTGATGGTTGCTTTCCATGATTTTTGTTCCTGCAAAGGTGGCATCGGAACAATGGAGCCATTCCGGGGTGTCCATTTGTCCGGCATCGGACCAGCAGGTGCTTATTTTTTTATTATCCTGTTCCAGGGCTCTGGATATAGCCTGTTCGCAGGAAACAGGCGCTTTTGGGGATATTTTTCTGATTTCATTTTCCCGGCAAATAACGGTATTTGAAAGTCCCTCGGCCAGAGGTCTGGCGATTGAAGCCGGAATCGGGGTGACCATGTGTATCCATTTGGAGCTAAGTCCCGGAGTGAGAAGGGGCACCGGTATTATTATTCTTTTGTGCAATCCCGCGATTCTGGCATACAATTGAAAAAGTTCCGCGTAAGACAGTATATCCGGTCCGCCAATGTCGAATTCTCTGTCCAGGGCGAGCGGATGATCAAGGCAATCCGCCAGATACTGCAGGACATTGCTTATGGCTATTGGCTGGCATTTTGTATGGACCCACCTGGGGGTTATCATTAGCGGCAGCCTGTCCACCAGATGCCGCATTATCTCAAAAGACGCGCTTCCCGCGCCAAGAATCATGGCCGCGCGCAGGAAGGTCAGGGGGATATCTCCCGAACTGAGAATCCTGCCGACTTCCAGGCGGGATTTTAAATGCGGGCTTAAATCCTTTTCTTCTTCCCCCAGTCCCCCCAGATAGATTATTTGCTTCATTCCGGCTTCTGTTGCGGACAAAAGCATGTTTTCAGCTGCTTTGCGATCCTTTTCGGCAAAAGAAGAATGGTCTTTGCCGCTCATCGAGTGCACGAGGTAATAGGCGGCTCGGCATCCGTGTGCGGCCTTGAGCAGGGAATTTTGATCCAGAACATCACATTTAACTATTTCCAGATTACTGGAAGAGGAAAATGAGCGGCATTGCAGTTTTTCCGGATTCCGGACCGCGGCCCGCATGGCAATGCCCCGGGATAATAGCAGGGGAAGAAGCCGTCCCCCTACATACCCTGTTCCGCCAAGAATCAGAACCGGTCTTTTGTCATTTTTGATTGTATCAGACATGATTCCTCAATTTAAGTTCGAGTGGATGAGGATAAAGGTACACCTGATCCCGCAGATATGTTTTTTCGTATTTGCGAACATAATGATTTATAAGGGTTGCAGGTACAATCAGGGGAACAAGAAATTGGCGGTAATTTTCGATAATTTCCTGAAGTTCTTTTTTTTCATCCGCGGTCAGGTCTTTTTTAAAATATCCGGCGGCATGCTGCAGAACGTTTACATTTTTTTTCACGGTCTGTTTAAGAGACAGGGCGTAAATGAGTCTGTCCTGATACAGGGCAAAGAGTTCGTCTTTCGGTCTGTTTTCCTGATTGGCCACGAGCTTGCCCATCTCTCTGTAAGTAGGCACGTGATGGGCCATTATAAGCAGTTTGTGCCGGGTATGAAAGTCGACAAGTCCTTTAGGGGTCTTGTTTGCAGTCAACAGTTTTCTCCAGGCGGCAAAGACGAAAATGCGGGTAATGAAATTTTCCCGCAGCACCGGATCATTTAAACGGCCGTCATCCTCGACCGGCAATAAAGGAAAATGATCCATGAACATTCTGGCCCATATGCCGACGCCTTTGGGCATTGGCTGTCCTTTTTCGTTGTATACTTTAATGCGCTGCATGCCGCTGCTTGGAGATTTGCTTTTAAAAATATAGCCGCTCAGGTTTTCCGTTTCCAGTTGTCCGAGTCTTTGCCGTCCCCATGTCTGCATTTGGTTTGTGTAGTCGCGGCGGGTCTTTATGGTCACAAGACTTGGATTATCCGGATCACCAACAAGGCGGAGCGCTTCCCGGGGCACACTCATGCCGCATTCCACCTCTGGACATACCGGAACAAATTGTACATATTTCCCCAGTGTATTCCGGATGAAGCGGTCCAGTTTATGCCCTCCGTCATAACGGACATTTTCGCCCATAAGGCAGGTACTGATTCCTATTCTGGGCATCGCGACATTATCCATCAATCCTCCTGTTGCCTAACGGTTTTAAATAGCGTAAAAAATCAAAACGTTGGCGATTTTATTTCTTGTTCAAGTTGCCAAGTTTAATATTAGACCAGGAAATTTTGTTATGTCAAAGAAAATAACAACCAGAGAAATAAGTCTTGGCGATGTCGGTATTGGGGGGGACAATCCCATCCGGGTTCAGAGCATGACCAATACGGATACCCGGGACGTGCGCGCAAGTCTGGGGCAGATAAACGCGCTGGCAAAAGCCGGATGCGAGATAGTCCGACTGGCTGTTCCGGATGAGCAGGCTGGCGAAGCATTGAAAGGCATAAAAGAAAAATCACCGCTTCCGCTTGTAGCCGACATCCATTTTGATTACCGTCTGGCTCTAATGGCTTTGCAGGCAGGCATGGACGGCTTGCGTATCAATCCGGGGAATATCGGTTCCCGGGAGAAGGTCGACAGCGTGGTCGAAGCGGCAAAAGAGCGAAATATCCCGATACGCATCGGAGTCAATGCCGGTTCCCTGCACAAGGATGTGTTGCACAAGTTCGGCGGGCCCACTCCGGAGGCTATGGTTGAAAGCGCCCTTAAGCATGTCAGTATCCTGGAGGACAGAAACTTCTCCCAAATAAAGATTTCCCTCAAGTCCTCCAGCGTCCCGGCTACCATACAGGCTTATCAGGAACTCAGCCGCAGAGTTGACTATCCCCTGCATATCGGTGTGACAGAAGCCGGGACTTTTATGCGCGGTACGGTCAAGTCGGCTGTTGGGCTGGGCGTTTTGCTGTATCAGGGAATCGGGGACACCCTGCGGGTTTCCCTAACTGCCGATCCTGTTCAGGAAGCGGGTGTGGCCTGGGAAATTTTGCGCTCCTTAAATCTCCGTCACCGCGGACCGGAGATAATTTCCTGTCCCACCTGCGGCAGAACGGAAATAGATCTTATTTCTCTGGCAAATGCGGTGGAAGACAGGCTCAAGGATGTTCCGGAGAATTTCAAGGTGGCGGTCATGGGCTGTGTGGTCAACGGTCCGGGGGAAGCAAAGGAAGCTGATATCGGCCTGGCCGGAGGGCGGGACTGCGGCATAATATTCGCCCAGGGCAAGGTGCTGCGCAAGATACGAGGGCAGGACAGGCTTCTGGATGAGTTTATGCTGGAAGTGGACAGGTTTTTAGAAAAAAGTAAAAGGAAATAATATTAGTCGAATGCTACTGTTTGCAAGATTTGTTGTTTTAAAATTAATATATTTGAAAGGAGTTTTTAAGTGTTCTGGTCCAAGAATTATATTCCGACGTTAAAGGAAGATCCGGCCGAGGCCGAGATCGTAAGTCATAAATTGTTGCTTCGAGCCGGGATGATCCGCAAGCTTACATCCGGAATTTATTCTTATTTGCCGGCCGGGTGGAGATCTTTGCAGAAAATAAGCCGTATCGTCCGCGAGGAAATGGACAGGTTCGGGGCGATCGAGGTGCGCTTGCCGGCGGTGCAGCCAGGTGACATCTGGAAGGAATCCGGACGCTGGGAACACTACGGCAATGAGCTTTTGCGTTTTTCAGACCGACATGGGCGGGATTACTGTCTGGGACCGACTCACGAGGAAGTAATAACCGATCTGGTACGCGGAGAAATTCGGTCTTATAAACAGCTTCCGATAAATATGTATCAACTCCAGACCAAGTTCCGGGACGAAATCCGACCCAGATTCGGGCTCATGCGCGGACGTGAATTTATAATGAAGGACGCCTACTCGTTCGACTGCGATGAAGCGGGTGCCGCTGAAAGCTACGAGGATATGCGCCGGGCCTATGAAAGTATTTTTCATCGTCTTGGTCTAGAGTTTCGCGGCGTAGATGCTGATTCCGGGGCAATCGGGGGAAGCGTATCCCAGGAATTCATGGTCCTGGCCGAGACAGGCGAGGATGTTATAGTCGTCTGTCCGGAATGTTCCTACGCGGCCAATCTGGAAAAGGCAGAGGTCGGGGTCGTTGTCCCCGAATCCAAAAATTCATGCCCGGAATTGACAAAAGTAGATACTCCGGATGCGCATACTGTAGAACAGGTGGCTGATTTTCTGGGAGTCGAAAAGGAAAAAATCATAAAGACTCTTTTATACGAAGCGGACGGCAAGGCCATTGCCGTATTGATCCGGGGGGATCGCAATCTAAATGAGGTCAAGCTGAAGAATTTTCTGGGCTCAACCAGGCTGGAGCTGGCTTCGGCCGACAAAGTTCGTCTCTGGTCCGGCGCTCCCGTCGGGTTTGCCGGTCCGGTCGGAATCCAGGTCGACGAGATATACGCGGATCAGGAGCTTGAGAAACGCAATGATTTTGTTGTTGGGGCTAATGCAAATGACGCGCATTATCTTCATTTTGACCCTGCCCGGGAGTGCAAGATCTCTCAGTATCTGGATTTACGCGAAATAGCGCCGGATGATCCCTGTCCGGAGTGTGGCCGAAAACTTGAATTTACCCGGGGCATTGAGGTCGGACATATATTCATGCTCGGAACGAAATACAGTCAGGCGCTCAATGCCTATTTCCTGGATCGGAACGGAAAGGAAAAGCCGATGATAATGGGTTGTTACGGCATCGGCATAAGTCGGGTGCTGGCGGCGTGCATCGAACAGAATCACGATGAAAACGGAATTATTTTCCCACCCCCGATCGCCCCCTGGGAAGTGGTCATTGTGGCTATCAATCCCAAGGATGAAAGCGT
>JBNJHA010000107.1:0-5410 GCA_051748085.1 Thermodesulfobacteriota bacterium
GCTCCAAGGGCTCATCTTCAAAATAAAGTATTATGGACTCTTTTATATTTTCAACTACTTCATCAAGTGTTTTTCCCTGGCTAAAAATATCAAAATCAAGACATTTAGCACAATAGAAATCACCATCGTAATATATTTCAACTTTAATTATATTTTTCATGCCCACCTCCATAATGAAACTTTGGCAGTTGAGATTTTTTTGACCGTCCCATCCCAGTTGCATCCTTCTTTATGTCAGGAACCGGGTCTGACCCGCCTAAGTCGATTGGCTTTATTTAAAAAATATTGCCAATTCCGGAGCCCTGTGGAATCCTTTTCAATGAATTCTTTCAGAGTTATTCGCACTTGGTAAACTTAGAATGAATATTATGGTTGCTCATGTGTCTTAATCACCTGTATTATTTAGATAAAGTTGAAATATTTTCTGCTTTAAATGTACTGAAACAGGGTGGCCCGCCCAAGTTCCAGGTGTATTGCTGGGGCCTCTTAATCTACGTTGGATCATTCTCTTCATCCGCTTGTCCTTCGTCATCCTGACCGGTGAGTTTCAAGAAAATTTTCGCTTTTCTGCTGCGTTATTCAAACCCAAGAAGTACGTCTCTTATTCAAGACTCCTTCCAGAGTGCCGGAGCATTTCCTTATATTGATGGATATTCCCGCCTCGCTATCGCCCGCTCTGATCTTTCCAGCTCAGAAGACAGCGGAGTATGGCCCGGCGCATATGCTCTATCCGTGTAAGAGTATAATGAGTGAGTGAGGAGCGCTCCAGGTCCTTTACCAGCCACAGATTGCCAAAAGACTCTTCTTCCCGGCATTGAAGCGGCAATTCCAGTTTAAAAAGGCCGTCCGCAGATAGATCCATCTCCTTATTCTGGTGGATCCAGGTAAAATACACATTATCTTCTGCCACTTTCCCATCAAGACGCATTTCTCCGTAGTCAAAATCAAGCATTTCCAACCCGTCGCTTATCACCTGCCACAATTCGTTCGGTTTCCGACAGCGACTGATTTTAATCTGGAGATCCAAAAATCGGCGACGGTCACGGTGCAAGCCGGTTACAAACCCCACATCGCGCAGCCATGACTCCAGCTTTTCCCGATCCACATATCGAAAATAACCGAGCCCATTCAGGACCACGATCACGCCCACTGCCAAAAGCACCAGCAACAGGCCGCTTTGCTCATCATGTATATTAACCGCGACCAATGCGGCTATACACAGTCCAGCTGTCACCGCATAAAGAGTCAAAACGGCGCGTCTGGCAGAAAAACCCATGGCCATCAGTTTATGATGCAAATGCTGCCGGTCGGGCTGAAACGGGCCCCGACCCAAAAATATTCTGCGCAACGGAGCAAATAAAGTATCAAAAACCGGAACTCCCATGGCCAGAAGAGGCAGAGTCAAAGTCACTCCCACCTGACTTTTGACCGAACCCAATACACTTAATCCGGCGATCATGTATCCCAGATAATAACTGCCACAGTCACCCAAAAAAATCGTGGCCGGGTTGAAATTATAAAACAAAAAGCCGGCCACGCTCCCGGCCAGGGTAATAAAATACAAAGCAAGCAAAAAATCGTTATTTACAACCTGCAAAACCGATAAAACAAGACAGACGAAAAAGGCGATTCCTCCGGCCAGACCGTCCAGACCGTCAATCAAATTCATGGCGTTAATAAGCAGGACAAACCAAAAAACAGTCAAGATATAACTGCAAAATGCGGGATCAAGGAAAGGAATCCAGTTCGTTAAACCGCCGGGATCAATGGCCACTCCTCCGGCAAAGGCGAGAGAAACGGCCAATATCTGCACCGCAAGCTTAATCCAGGCTTTAAGACGCCGGCAGTCATCAAAAAGCCCTACGCCAAAAATGGCCAGCCCCCCAATCCATAAGGCGGAAAGAGGCAGGGCCAAATCAAGCAAATTGCTGATGTCCGTACCCAGGAGCATGGTCAAAAAAAGGCCCAGGACGTGAGCGAGTAGAACGGCCACACCCCCAATACGGGGAATCGCTCCAGTATGAACCTTACGCCCTCCCGGCGTGTCCAGTACACCGCAGGCATGACCCAGCCGACGAACCAGCGGAGTAAGAATCAAGCCCAATATCCAGGCGAAAATAAAAGCAAACAGCAGAGTTGTCATAAGAACCTGAAAGTTAATTAGTTCTTATTCTGAAATTCAAAAATTCCGGCTTTAGAAGTATCAGGTTTTGGGTTCGGAAATAAACTTTTTTCCTGTTTAACAAGAAAATTGAGTAATTATAAGCGAGCGCATCTTAACACGTGATCAAATAATTACGAAAATTGACACAGTTATACTGGAAAAGGGGCATTTCCGGATGGAAACTAAATAAAATTTCCAAACAAATATCTATTACCCGCATGACTTTTTGCCCTCCTCCAGGCCAGCGAGTCCGGAGGGGGCAGGCATCACCCTTCAGCGGACATTAGAAAACCGCAGGCCGAAAGCATGAGGAGCAAAAAGTTTGGTCAACAGATACAATATTTAAAACAATAATATCAAAGGCAGATTTAATTCAAAAACCTGTCCTTAAGCCATACCTGTCGGGATAGATGAACATGCCCGCTCCCAGCAAAAATTGGTCATCAACAACCCAAATCCACGCGCATAAAATTTTCTTTCCCATCTGCGTTATTCACGGGCTAACCCTTTCTTATCGCCCGCACAATCTCCACATACTTACCCAAGACAATCTGCTCATCAAATTCACGAACCATCTTCTCTCTTCCCTTTCGGCCCATCTCCCGTCTCTGTCTATGGCCCATATCAATAATGCGCTCCATTTTCTCGGCCAAATCCTCTGCATCCCTGGAACGGCACAAAAATCCAGTCCGGCCATCATCAACCGCCTGTCTGCAACCTATGGCATCCGTGGTAATCACGGGCTTGGCCATACTGGCCGCTTCCAAAAGAGACCTGGGCGTTCCTTCTCTATAATATGAGGGTAGGACTATACAATCCGCTTCAGAAATAAATGGCCGCACATCATTCTGCCTGCCCACCCAGGTCAAAATCCCTTCGGATTCCCAGCTTAGAATCCGTTCTTCCGGCACTGCCCCGGGATTACCCTGGTCTATGAAACCCAACAGTTGAAATTCTGTTCCCAAATGCTTCTCTTTAATCATCCGGGCCGCATGGGCAAACTCCCCCACACCCTTGTCCCAGATCAGTCTGGCTATCAGCAGGAAGCGCACCACCTCTTCACCTTCTGTGTTCTCAGCCTCGGAAAATAACTTCGAAAAAATTTTTGGCCTGACTTGGACTTCACCTTGGGGACCTCTGTCACCAGGTGCAAACTTCCCAATATCAACCCCGGACCCAGGCAAAAGATCCACTCTTTCCTGCGGCACTAATTTTCTCCGGGTAAACATTTCCAAATCATCTGGATTCTGAAAAAAAATCCTGTCGGCCTTTTGCTGCGAAACCCGATAGAGCAGACGGACAATGCGGGGAAGTAACCCGTTCCCGATAAAGGCTGTACCCAGTCCGGCAATATTGTTGATGTGGGGAATACCCAGAGATCTGGCTGCCAAGGATCCATAGATGTTGGGTTTGGGAGTATAGTGCAAAACAAGAGCAGGACTTATGACGGCATAAGCCCTGCGGTAGTCCCGAATGGCCTTCAACTCTATAAACGGATTGGTGCCCTTGTTGTCCAGATAGGGAGAGAGGACATGGCACTCTTCCTTTTGCAGCAAAGGTACATAATCATCCTTGGGGGCCACTACCCAGATATCAAAGTCTTCGTTTTGGAGTCTTTTGATCAGGGAAAGGCGAAAGTTGTAGATATACCAAGATGTGTTAGCTGAAAGGACAATTACAGATCGCAGTTTTTTATCTCCCGCGTCCAGATGACAGATCATTAATTAGTTTCCATCCACAAATGCACGTGATCAACATTGCCTGGAAATAACAATATACACTACCATCGAGTCCAGAGGGTGCAGGCATCACCCGGACTCACACTTTAAATCTCAAAATATTATTTATCCTGCCCCACTTCTTGTCTGAGTCTTGCAATCTCCTCTTTCAATTCCTCGTATTCCCGCTGTTTTCTCTTTAAAAAACTATAAGTAACTTTGGCTTTTTCCTCCAGTCCCGTGGGAGTTAACCTGTACAAATAACGAAGTTTTTGCGGACTGGACCGAAAATTATCGGCCTTAACCAACCCTTTTTCCATAAGCGCCCGCAGACAATAATTGACCTTGCCCAGAGAGATGCCGGCCTCGCGGGCCAGTTCACGCTGGGTTATTTTCGGATTCTTCTGGATCTGTTTTAAAAGATGGTAACGGATGTCGTCATTCATGGAAAAAATAAGCGGGCGCACTTCGTCCCTTTCAGGGGAAAATTCCGCCAAAAATCTGTTCAAAATTGAACACATATTTTTCTATGGTCGTGCCCAGAAAAAGTCAAGGAGGTCTATCCGGTTTTCATCCGGAAAAGGCTCTTTCCCAGTTTAACTGTGTTAATTTTCATAATTAATCGTTCACGCGTTAAAATGCACTAGCTCATAACTACCTGATTTAAATGTTAAAAAATAATTTGTACATCCAAAAACTTGATACTTCTCATTTTACAAATTTTTAAATTTCCGAATAAGGACTCTCTAATCCAAAATCCCGCACTTAAAACCATTCACGCTTCGAAAAAAAAATCGCACGCAGATAACGCTGACAAATTGCTTTTAAGCTTTCGTCCCAAAAAAAAAAGGACCCGGCTGGTTAGCACGGGTCCCGGACATAATTGTATTATCCAGTTTCCATCCGGAAATGATATTTCTAAATTCGGAAATTTTTGAATTTCCGAATTTAGAAATATCTAGAGAAATCACGTATTGCCATTATTCAACATAAATCTGGTCTTTTATCTTGGTATAGGTAATTTCACCAATTCCCTCCACTTCCATGATTTCCTCTTTACTTTTAAAAGGATGCTCATTTCTATACTCAATTATCCGCTCCGCTTTGACCGCCCCAATTCCATTCAGGGAAACCAATTCTTCCTTATCCGCAGTGTTGATATTCACTTTTTCCGCGCAAAAGCCGGTGTTTACACCAGCCAAACCAACAAAAAACATAAACATTGCAACTATCGCAACGTTTCGAAATAAAAGATTTTTCTTCATAAAGACCCTCCTTTATCTTAATATTTACTTTTTCGGTTATCCTAAATTCTATATGGCATCAAGGGGAAAAATAAAATTATCGCAACTTCAAACTGCAGGAATCAGTTCATATTCCGGCAACCATCTAAAATATCAGATAATCATCATTAAAAATACTTTTTTCAAAAAAGGGTTCTTATGGTTCAAGGGTACTGTTGACGGGAAGGGGCTTAAAACTATAGGAATCGTCCGCTTGGGGCCAAAAAAATAACAAATTTTGTAAA
>JBNJHA010000108.1:0-5399 GCA_051748085.1 Thermodesulfobacteriota bacterium
ACTCCGCATTAACAAAAAGACTGGATTATCATGGAACAAGAAACAAAATACGAAGAGTTGAAACAAAAAATTCGGGAACTTGAGACAAAAAATGCTCGACTCGAACAAAAGAATTCCAGACTCTTGGAGGAAAGCAATAAATTCAAAATCCTTTTTGAAAATTCTCCCCAGCCCATAGCCCTCTCGGAACTGAGCACCGGAAGACTTATAGAAGTCAATGCCAGTTTTTGCAGGAAAGTCGGAGCCGATCCGGATCAGCTTATCGGACGGACGACAACGGAATTGAATTTTTATTCCCGGGAAAAACGAGATATTTTCAAAGAACAATTGCAGCAAAACGGCTATGTACATGACCTGGACATGGATTTCACCACGCTTAACGGGAAAATTAAACACTCCAGAATGTTTTCCCGCATTGTCCCGACCACCCCTCCCTTTGTCCTGACCATTTTTTTCGACATTACCCGGCAAAAACAGATCGAAAAATCTCTTGAAAAAAACGAAAAAAAATACCGGCTGATAACGAAAAATTCAGCAGATGTTATCTGGACTGTAAACAAAGAAAACCGGTTTACGTTCATAAGTCCCTCAGTCCAAAGAATCTTTGGATACGATCCCGAGGAGGTCATGGAACTGAACCTTTTGCATGCCCTGCATCCCGAGGACAAGAATATTGTTGAACAGGCTATCGCCAGAAGATATGCGTTCGACAAACAAGACCCTGAAAAAGATGATCCGCAACAACTGGAAATAAGACAAATTAAAAAAGACGGAAGTGTATTCTGGTCGGAGATCACATCCGTTCCTGTCCGCGATGAATCGGGCCGGCTGATCGGCTTTCAAGGTTCCACACGAGATATCAGCGCGCGCAAACTGGCCGAGGAGAACCTGAAAAACAGCGAAGCGATGTATAAATCCCTGGTCCTGGGCCTACCGGACATTGTAATGCGTTTTGACAGGCAGGGAAAACATTTATTCGCATCCGAAAATATACAGCAAATATTGGATTGGCCGGCTGAAAAATATGTAGGCAGGACTCACAGGGAAATTGGATTTGATGAAAACATATGTACATTCTGGGAAGAATCCATAGGCCGGATTTTCCAACAGGGACAACCCGTTGAGGATGAATTTTCCCTGCAGGAAAAAAAGGAATTGCGGCATTTCAACCGGCGGCTGATACCCGAATTCGATGCCCGGGGCAATGTCCGGTCGGTCATGGCTATCGTTCGCGAAATGACTGAAATCCGCCGCATCAAACATGACTATCAGACTTTATTTACAAAAATGCTGGACGGTTTCGCCCTGCACCAGATTATTCACGATAAAGACCACAACCCTGTCGATTATCGTTTTTTAAGCGTTAATCCCGCCTTTGAAGCCCTGACCGGACTAAAAAACAAAGAAATCGCCGGAAAAACAGTCTTGGAAGTCCTGCCGAATACGGAAAAATACTGGATTGAAAAATACGGAAAAGTCGTGCAGACCGGGAACCCCATATTCTTTGAAGATTATTCCCGGGAGATGGACAAATATTTCAAGGTAACCGCCTATAAGACTGCTCCCGAACAATTTGCCTGCCTGTTCTCCGATATCAGCGCTATTAAGAAGGCCGAACAATCCCTGCTGGACGCCAAAAGAGCAGCCGAAGCGGCCAACAAGGCAAAATCTGAATTTCTGGCCAATATGAGTCACGAAATCCGAACCCCGATAAACGGAATAACCGGCATGCTCCAACTTCTCAAAGGTACCCCGCTGGACGATGAACAGCACGAGTATGTCCAGATGGCCGATACATCTATAAAACGCCTGAACAGGTTGTTGACTGATATTCTGGATCTGTCCAGGATTGAAGCGGACAAGATGGAACTTATCCGGGAAGAGTTTCAACTTCGGGAGATTTTTCAATCCATAAAGGATATATTCAGACACATTGCCGAGCAGAACAAAAACACTTTAAACTTTATACTGGACAATAAAATACCGGACAGACTTATTGGCGACAGCACGCGTCTGACTCAAATTTTATTCAATCTGACCGGCAATGCCTGCAAATACACCGCGAACGGAGAAATCCGCATAGAAGCCTGGCCCCTGCCCGCTTTAAAAACAGATGTCTGCCGTGTATTATTTATCATAAAAGATACGGGCAGAGGAATACCGGAAGAAAAAATCGAACAGATTTTCGAGACCTTCACCCAGGTCAATGATTCCGGCTCTTCATATACCCGAAAATTTGAAGGCGCCGGATTAGGCCTGCCTCTGGTACAGCGCCTGGTGACACTCAAGAACGGCAACATGTTCATTGAAAGCCAAAAGGACAATGGAACTGCGGTATATGTAAGCCTGCCTTTCAGTATCCCCCGGTCCATACCCAATGAGGCGCAAAAACAAAAAATTAAAACCCCGCCTGCAGAAGCAGGACATTTAAAAATTCTTTTGGTTGATGATGAAAAAGTTGCCCAGTTGCATATAACCCGGCTTCTGGAAAAACAGGGCCACGCGGTACACCTGGCTGAAAACGGAGAACAGGCGCTGTATGAACTGACAAAAACCGAATTCGACTGTATTCTGATGGATATCCAGATGCCGGTAATGGACGGAGTTGAAGCTACCCGGCGAATCCGGGGCGCTAACGCCAATTTCAAAAACATACCCATTATCGCATTGACTGCCTACGCCATGACCGGCGACCGGGAAAAATTCCTGCATGCCGGCATGGATGATTATCTCGCCAAACCCGTGGACAAGAATGATTTGTTGCAAGCGCTCGCCAGACAAACGTAACTATTCTGACATGACCCCGACTTTCTCGGGATGTGCTGAATGTCGCCGCAGAGCAGCCTGAGCTTCGCGGGCGTCACCCGCCGAAAATATGCAGATTTTTCACTCAGCGTGCAGGACCTTGCGGGATGGTTTCGTCTACTGTTTTTGACAATACCTCGCCCACTAGCGCATTAATGCTGACCCCTCTTTTGCGGGCCTTAATCGCAAGGCGCTTATGCAGTCCCGGGTCTACACGAACGACAAATTTCCCGGAATAAGGCTTTTCCGGATTTTCATTCCGCTCCGCGCAGAATTCCAAATAATCGTCGACCGATTCCTGAAAAGACTGTCGCAACAAAGTAACTGTTTCGCCTTCGAATGTAATAACATCCCGCAAATTGATGACTTCGCCATGAAAAATATTTGCATTTTCATCGAGTTCAACTCTGGCTGAATAGCCTTTGTATTCCATCAGTGCTTCACCCCCGCTTCTATTAAAAACCGTCGTACTGAACGGATAGTGAATTGACTTGTCACCCGCTCCGGGTGGGGTCTATGAAAAACAGCCTTTACGCATGCAAAGCCACCCGGATGCGGGAGCCCTTTTCCTCTGTTATATCAGCCAAGCCCTCGAAACAATTTCTCAATGTCAGACCAGGGAATATCGGACCGGACAGACTGCTCAAATATTCGTGCCAGCGTTTGGCGCTGCTTTTTATTCATGAACTTTTGATATCATTTTTTAATATCATGTTAAGGGGAGGATTTATAGTACTATGCTTCTTTCGGAAACATGATCCACAGGAAATGCTTGAATAACTATCGCAGATTTGATTAAATGAGTAACAAGAATGAGTTTCTCCCGGATATTGGGATAAGGCATAGGGACGAACTTTTATAACATACTGGAATTTAATAATAAATTTTATAAATAAAATTTTGTGTCTTAAAATCTCCTCCTCATGGTTAAAATAACCAATATAAAAAAATTACATGAACAACCATGCCCGAGCCAATAGATATTTCCCGCCCAAATTTAGCACTATTGGGTGCACCGCCATTTTTCTATGTACCTTTTTTTCTCTCACCTGCCTCTTGATTGCCCCTTACGGTCCCGCCCAGGCGAATGATAAACTGATTTTCATGGCCGATGAAAATTACCCGCCTTATGAATTTCGCGACAGCAGGGGACGAGTGCAAGGATTTAATGTAGATATTTTTCGAGCCGTGGCCGAGGTTATGGGACTCAATGTCCAAATCAAAGCCGAACAATGGAGTCGTATCCGCTCCGCCCTGGAACAGGGGAAAATCGACGGCCTGACCGGAATGTATTATTCAGAGAAAAGAAACCGGCGGGTTGAATTCACCAATTCATTCATAACCGTGCGCCATGCAATTTTCATAAAAGAATCAAACCAGGCGATTGCCGGGCTGAAAGATATCCGCGGGAAACGCATCGCGATTCAGCGCGGAGACATTATGCATGATTATGTACAGGAAAAGAATCTCACCCGGGACGTGATTCTCGCCCGAAATCAAATACATGCATTACGGCTTTTGAAGGCCGGCAAATGCGAATGCGCCCTCTTATCCAAACTTCAAGGGCTGTACAATCTCAAAAAACTGGACATTGATAACATAAAAACGGTGGGCGCGCCTTTTTATCCACGCAAATACTGTTTCGCCGTGTCAAAAGGCAACGAAAAACTGGTCGACACCCTCAACGAAGGCCTGGCTATTCTTAGAACCACTCAACGCTATGATGCAATATACAATAAATGGTTCGGGCAAATAGCACCCAAAGGCATTCCCGTTGACAGAATATTGCGCTATGCTGCGCTGACCATAACGCCACTGATTGTCGCGGTACTGATAATTTTTATCTGGACCATAACCCTCAGAAAAAAAGTCAAGGAAAAAACGGCCGATCTCACCCAGGAACTTGCCAAGCGCCAACAAGCTGAAAAAGCGTATCAGCTCATGGTCGACCGGCTCACCTTTCATATAGAAAACTCCCCTCTGGCGGTCATAGAATGGGAAGGCGGAAAATACATCAAAAACTGGTCTTCCCGGGCGGAAAGCATGTTCGGATGGAGTAGCGAGGAAGTTCAGGGTAAAAACTGGCAGGACTTTAACTTCATTCATCCCGAAGACCGTGAAACAACCCTTCAACAAATAAGTAAGCTGTTTGACGGGACCGAGGTGTTCAATACCAGTAAAAATCGAAATTATCGCAAGGACGGAAGCATAGTCCACTGTCAATGGTACAATTCCGCCTTGCGCGACGATTCCGGCAATATGCTCTCCATACTTTCCCAGATTGCCGACGTGAGCGAACTTAATGCAGCCCTGAAAAACCTGGAAGAGGCCAAGAAAAAAGCCGAAGCCGCCAATCGAGCCAAATCCGAATTTCTGGCCAACATGAGCCACGAAATAAGAACCCCATTCAACGGTATAATGGGCATGTTTCAGCTCTTACAGATTACCGAACTGGATAACGAACAAAAAGAGTATGTTGACAAGGGATTGATGTCGTCAAAAAGACTGCAAAAACTCTTGAGTGATATATTGGATATTTCCAAAATTGAAGCAAACAAAATGAGTACGCACAACCAGGAATTTCAACCAGCTGA
>JBNJHA010000109.1:0-3732 GCA_051748085.1 Thermodesulfobacteriota bacterium
CGATCCCGATTTAAACCTGGACTATCCCAACAAGAAAATTGACACCGTTAAACTGGAAAAGGGTTATTTCCGAATGGAAACTGCATTAGTCCAAAAACCGGTTCAACATTTGCAGCAGTTCATTTTTGTCCACCGGCTTGGACAAATAATCGTCCATGCCCGCGTCCATAAACTTTTCCCGGTCCCCGCTCATGGCGTAGGCGGTAAGGGCGATAATCGGAATATCCGCGGGTCCGGTTTCACCGGTCCTTATCCTGCGCGTGGCCTCAACCCCGTCCATCACCGGCATCTGCACATCCATAAGCAGGCAATCATACTCTCCATCCGCAAGCTTGGACAAAGCCTGGTCACCGTCCTCGGCGACATCAGCGCCAAATCCCAGTTTTTCCAAAAGACGCTGCATATACATCCGGGTGACCTTGTCATCGTCGACCACGAGAATATTACTTTCCCGCACAGCTTGATTTTCCGCCTCAAAGACCGTTTCTTCGCTTTCCCCGCTTTGTTCGGAGTCCAGGACACCGAAAGGCAGGCTCACATAAACCCCGGTCCCTTCACCTTCCCGGCTGTCTATGGACAGGGTCCCGCCCATAAGTCTCACCAGACGTCTAACCAGAGGCAGTCCCAACCCGGCCCCCTCGTATTTACGGGCATAAGGATTGTCCTGTTTCCCGGCCTGGGTAAAAACCTCAAAGATATCATCTATATTGTCGTCCGGAATGCCCGGACCATTGTCCTCGACCACAAAAAGAAGCCGGGATTGACCTGAAATAGTTTCCGGCAGGGCGGATACATTGACCGCTACTTGTCCGTTCCGGGTATACTTGCAGGCATTGCCCGCCAGATTGAAAAGAATCTGAGTCAGTCTGGTGCCATCACCGTGCAGTCTTTCCGGGATTTCACCGTACGAGTTAACTTCGATTGTATTACTGCTGTCCTTAGCACTGTGAATAAAAATTTCTTTAATAGACCGAAGAACCTCGGTCAGGCTGAATTCCTCCTCGCGAATTTCCTCTTTACCCGCTTCAACCCGGGACAGATCCAGAATGTCGGTCAAAAGACGATTCAGCCGTTTGGTGGATTTATAGGCCAGCCGCACATATTCATCCTGCTCATGATTCAGAGAAGTGGACTGCATGAGCTGAATCATGCCCATTATACCGTTTAACGGCGTGCGTATTTCATGACTCATATTGGCCAGAAATTGAGATTTGGCCAGATTGGCGGCCTCGGCCTTTTCTTTTGCGGTCAGAATCTCCCGCTGCATGTTTTTCTGTTCGGTAATTTCCGTGGCTAATGTGGCCACGCCGAGAAGCCGCGAGCCAGAATCACTGTAAACCGGAAATTTCTTGGTCAAAAAAGTCCTGTCCAGGTTTTCATCCGGAAAATATTCCTCCACGGTCAAAACTTCCCCGGGATCGAGCCCCAGGGCTCCGAGGTCGTTGTCCATATATTCCCGGATCTGGGCCTCGGAGGCCAGCCCGGCGAAGAGCTTGGCGTCAATTTTGCCGATAACATCTTTCGGGCTTTCGTATCCGGTCAGCTGCAAATAGGCTTTGTTTACATTTATATATTTAAGCTCAGGATCCTTGAAAACCGCAATATTATCTGAGTTTTCAAGCACTTCCGCCATGAGCCGCATATTTTCTTCAACCTTCTTTTTTTCCGTTACATCCTGATGCGTTCCGGAAACCAGAAGCGGGGAACCGTCCTCATCCCGTTGGGTTACCTTGCCCCGGTCCAGAACCCAGACCCAGCCGCCTTTTTTATGCAGCATGCGCACTTCGCATTCATAATAATCCACTTCGCCGTTTAAATGCTTTTTAAGCAGTTCATCCGACCTTTCCAAATCCTCGGAATGGGTATAATATTCCCAGGTAGCGAAAGTCATCGGGGCGACTTCCTCCAGCCGATAGCCGATTATCTCCGCCCAGCGCTCGTTCACAGCCACTTCCCCGGTCTTGACATTCCATTCCCAGGTACCGGCCCGGGTGCCCTCGATCGCGTCCGCCAGCCTGCGCCTTTCTGTTTTCAACTGTTCTTCCTGCAGATATTTATCGGTAACATCCCGGAATACAAGCACGACCCCGGCAATATTTCCCTCGCTGTCCCGAATCGGAGAGGCCGAATCCGCTATCTGATACTCCCGGCCATCCCGGGAAATCAAAACGGTATGGTTGGCCAGACCCTGTATTTCCCCGGTATCCAGGACTTTTTGCATGGGATTGGCGCAAGGCTTACGGGAAAAGGAATTTATTATGTTGAAGACCTCGCAAAGGGAGCACCCAAGGGCCTCATCCTCGCTCCATCCGGTGAGTTCCTGAGCGACCTTATTCATTCTGGCTACCGCACCTTCTATATCCGTGGCAATAACAGCGTCCCCTATTGAATGCAGGGTGATACGCAGATTTTCCTCGCTCTTTCTGAGACTGTCCTCGCGCCGGCGCACCGCTTTTTGCATGTTGGCGAACCTGTCCCGCAGGACCTGAAGCTCGGCAAAGCCGGAAATATCTGTTTGGGAAGAAGCAGGCCCGGTACTATTTTTGTCTTTCAATCGTTCAATGGTATATGCAAAGCCGTGCAGGGGACGAATGACCCTTTGTTTTAGCCGGTGATAAAAAATATACGAAAACAGGCTGAAAAGAAGCAACAATCCGGCCACTGAAATTGCAATGGCCACTATAGCCGGCTTCAAAACTACAAAACCGTCCTGCTGGACAACGACCACCCAGTCCGACGCTTGTAGACGAATTGCACTCATTAGCTTTAATTCATTATCGACAAAATAAAATCCGGATAAAGGTTTACGCCTTTTAACTCCGGAAATTATTCGCATATCCCCCAGGTTTTCCTGCCGATTAACCCTGGACATATCCGGATGGGCCAGAACATTGCCATAACCGTCGCTCAAAAAGACCGTGCCTTGTTTAAGATTCTCGGCCAGCTGCAAAACCGCCTGCTGCATACTGCTTAAATTGATTTCTCCCGTAATAATCCGGCCCCCGTATTCGGGAACCATCATGGCCACGACTATCTTGCCCGCGAACCTCGAATAATACGGGGCACTCAAATAAAAATTACCTCCCGGGCTAATCTCGGGAACAATTCCGGAAAAGTCTTTTCTTTCCTCGGCTTCGGCCGGTATGGAACGCAGGACTCGCCCTTTCGGACCAAGCAGATGCAGGGCCACAAAAGACGCATCCGGCCCCACGAAATCCATCAGCAGAGCCGGATCTTTATTCTCAAATTTATGCGCTACATGCAAAAGGTCCCGTTTTCTCCCGTTTAGATAATCGTCCAGATATCTTTCCAGAAAAACAGCCCTGAATTGCTGTTCCTTTTCCATGTTTTTGGACTCCCAGAAACTCCACAATACCGTCCCCAGCAGTATGCCGCAAACAAGAGGCAGGATAAGCCAGCGAAAAAGAAATCCATGGATTATGGGAGCAAGCCCCTTTACCGCCATTCGCCCTCCCCGGGGTCATATATCTCGACTTTAGTGAACCCGCCTTCGGATACCTTGAGAATGTCTACCGGCGCAATAACATCCCCATATTCATTGAGTCCTCGCGGGGCGTAAAAATCGGAATAGCCCTCGACCTCGACCAGTGCCCCGGGCAGGCCTTGCGCTTTTCCACCCGTTTTTTTCAGTGCCTCGAAAAGGAGTCTGACCGAATTGTATCCCTGTATGGAGGCGAAAGAAGGCTTTCTTCCGAATCTTTTTTCAAAATC
>JBNJHA010000109.1:3832-5276 GCA_051748085.1 Thermodesulfobacteriota bacterium
CAGTCGTCTTTGGGTATCAGCTCCAGTTTCCGGCCGTTCAGCCCGCCCTGAGCGTTTATCTCCTCAATGGCCAAAGTAACTCCGTTTCTTCCCTGCACTCCGAGATCGGAATACTTTCCGGTTAACGGTCCGGAAAAACCGACCAGAATTTTATTCCTTTCTCCGCAGGCAAAAAGAAAAAATACGCATGAAAAAAGCAGGAACAAAACCAAAAACCCCGCGATTTTCTTTTTTTTGCCGGAACATATTAAATTCATCGCCCTCTCCTCCTCTTATCCGGATTGTGTCATCCCTGCATATCGGGCACGAACCGGTTCACCCACTCCAGGGACTCCAACCTGCACCTGCTGATCGTCAACAGATCCAGGCCCAGATCCATTGCCAGGGAGTCAATCAAAAGCCAGTTTTCCGAATCCAGTTGAATGGCCAATTCCAGCCAGGGCCTGATTTCCCCGCTTTCCTCGGCCAGGGCTTCCTTTATCCGGCTATCCATGGCCAATTCCTTGAAAATATCCCCGAAACTCCTTTCCAGCATGACATCCAGAAGAGAAAAGAGCCCGGTCAGATAAAGACTGTCGGCCAGATCATGCCGTCCGGAATACAGGGCCAGAAGCTCCAGGAACTTGCCCCGCATGGCGCTGCAATATGCCAGCTCACGGGTCTTGTCCGAGGGCAGGCAATCAACCACGACCATTAGATGCAGCCAGTTTTTGAGCCTTTTCCATCCGACAAGAGCAATGGCGTGACGGACTGAATCGACCTCGCGCAGCAGGGAAAAAGCGGCCGAATTCACAAAGGAGATGAGCTTTAACGACAGCCCGGGATCGGACTCCACGGCCCGGGTCAACTCCCCGATGTCCTGCTTTTCGGATTCAAGAATTTGCAGCACCCGCAAACCGTTGGTCAATGTCGGCGGCATCGGTCCCCGGGAATAATTGGCCGGACTGCAAAAATAAAACCCCTGAAGCAGATCGGCTCCGCCGTCAAGTGCCCGGCAAGCTTCTTCCCAGGTTTCAATTCTGGTTACTAGAAACATCGGTTTCCCGGCCGACCCGGTTGGACATGCACCCGGATCGAGTTTTCCCAAAGCCGTGACCGGAATCTCGACAATATCCGCCTGGTCAATGAACCGGTTCAGGTATTTAAACTCCCTGTCAACGACAATTGCGACCCGCACCCCTTCATTTCTTGTTTCTTCCAGCTCCTTTCGTATCTCCGGATCGGCGTACAAACCAGCCGGGAGACTGACGACCAGCGTGTCCGAAGCCAGGTAGCCTACGAAACCGCGCAGGATGAAATCACGGCTTGCGTTTATTATATTCCGGGCCTTTTTACCTTTCCTGTCCGGAGATATGCTCAAATAGGAAGCCACCTTTATGCTCGCCTCGTCTTCGTCGCTGATCTCCGCGCTTTGATCCTCCATCGCCGCACGGTATAAAAGCTT
>JBNJHA010000110.1:0-5275 GCA_051748085.1 Thermodesulfobacteriota bacterium
AAAATTACGAATAATGGTCGCCGCCCGGAATATTTGTTCCAGGAGCATGACCCGGGCCAGTTCATGGGGGAAGGTGAGAGGGCTCAGGGAAAGCAGAAAATCGGCTTGTTGTATTAATTGCTGATCAACGCCGTAAGGCCCGGCAACCGCGAAACAGGGCCGGCGTCCTGGCATTTCGAGCCAGCTGGAAAACCGGGACGCGAATTTTTCGGTATCCAGGCTTTTGCCGTGTTCGGACAAAAGGATCAAAAAGTCTTTTTTTTCTATCCTGGAAAGTAGCTCCTTTGCCTCCCGAGAAATTTTCTGTTTTTTATCCCGACAGGACTGATCCTTGATTTCGGTTTCCCGCAGGGGATAAAATCCGGAAATTTTCTTGCGATAATGCTCACAGCCCCGAATTGTAAAATCCTGTTTCAGCTTGCCGATATATACGCATTTAATTTCAAGCATATAGATATTTTCATTTTTTATCGCAAAGGATCACTGGCGCGAAGAATGAGCAGCCCACCAGGTGGAGCAACCGGAATAATTAGTTTTTTATATTCAAGAGGCCCATCATATCAAACCAAAATGCGTCCGATGCGCTCGCTTATCGAGGTCAAATCCGGGCAGATAGCGTAACCGGTTTCGTGCATTGTCCGTAGTTTTTTACGGATGCCGGAATTATTTTCAAGAATAGCTCCGGCATGCCCCAGTCTCTTTCCCGGAGGGGCGGTCTGTCCGGCAATAAATCCGAAAAGAGGGCGGTTGAATCCGTTTTCCTGTAAAAAGTATCCAAGTTCCTCCTCGGCGTTTCCCCCGATTTCTCCGAGAACGAGCAAAGCTTTTGTCGCCGGATCACGCAGGAGAAAACACGCGATATCCTTGAATGAAGAACCTACAAAAGGATCCCCGCCGATTCCAACGCATGCTGATTGACCTATTCCGGACCGGGTGAGCCGGTAGACGCTCTCATAGGTAAGCGTTCCGCTTCTGGAAAGCACGGCCACCGGCCCGGGAGTGAAAATATCTCCGGGCATTATTCCTATTTTTGTTTTTCCGGGAATAATCAGGCCCGGAGTATTGGGGCCGATAAGACGGGAACCGCTTCGGGCGAGCTTTTGCTTTACCCGCAGCATGTCCTGTTGCGGCA
Organism: Thermodesulfobacteriota bacterium; assembly: GCA_051748085.1. GTDB lineage: Bacteria > Desulfobacterota > Desulfovibrionia > Desulfovibrionales > Desulfonatronovibrionaceae > CAYNNQ01. Next base: position 1,133 of record JBNJHA010000110.1, read on the forward strand.
GCCCCTCGGTTATGCAGACAATCCATTTTATGCCCGCATCCACGGCCTCCAGGATCGCATCCGCCGCGAATCCAGCCGGAACAAAAATTATGGAGGCGTCAATGCCATGGTTTTTCCGGGCTTCCTTAACTGTATTGTAGACCGGCACGCCTAAAACATCTTCCCCTTTTTTAAACGGAGTTACCCCGACTACAACATTCGTCCCGTAATCAAGCATTTGCCGTGTATGCAGCATGCCTTCCCGGCCGGTTATTCCCTGGATGAGTACGCGGCAGTTTTCCGGCATGAGCGCCGAGGTCGATTCCCGGGTTGTTTTTGTCCGGGAATATTCAGGGACGGAAAAATCGGGCCGTTCGAATATTTTGGCGTTGTCCGCGATTTTGTATTCACTCATCAAAGCAAGGGCGTGATTTAAATCTTCGGCCAATGATATTCGTTCCCGGTTCAAATTTTTTATCATTTCCCGGGCCTCGCTGGCCTCGAATCCGGAAAAGCGGACTATCAGGGGCTTTTGCAACGGATTTTTTCCCAGGACAGTCCGCATTGCCCGGGCTACTTTGGCGCAGGAAAGAATGCCCCCGAAAATATTTATGAACAGTACCGCGACTTTTTCATCCTCGCAAAGGATATCCAGGGCCTTGGACATTTTTTCCTCGGAGGCGGCTCCGCCCATATCCAGGAAATTGGCCGCCGGAAGGCCGGAAAAATTGAGAAGATCCATTGTGGCCATTGCCAGTCCGGCACCGTTGACCATCAGACCGATAAAGCCGTCCAGCTTGTGGAAATTAAGCCCGGCCTGTATCGCCTTTAATTCAGTCGGATCAATGTGTTCCGGGACAAAGTATTCATTCAACGCGGGAGTGAGGACGAAATGGTTGTCGTCGATTTCAACTTTGCCGTCCACTGCGATAAAGTTTTTCCGGTCATCCACAACCAGAGGATTTATTTCCGCCAAGAGCAGGTGATTTCGATAAAAAGTCGCATATAGATTGGAGCAGATTCTGGACCATGCCTTGAATAGTTCCCGGGGTAGACCCAAATGAAAAAAGGCCTGACGGATGTGATGGGGCACGAGTCCAAGGCACGGGTCTAATTGCAGAAAAAGCAGATTGGCTTCGCCTGAATTCTCGATTTCAACACCGCCCTGACGGCCCACGGTCAGAACAGCGGCCTGTCTTTGCCTGTTTATGGAAAAAGAAACATAAATTTCGCGTTCAATAAACGCGGCTTTTTCCACCCGGACGAACGGAACCGGTTCGTCCTTTATTTTCCGATTCAGGATTTTCTCAGCTTCTTTTTTGAAGTCGGCAATAGTTTTCACCACACTGATTCCTCCGGACTTGCCCCGGCCTCCACAAAGCACCTGGGCCTTTACCACCCAGGGCAAGTCGAATTCCACGCCCGACGGGTCGAAATCAGGCTCTCCTGAATATAAAAAACCGGGCGGAACCGGAATGTCCGCCCGGGAAAAAAGCCTTTTGCTCATATGTTCATTTAATTTCATGGGTTCCCCGAAAAAGAAGGATTTTTGTATCTGTTTAGGATAGATTTTTTTGAAAATTAAAACTCTTGATATTTAGTCAGAGAATTATTTCAAAAAACTAAAAAGGGATATTTCCGGATGGAAACTGACTAGAAACAGGCATCCTCAAGCCCGACCAAATCAATGTACATTTCCCTGCGCCGGGCCACGGTCAGATTATCGCCGTCCACAAGTATTTCAGCCGCCCGGGCCCTGGAATTGTATTGTGAAGCCATGCCAAAGCCATAAGCTCCGGCGGAAAAGACCGCCAGCAGATCATCGGGATTAATTTCGGGCATATTCCGGTCCTGGGCCAGAAAGTCGCTGGATTCACAAATAGGGCCAACAACATCAATAATTTGTTCCTTTCCATGTTTTTCATCGACCGGAGCAATACGGTGATAAGCCTGATACAGAGAAGGGCGGATAAGATCGTTCATCCCGGCATCAACTATGGCAAAATTTTTGAGTTCTGTTTTTTTGGTATACAATACCCGGGTAACTAAAATGCCGGCATTGCCTGAAATAACCCGACCCGGCTCCAGTATAAGTTTCAGATCCGTATCCGCGAGGCTTTTGGTCAGGGCCGCGCCGAGTTCAGCCGGATGGGGCGGCTGTTCTTCATCATAGGTTATGCCCAATCCACCGCCAAGATCCAAATATTTTATGTCGATTCCCAGATCTTTCAGCTGGGCGTAAAAGGATTTAATCCTGTCCAGGGCCTCCATAAAAGGAGAAATTGAGGTCAATTGTGAACCGATATGGCAATCAATGCCCACCGGTTCTATAAATTCAAGGTCCCTGGCCTGTTTATATATATCCAGGGCCTGCTCCATGCCTATTCCGAATTTGTTTTTTTTAAGTCCGGTTGAAATATATGGATGGGTCTTCGGATCCACATCCGGATTTATACGCAGACTTATTCTGGCCTTACGATCCAGGTCAGCGGCGACTTTATTTATTTTTTCCAGTTCCTGGGCGGATTCGACGTTAAACATAAGGATATCGGCCAGCAATGCTTCCTGGATTTCATTTTCGCGTTTGCCGACTCCGGAGTAGACTATTTTTTGCGGTTCAATTCCCGCCTTTAACGCCCGGAACAATTCTCCCCCGGAAACTATATCCGCTCCAGCCCCCAATTTACCGAGCAATTTGAGGACACACAGATTTGAATTGGCCTTGGCCGAATAACAGGTCAAATGATCTATGCCGGAAAAGGCCGAATCAAAAGCTTTGAAATGACGCTTCAGGGTTTGAGCCGAATAGATATAGAGCGGGGTGTCATATTCCTCAACCAATTTGCGGACCGGAATGTCTTCCGCGTATAATTCCTTGTGCTTGTATTCAAAATAATGCATTTATACTCCTTTATTGGTTTTCAGGATTAAAAACACGTGATTCTACATCCTGAATTTTTGAATAAATATTGCTGCCAATCAGTTTAAAACGATACTGTTTTTTACTGTCCAACTTGCAGACCTGAAGATGCAGGTTATTATTTTCGAGTTCAATCTGCGGATCATTCAAAGAAAAATCAAAAGAATGACTGACCCGGAACGGACAGGCGGGACAGTCAAAATCTTCACCTATTTCCTGGGCTTGCAGACTTATATGTGACAGGTTGTTCACCGCGCCGGAAATTTGGGCTTTAATCCGCCAACAATTTTCCGTGCGTGTGCAATCCACATATTTTATACTGAAGGTTTCCTCGGCAACATTGGGCTCCGGCCATTGCTTTTTGCCGCAACCCAAAGAGCTCAGCAGGGACAATAAAATAAAGAAGAAGGTAATTTTTTTAAACATATTCTTTTTTCCATTTATACAAAATCTGCAGTGCATCAATGGGCGTTAATTCGTCCAGATTTAATTCTTTTAATTTTTCCGGAATGATATTTTTTTGATTCGGTTCGGATGATTTTTGTCTCTCTAAGCCTGGGAACATGACCGGAATATCTTTTTTTCTGGTCCATTTACCTGTCTGTTTGGATTTTTTTTCCAGCTCATCCAATATGCCACGCGCTCTTTTGACCACGGGATTGGGCACACCGGCAAGCTTGGCCACTTCTATTCCATAGCTTTTGTCAGTCGGACCGGGAACCATGCGCCGCAGAAAAACAATATTTCCCTTCCATTCCTTTACGGCCACATTAAAATTGCGGATAGAAGGCATTTTTTCAGCCAAAGAAGTTAACTCATGATAATGCGTGGCAAATAAGGTTCTGATCCCGCCGTATCTGGCGGCCAGATCCTCGGCTACCGCCCAGGCCAGGGACAGTCCATCAAAAGTACTCGTTCCGCGGCCGATTTCATCCAGAATGATCAGGCTTTTCTTGCTTGCCTGGCGCAGAATTCTGGCCGTTTCCGTCATTTCGACCATAAACGTGCTTTGTCCCATAGCCAGATTATCCGAGGCTCCGACCCGGGAGAAAACCCGATCACATATTCCTATATTCGCTTTTTGCGCGGGGACGAATGAGCCCATCTGGGCCATGATGACGATAATAGCCGTCTGGCGCAGTATCGTGGATTTACCGGCCATGTTTGGACCGGTAACAATTATAAACCGGGAAGCGTCATCCATTTGCAGACTATTTGGTATGTAATTGGATCTTCCCTGGGAA
>JBNJHA010000111.1:0-5098 GCA_051748085.1 Thermodesulfobacteriota bacterium
GCCAGTAAATGCGGCGGATGGGTATGAACTATAGCTTGTGCTTCTTTTTGACGGCGGTAGATTTCGAGATGCATCCCGGCTTCGGATGAAGGCCGTACACCGGCGATGACGTTGCCGGAATCTACCTCCATTACCACCAGATCCTGCGCCTTTAGATGTCCTTTTTGTGCTCCGGAACGGGTTATGAGTATGCGATCTTGCAAACGTATGCTCAAATTGCCGTTGAATCCGCTTAAAAGTCGGCGCTGCCACAGACGCCCTCCGGCATCTATTAAATCCTGGACCAGGTTGTCCGGAAAATACAGCCCCAAAGCCTGTTCATCCGCTTCCGGCCGAACTTCGGGCTTTATATCCAATACAGGGGTCTTATCCAGGACCTCCAGGGGATCGATTCCAAGCATATTCCCTTTTATTTTCAGGATTCGGCATGGATGCAGTCCGATCGGATTCGGCCGGTTTGGAGAGCGGGTGCAGAAAATGCCGTGGATCGGCGCATTCGCGTCACCGCGCGGCCGGCATTGAAGCGTATTGCGGTCGGCCCGGTCCAGCCAGGTGATGACAATTATTTTTTGCCCGACATACATGCGGGACATCGCTTCCTTGTATTCAGGCTTAATTTCTATTTGTGCCTCCGGGCATTTACTGCCGCCCTGCCGGGGGCAGTCCTTGAGCTCTTTGTAGCAGGTATGCGCTGTTCCGACCGGATTCAGGCGTTTATTGTCCATGCTCCGTCTCCTTTTGAATGTGATCATATCCTTGTAAGCGCAAGGGTGCATTGTCCAAAAACAGTCCCGGTTCCGGGGTTACCTGGCCGATAATAGCGGTCTCCGGAATTTTTTGCAGGAGCCGAACACGGTTTTGCGGTGAAATCGAGCCCAGTAAAGCGTAATCCTCGCCTCCGAATAAAACGTGGGGTATAGTCTTTTGTCTGTCCCATGCATGGAATTTTTGAATTTCCGGGTGGATTTTTAAATCGGATTTGATGTTCGCTCCAAAATCCGGTCCGACCAGGCGGGGAAGGTCGGAGACAAGTCCGTCCGAGATATCCATAAGCCCCCGAATATCTGAAAATTCAGCCAACACTTGGCCTGGAAAGACCAATGCTTCTGGATACAGAAGACTTTTGACCGCCTCTGGATATTCGTGTTTCTTTTTCGGGCTGTTTTCCAGAATTTCCAACCCCAGCCTGGCCAATCCAATTTCGCCTATCAAAAAAATCAAGTCCCCGGGTCGCGCCTGGCGGCATAGAATGCTTTTACCGGGTTTTCCCCAGGCGGTTATGGTCAAGCCGAGATGCGATCCTCTGCACAGGTTGCCACCGGCAAGCGTCATTTCGTGTTTTTGGGCCAGTTTAGCCATGGCATTCAGCATGCGGGTATAAAATTGAGTGTCGCAATCCTCCCGGCCCCGGGGCAAGACCAGGGAAAGCAGGAACCCCGAAGGTGTGCAGCCCATCGCGGCCAGATCGCTTATGTTCACGGCCAGGGCCTTGTGTCCGATGGCTTCCGGAGGGAAATAAACGGTGCGGAAATGGACATTTTCATGCAGAGTGTCTGTTGTCAGGCACATTTCATGCCCGGAAGGCAATACCGCGCAGTCGTCACCCCTGCCAAGCAGCAGATCGGGACCTTTTCTGGGGAAAATTTGATCCAGGAGGATCAGAAAATCTTTTTCGCTTGTAATCATAATCTGCCTCACAAGTCTTCCATTTCCAGATAGTCGCTGATAACCATCTTCAGGCCGTGACCCGGAAAGTTGACTTTATATTTGTTGGGCGGAATGTGTCCGATAACCTGTCCCCGGCCGAATATTTTATGGTTGCAGAATTGTCCGGTCTTGTTCTCAGCCGTCTTTTGCCGCTTGTTTTTCTCTGTCTTTTTTTCCTTTGCCTTAAGGCCTCCCGCGTACGTTTCATTCCATTCCTTGTAGGCCTGTGCCGGGAGTTCCTGGATAAACGGGCTGGGCATGGCCGGGATGGAAGTGCCCTGATAACGGCTGTAGATGCTTTCCGGGACATAGAGCCCCAGATAATCCCGGGCCCGGGTGCAGGCCACATACATAAGCCGTCGCTCCTCCTCCATTGCCTCCGGTTTGGCCACCGCGTGCCGGGACGGAAACCTTTCCTCCACCAGGTCGATCAGAAGCACGGCCGACCATTCCAGTCCCTTGGCCGAATGCACGGTGGATAGAATCAGTTCATCCCTGACCGGTCCCTGCTGTCCTTTTTCCGGGACTTCCAGGGACATGTCCGCCAGAAACAGATCCAGATTGTCGTACCCGGAAGCGATATTCAACATTTCCTGGATCCCCATCTGCCTTTTGGGATAGTCGTCCGGAAATTTGTTTTCCAGCATGGGCTGATAAAGCTCGATAACGCTTTTCAATATTTCTTTTGGTTTGTCCTGTTTGTGCCGAAGTTCGTCCAGAGCGGTTATGATCTTGTCCAGTTCCTTATTTTTGCTCCGCATTTTTTTTATCAAATCCATTTCCGCGCGCATGAAGCAGGAATATATTTTCTGGCAGGATTTGGGACCGATCCCCTGAACATTTGACAGGGCGCGGGTCCAGGCCGGAAGATCCGAGGGGTTGGCGATAATCCGCAAAAAAGCGAGGATATCTTTTATGTGCGCGGCCTCGGAAAATTTCATCCCTCCGTATTTTTGAAAAGGAATTCCGGCTTTTTGCATTTCCATTTCCAAAGCGTAGGATTGGTATCCGGCCCGGAAAAGAACGGCTATTTCGTGCAGCGGGTACTGAACGCTGAGTTCGGCGATTTTGGCCATGACCACTTTGGCCTGAGTCATGTCGTTTATGGCTTTGATCAGATCGGGCATCGGACCGTCGTCCCGTTCGGAAAAAAGATTTTTGGAATATTTTTCCGCGGCCTTTTCCAGAATTTTATTGGTCAGGAAAAGTATGGGCTGGCAGGAACGATAATTCTGCTCCAGCTTTATGACCCGGGTGCCGGGAAATTGTTCCCGGAAATCCAGGATATTGCGTACATTTGCCCCCCGGAAACCGTAAATGGACTGGGCGTCGTCGCCCACGGCCATCACGTTGCCTCTTGATCCGGCCAGCAATTTGACCAGCCGGGCCTGGACCCGGTTGGTGTCCTGGTATTCATCGACCATTATATATTTGTGGGTGGTTTGCAAAAAATCCAGAATGTCTGGATTTTCCCGTAAAAGACGTTCAAGTTCGAAAAGAAGGTCGTCATAATCGAGCAGGGCATGATTTTTTTTATATTCGGCGTAAGCGGAAGCGATTTTTTCTATGTCTTCGGCATAAATCCGCTGATGGAAAGCGTCGCCTTCCAAAACGTCCTGGATGCTGATTTCTTTGTTCCTGGACCTGCTGATAAAGCCCATGATGGTTTTTTTTCTGGGAAAGGAACGATCTTTTTTACCGATACCGAGTTCATTCTTTACGCTTTGTATGGCCTCCGAGGAGTCGGCGCTGTCCATAATAGTCACTCCGCGCGGATAGCCGAGGACAGAGGCGTATTTGCGCAGAATGGAAAAGGCGAAGCTGTGAAACGTCCCTCCACTTAAGGCGGATAATTGTTGCTGCAGGAGTTCCTCGGCCCGGTTTTTCATTTCCTGGGCCGCTTTGCGGGTAAAGGTTAGAAGGAGGATATGACCCGGATTTACTCCTTTTTCCACCAGATAGGCCATGCGAAAGACCACGGTTCGGGTTTTGCCGCTTCCGGCCCCGGCAATGACCAGCATGGGACCGTCTTCGGCTGTTACCGCTTCATGCTGGGACTGGTTCAGATGCTTTTTATAATCAAGCCGCATAATTTTTTTGCCTAAAATTAGAATTTTTTAATGGATGATGCCGGACGGATAAAAATAGTCCAGGATTGCCTGTCCGGCGTCCCGGGTTTTTTCGGCCCGGGTTCCAAGAGAGTCGTAAAAAAAAGTGTTGTCCGCGGTGTGGCAGCCGCTGCGCTTGAATAGCCCGAATATTTCCCGGCGGTCAAATTTACCCTTGAGTTCAAAACCCGGGGCGGGAACACAAATCAGGTCCGGGACATGCGGGCCTTGGGCGCCGGGGTAGAGTTCACTTCCGGGATATATTGCGGATATAACCCTTTCCCCTTTCCAGGTGAGCTGCTCAAGTCCGGTTTTGATTTCCCGGGCGATCTCCTGTCTATCCGCGTTTTGCACCCGGCCGCGGGCAAATCTTGCGCAGTCGTGGATAAAAATCCGTCCCGGGTCCAGGCAGAAGGCCTTGGTTTCCGGGGATATGCTTCGAGCGTCCAGTTCGTTTTCGGGCCGGGACTCAAAATTTAGAAAACCTTCCGTTTTAAGCCAGGTATTCAGGGCCACTTCCTGTTTAAGGCGGGTAAACCCGTGGTCAGCCAGGACGATAAGCCGCTTGGGATCGGGAAGGGCTTGATAGCGCTCCAGAACCTCGCCCACGGCCTGGTCCCATTTTTTCATGAACTCCAGACAATCCAGGTGCAGGGGGTGGGTTTCCTCCTCCAGGGCCGGATACAGGAAATGAAATAAACGGTCGGTCTCGGTGAGGACCAGGACAAAGAGATCCCAGGACAGATCCGGCCACAGCAGGTCCAGGGCCAGCATGCGGCTGTCCAGAGTGGAGCTTATTTCTCTTAGCAGAAATTCGTGATCCCGGCTCCCGGAGACGGTATCCGCTTCCAGGCGGTAGCCTTTCCCGCGCAGTATGTTCACCAGCGGGGGAGGATATACCGCCCTGTCCAGTTCCGGGGCCACGAATCCGGAGACAAGGATTCCGTTTATGGGCCGGGCCGGGTAGGTGTTGGGCAGATTTACAACTTTGCTGTAAAGCCCGTTTTCCCCCAAACGGTCAAAGATGGTTTCGGCTTGGACCTGGCTGAAGTCGGCAATTTCGGTGGCATAAGTCTTCGGATCCAGGCGGGTGAAACCGAATATGCCGTGTTTTTCCGGACCGGCTGCGGTATAAAAGGATGTCCAGTTTACCGGGGAGAGTTCCGGGAGTTCCGCGTACATGGGATGGGCGTTCCCGGATTGCAGTAGAGAATGGATGTTCGGGCATGTTCCCTTTTCGCCCAGTTTTTCAGCCAGACTGTACGGAAGTCCGTCCAGGCCGA
>JBNJHA010000112.1:0-5035 GCA_051748085.1 Thermodesulfobacteriota bacterium
CAATATGTCCGAATCCGTCGGGCAATTCAATAGAAATATTGACTTTTTTGCGGTTTAATTCCTCCCGCAACAGAGGCAACTCCCGGTAATCGTTTCCCGCTCCACTGATTTTTTTTATGAGTCCGGGGATATCGATAAGCATTAAATCCCCGCGCCGCACACCCAGATTTTTTACAAAGAGTTCAAAGTGTTCTTTGCCCGGGTATGAATCAAAATCGATTTTGTATTCTCCGCGAAGTTCGGCTGTTCGGCTGAATTTGCTGATTCTTTTCTGGATGTACTGTTCTTTTTTTTCAGGCGAGACGGAATTAAAATGCTCGTTTAAACTCGCAAAATCCATACCATAGTATGTTTTTGATGCTTTAACTACGGCATTGCCGCTGTTATCCAGCTTAATGCGATACCGGATGTCGAGAGCGGTTTTGAGATAGTTGTCGGAGATAGAGATGGTCGATATTTTGCCTGTTTTTGGAAAAAGAGCGGGTCTTTTATTGCCGGCGGTTGTCCCCAGGTGGGCATACTGATTGGTATCGTTTAAGAATATTTTTTCCCCGGCTGAGTTTCTGACCATAACCAGGATTTCGTCGAACCATTTAAAATTGACGCTTTTATGCAGAATGTCCCGTAATTCCGATGCACCGGGAAGATTTGATTTAAGCACGAATTCGGGTTTGAATCCGTTTAGCTGAAGCAGTTTGTAGAGAACCAGGGCTTTGTCCGCACTATGCCCATAACCGTCCTTAAGAGTTGTAAGCGGAGATGAAAGTGTAGACAGGGGAAGCTTGTTGAATGCCGGACCGACGGTATTGATATTTTCGGCCACGAAGTCTCTTATGGCCGCTATTAGCTGATCGCGAGCATTGATTTTGCTGAAGATTGCATTGATTTTTTTGAATTTTTTCTCGCTATCTGCTTCCATCTTCAGTTTGGGCTGAACGGCATTATCAAATTTTTTGCCCAGTTCATTCCAGGTGACAGAACTTCCGGCCAATGTTGGACAGAAGGTGAAGGCGGGCGGAATATCCCTTTCCCGCGGCACAGGCGGGGCAAACTTTTTTACTATCCTGTATTCCAGTCTTTTTCCCCTGGAAACGGTTTTCAGTTTGGCCTTGTTTTCAGGTTCTCTCCACCATTTGCGTTGCAGTCCGAACCCGGTGGCAGAAAATTTGAGATTCAGATCCAGTCCTCGGGGCGCGTTTATGATTATTTCCTGAAAAATGATGGGTTCATTGCCTTGCAGAATGGCACACGGACTGAAGCACGGTTGTCGTATCTTGTTTCTGAAAATGGTGTACTCGAGTACGCTTCCGATTTCGACTCCGGGGAAACTTACGACCAGTGTTTTTTCGGCTGGATATCGCGGAGCGTTTCCTGCCCACCCGGCATCCATTATGTTCTTTTGACTGGAATCAATTTTGTGGGTGGTCCCGCTTGGGGAGGTTACCTGGATATTTTTTACTTCTACCTGTTCCCAGGCCGGATTGAAGTCGATTTTTAATTCGCTTTTGTCTTTTTTCCCGGCATAGGTCAGAATTTTTCTTTTGACAGTTTGTTTTTCGGTCCAGCTGTGCTGGTCTTTTAAATCGAGCCTGGTGCTGCGTTCAAGCAATACGGAATCCGGAGAATAATTTTCATACCACTCAGTCTGGTCTTTAATTGAGGATGGATGTTTGGCCACTATTTTCTGCCTGTTCGCGACTTCAATTTTAGCAAGTACAGCCAACAGTTTTTGATATTCAGCCGGAGAATACCGCGGCTTTTTGAATTTAAGGATGTTTTGGAAGTTTATCTCGTTTCCGTTTAGAGTATACTTGCGTTCCCATTCAAATCCAGGTCCGGATGCGCTTTGGTTTCGCGGGAGGCGAATGGAATCTGAAAATTCGCCGGGCACGGTCATGGAAATATTCTCTCTGATGCCACAGGCATATCTGACGTACAGAGGATATTTTCTTTTAAGAAGTTCCGTTTTTTTGAGCAGGAGATGAGCGACCCCGAATGACCGGCCTGTTTGCGGCAAACTGAAGATGCTCGAGGCATTGGAATTAAGTATAAAATCGGATGCGCTATAGGCGATTTCGGCTTGAAGCGGTTTTGATACGTTGAGCATGTTTTCCGGCTCTATGCTGCAATGTTTGATCACCGCGGAAGACAGGTGTTCCCGGATGCCTGATTCCAGGAAGTTCATTCTTTCCTGCTTTTCCATTCTGGCCATTTGTCCACGGTATATATTGTCGTTCAGTCCTTTGAAATCAAGTTTTGTTCTGCCCGTTATGTTTCCCGAAGAGTTAAGTGTGGCGTTCGTGGTGACGAGCATCATGTTTTTTTCAGCCGCAATAATGGGCGATGTTCTTAATTTCTCACCTTCCGGAGAGGCAACGAGATAACTCTGGTTGTTCAAGTAGGCGGGAAACATCCTGACGGTGCTCTCGTCCGTTGAATCCATGAGCAGGTAGGATCCATCCGGCTTTTTGACCGCGGTTACGGCATGGTTGAAAAAAGGCGTCGGAACTTCGGGATTTTTTTTCGGCCCGTTCATAATCAACGCGGGATAAGCCCTGAAGCCGGCGATTCTGAGCATGGAGGCCAGCAGGGCGGCCTTGTCCCGGCATACACCGGCACGGTTTTCAAAGGTCATGCTCACCGGATGCGGTTCATAACCCGGAGCGTTTTTTTCAACGGTAAGACCCAGGTATCTTATTTTTTGCGATACCCAGTTGAAAATCGCCCGGATTTTTTCCTGTTCGGATTCGAGACCCGCAGTCAGGTCCTTAACTTTTTTCCGCATTTGCGGAGATATTTTTTCGAGGTTCGGTTCACACAGATTCCAATACCATCTGGAAACCCATTCCCAATCAGAAATCGTGCTGACCAGTACTTTCTGGGCGACATTATAAAAAGGGGGCATATCCGGTTCAGGATGCGCCTGAGGTACATTTTCTGCTGTCCATTGATACCGGATTTGTTTGTTTTTTTTATCCTGTTGATAAGCAAGAGTTTTTCCGGATTTATTCAGAACGGCAATATGTTCCAGAGGAAGTGTCTCAGGGGCGACTAGCGTTGTCCGGCTGAAAACTATCGGATAAAATTTTTCAAAAAATATTGTGTCGCTGAAAGTTTCCGGTGTTCTGATCTTGTCGTAGCGGTCATGGATTACGCAGTGCAGGACGTCTCCGACTTCTATTTCCGGAATATTGAGTTTAAGGACGCGTTTGTCCGGATTGTAAATGTTGGCGGACATCTGGGAGCGCTCAACCATTGTCCTTGAGTTTTTTTCTATATTCACCGGCCTTGTCGTGCCGTCGGGCTTGATGATTTCCGCCGTGGTGAATCTGGTGGTACTATATGGAATGGTAAAGGTGGAGGATATGTTTTTGAGTTCTTTTCTGCCGGATTCGCTAAGTGCCTTTATATATGTTTCGTCCCATTTATTATAAAGGCCCTGTCGATCATAACGGATGAATCGCTCCCGGTGAATCATGGCCGTATCCGCGTCCGGATATCTGCCGGAATCAATCTTCGCCGCTTTTTTCACTATAAGCTTTTTATCCGGAATGCTTCGTTGGAAGCCATGCTTTTCAGCCGTAAATCCGCAAGCGGCAATGAGGCAGAAGGTTATGGTCAATAAAAGTGTGAAGAATGTTTTAGATATCATAAAGCGGGGATAGTTCATATTGCCGCATCCTTTTCAGGTCTTTGGCATAAGTCTTGAGATGGTTTAAAGAGGAGGTGGAAAGCGCAGGTAAATATATTGGCGTCCCCAAGGGGATTTGAACCCCTGTCGCTGGCGTGAAAGGCCAGTGTCCTGGACCAGGCTAGACGATGGGGACGCAATATGTAAACTGGCTGGGGGTAAAGGATTCGAACCTTTGTTACCGGGGCCAGAACCCGGCGTCCTGCCGCTAGACGAACCCCCAGCAAGAAGTGCGGTTTGTATATACTAACGGCTTTGTTGTCAAGAAAAAGGTTTTTGATTCTTTCCCCCGCAAGCGAGAAAGCTTAACTAGATAAACATTAAAATTTCGTCAACCATTTTTTTGTCTTTTTTTCTGATTGCCTTATGGCAGTCAAAGGATTAATTTAAAAAATTTTGTTGTCAGGAACCTGCAAGTAAGAATTAATACGCTGAGATTAAATGTTTTTATTGAAAATCGTTGAGTTGCCTAAGCGTTGGGATAATCCAAATCCAAATTGAAATCGGGATCGCTATCGAAATCGAAAGACTATGTCATTCGGTGCGGGAGGAATCTTCGGCTTATGGAGCCGATTCCGATCCCGCTAGCGATTTCGATCCCGAAGAAAGAAATCCCAACAATATGAAATGTGGTGCACAGAATCTTGAGACGAACCGGTTTTTAATTCAGGATGATAAATAGTTACAATGGAAATCAAAAAACCGCTCGGATTTTGAAAATGGAGACAACCAATGGACAAGAAAATAGATTTTGAAGCAATTGTCGGTGAATTATCCCAGGTTGTGATTATTCTTGACCGGGATCTAAACATCACCTGGGCGAATAAAAAGGCGGCTGAGGTGGCTGGAATTGATCCGGCAGGACATAAATGCCATAAATTGTATATGGATAATGACAGTCCCTGCGACGGGTGCCATACTTTGAAGACTTTCAAAACCGGAAAAACCATACCCAATAAAAGCACTGTAAAATACGAGGATGGCAGTGAGAGATATTTTGACGGTTTTACTATAGTTGTCAGCCGGGATGCGCAGGGGGAGATATCCCTGGTTGCGGAAATAGCCGGAGAAGTGCCCAGGCTTTAGCGGATAATGGAGTTTCCATCCAAAGACGGTCCCCTTTTAAATCAGATATGAGAGTGTATATAATTTTAATGCATTGGATACTCAGGCTTTCGGGGCTTTTCTGGACTCATGGCGGCAAGAAACTAAACCCGGCAGATAATCGTCCTCAGTATATATATTTTTTTTGCATTGTATCCGTTCACTGCGCAGAAAATTTTTTCTGGATTTTTTGCATGCTTTTGCTGCAAACCGCAGGTCGAAAAGTTTAGTTCGTAAAAA
>JBNJHA010000113.1:0-4923 GCA_051748085.1 Thermodesulfobacteriota bacterium
GGCAAGGCCTTTGTCCAGGATACGTTCGATCGCTTCAAGCATCTGCTTGATTCCAAGGATGAACGGCGATTTACCCGCCTGGGCGGGGTTGATGGAGTTTATTCCATGAAGAGGCTGGGGGACTGAAGAAACATGCCCAAAAGGATGCTTGATCAGTTAATTCAAATGCGGTAAAAACAATTAAGTTTAGTTAATTTTTGCCTATATGAGATATTGGACGCGTAAAAATGGCTGAAGGAGATAAAATTAATTATTGGATTGTCTCTGCAGAAAGGGACTGGGAGGTTGCAGGGCATCTCTTGGAGAAAAATGATTATACATATGCTTTATTTTTTGGTCATTTAACTTTAGAAAAAATATTGAAGGCATATTATGTACAGACTTGTTCTAAAAATCCGCCTTTAACGCACCGATTGATATATTTGGCAGAAAAGATCGGGGTGCAACTTTCTGAAGAACAAATCGAATTGCTGGAAATAGTGACTGACTTCAACCTGGAAGCTAGATATCCTGATGAAAAGTTTTCTTTTTATAAAAGGTGTACATACGAATTTACTGTAAATTACCTTAGTAAAATCGAGGAAATGAGAATATGGCTACTTCAAAGGATGAAATAATAAGAGATATAAAAAATTATGTTGAAGAACTTAACAGGCATGGTATAAATGTGCAAAAAACTTATCTTTTTGGTTCATGGGTCAGAGGAGGAGTAAGAGAAGATAGCGATATTGACGTCGCATTGATATCAGAATCTTTTAGCGGAGACAGGTTTTATGATCGACGCAAAATCGTTCCTTTTCGCAGAAAAATTAATATAAACATTGAACCTATGCCTTTTAATCGGGAAACATTTTTTACTGACGGCAACTTGGCGGAAGAAATCAGGCGCCATGGTGAAGAAATAAACTGATTTTTAACTGGAAACGACTTACATAACAAGAATGTAGAGTAATTTTTGCATTATTAGCGGAATTAACTTGATTAGGTCCGACCCCAAACCTAAAAAATTTGTAGCGACAAAGCCAATTGGGAGATTTTCAACAACCTGTTAAGTCTTCAGTAAAATTAACAGGAATCTAACCAGTGTCCAGAATTTCCCTGATTTTGGCCGCCAGTTTCTTTATTAAACAATAAAAAAGGGACAGTGCAAAAAGGAACAGGCTAATTATTGCTGCTGCTCAAAATTTGATGGTCAAAATCATAAAAATTTAAGGACAAAAGCCATGGACGGGAAAAACCTGGATAAACTGAGCAAAGAACAATTAAAAGACCTGGTTCATTCACTTCTCTGGCAGCTCAGACTGACTGACGCCTTCTGGTTCATTTACACTGAAAAGCGTTTCGGGCTTACCGCTGCCGAAGAACTCAACGCGGAAACCTGGGCCAAGGTGGGCAAACTGGCGGCCAGAGAAATAAAGGAACGCTTCAAAATCACGGAAGCTGGCCTGGACGGATTTTTAAAGGCCTTTGATCTGTTCTGCTGGACAATGATGGTTGATTATCAGAAAGAACGCGTCTCTTCCGAGCAGCTTTTATTAAGCGTAGCTTCCTGCCCGGCCCAGGAAGGCCGGAAAAAGCACGGCCACGGCGAATACAAATGCAAAGACATGCATCACAAAGAATTTTCCGGTTTTGCCGGGGAAATAGACCCCAGGATCAAAGTTGAATGCGTGTTTGCTCCACCTGATCCCCACCCCCGGGACATGTACTGCAAATGGCGTTTTACTGTATCTCAAGAAGAAGCTCAGGACTTTCCTTCAGGACAGTGACCAGCCACCACCCTTTCATAACAGCTTGGACAAAACATAGTATGTGAGTATGCCCGCTCCCAGCGAACCGTAAATAATAAGTCACGGGAGACAGCTTGTCCCTTTCTTCCAGAGCAGCAAACCAAACACTGTGGCTCCTGCCAGGACAGACAAAAGTAATTGCGGGTCAATTTTCATATTAATCTCTTTGCACGGATATCAAGTTTTTACATTGAAACCTGGATTCGTGAAATATGTTTTTTTTCGACTTTTGAGTTTGCAGATTGAAGATGATACGGCCCCGTTAATTCATCTCTGCCCGGCAGACGACAGCCGGAGCGTCCGCCCATTAAAAGAGCAAAGACACAGATTCCTTGCCGGATACCGGCTCATGAAACCAACCTTGTCCTGCTGCCGCATAAGACCGCAGAAGGAAATATTTTTTGAAAATTACCGAACCTCGTCCCCGGATAGCAGAAAGCGATGAGAAGCTTTGAGACAGTTTTTAAACTGGTTCAGAGTTAACACTTATGGGAACAGCACCTGCATCTTCTCCGTCATTGTCGGACTCAATTTTTTGAGCAGCTCGCCATTATACGAGCCCGTCGGCATCGGCCGAATGCTCGGATCCATAACAACCTTTCCGTCCTTGCTGACTACGTTTTGAGTGGCTGGATCAACAAGGTAATTGGTAGTATTATCTGCTTGATATATCCCCTCTGTTTTTACAATCTGCTGCGCTGCGACAGCATACTTGCGGGAGGTCCAGGCAGGCGTTCCTTTTCTGGCTGCCGGGTCGACGTTGGTCGTGACTATAGAGACCGTGTAGTCACTGTTGAGCTTGATATCAAACATGCGCAACTGCTGGGGAAAATCACGCAGAGATGAGGTTTCCACCTGCCAGAAACCATTTTCAGGCGCGTAGACCGGATCAGGTGATTCAAACGCCTTGACGGTATTGAAATGACGATGACCGGCAATCCACATGAGCAGATTGGGATGGCGGTGAAGTTCCTCAAGTAATTCGGGCAGGTCTACCGCATTTTGCGGTGCATCAGGGTTGGCGGAATTATCAAACCACTCCATAAAGGTACCTGTTTTTTCAACGACAATGGGTACGTGAGCCGCGATGATCATGAGTTGCTCCTGAGCATCACCTTCTGCAAGCTCTGCTTTAAGCCATTGCCAACGGGCTTCGTCAAGAAAACCATGCCCATGGATGGATGAGGACTGGTCGTCTTCCCTCTGGGTATTATCCAAGACAATCACCTTGATGGGTATATTGGATTTTGGCACAAAGCTATAGCAGGCAAAACCGGGTTCCTGTTCCGGGGGCACCAGATCAAAGCCATGACCAGCCGGTTGGGTAGAAGTGTAAAAAAACTCCTCAACCCACTGCGTCTTGGTCAGTGAATAGCGGCTCTGGTCGGCGACAACTTGGGGGGGCGTGCTGAAGTCGTCCACTTTACCGTATTTTATGATCTTCCCGTTCGGTGTAGCGCCGTCAATGACGCCCATATAGTATAGAGTATTGTCAGGATTTTCATTGTATATGTCTGTACCGGGGCAGAGCGTATTTGACATGGCAAGGACTTCGTCGCTGATGCAGGATTCCCGCAAGCTCGGGTCATTTCCGTATTTGCCGTCCGGCGGGATGGAGCCAAGCCAGAAAAGATCATGATTGCCAACGGCTTGATACCAGGGAATTGACGGGTCAAGCCCTGCAGCTTTGAAAGGTTTCTGATAGTCGATTTCATCTGCGCCTAAATGAGCACCGGAACTGGGTTTGATAACCTGGCCGTCAAGGACATCGATATACCACCGGAGTTCGTTGTACTGGGTGCTGTTGCAGGTATCACCCAAAGAGATGCCGAAGTCGATGGGTTGTTTTTGGTGCAGGGCGTTTACTGTCTGGATCGCTGCGTCCAGCACATGGGGTGTGTACATCATGACAGGCGAATAAACCGACGTAACACCTTCCTCAAAACCGCATTGATTTAGTTGTTGCATATAGATCAACTGGGAAGGCGATTCTTTATCCGTGATATGGATGTCGGAGATGCTAAAAAATCTTAACAGTGTTGAAGGATAATTGCTTTCCGGACGAGTATAATCACCCATGATATCGACACGTTGTTCGCAATCTAGCGCTTCACCATAAGTCCAGGAACCATATCCATTTTGATCATATTCTGAAATCCTGTTGAGATCTTTAGCCACAATAGCCCCTGATGTTGATTCAAGTTTGATAGTTCTATCCAGGGTAGTATAAACATCAGAATCAATCGGGTAGCTCGGAACCCGGGCAGACCCGCTACCATCGCCATTACATCCAAACATCCATGGACTTAAAGAAATACATGCTACAGTACCGGCTGTAAATTTTATAAAGCTACGGCGCGACACGACACTGTCAGACTTTGGATTTTCCCTGCTTTTCAGATCGTCATTTTTCATTGCTTTGTCCTTTTTGTGTGCGCCAATTATATGCGCTAAATTTAAATTCAATATCGAATTTCAAAGGCGATATCACCCTGAAAACTAATTACCGGCCTGTTCTATATCATAACTTGAGCGGAAGATTACCCGGCTTGCAGAGGTAAAGCAGCCGCAAACTTGCCCCCCGACCATTATATAATTTATTCACAGTACTAACAAAAATATAACTAGTCTACATATATTATGATCAACCACTGAATTTAAGGCCGGCCCCGGTTCATGTTTCGTCATTGATGCGATGCTTGACCGTCGCAGGTCCCGTTCAGACAAACCATACATATTATAAAATGCCGATTTCTTTCCAAAATATTCATATAATCACAAAGATCGGACTGCAGATGCCGGCGAAGTAGAGAAAGGGGAAATCAAGGATGGTGGCCGACCAGGCCAGGAGCTCGATAAAGGCGACAACCCCGATGGACAGCCTGGTCGTGTTGACGGCTTCCCGGGGTTTGCGCTCCGGTCCCCGGTCATGTCTTCTTCGGTGACGCCGCTGATCACCATCAGGTTTTTGCTGCAGTCCCCGGCCACGATGCCCATGGCCGCTGGGGTTTCGATGCCGATCATTCGTCCCGGCTGTCAGTGACCACGGCGATTCCGGACCGGACCGGGATATTTTCCGAGTGCAGTCCCGGAGTCTGGCCGTGCAGATCAAACTCCAGGTGCACTTCCGGCC
>JBNJHA010000114.1:0-4879 GCA_051748085.1 Thermodesulfobacteriota bacterium
GCAAGTTCCATAAAGTGTCGGTAAAGAAGGGGTATATTTTTTTTAACATAAGAACGTTACGATCTGTTCTGCAATAAAGGAATTTTTTGTAAAGATAACTCCACTTTCGGGGGTGATGGTTAAAAGTCTTTAAAATATAACATTTTGAAATCTTTATTATTATTTACTGGATTCATTTCCTTTGATACTTTATTTGCACCAAACAGCACAAAGAAAAAGAAGGAAAGCCAGACAAATTCACCATAACTTTATTTACGAATAAGATCAAACTGTAATCAATGAAAAACTGAGCATTTTCACCGATTTCTTCTCTGAATTGAAAATCGGCAGCCTGCTCAATAAATCAGGCATCTCAAAAACCCAGGGAGCCACACCGTTGGCTGTTTTTACCATCGTTTTCAATCTGGCCTTTACCGGAAAGAATGGTTGCAAAGGCGAAGCGCTTGTTCCACAACTGCCTGAACCCCGATTGACAGCACTTCTTGCCACGGAATGGAATATTCCAAGGCATCATGGAATTTGTACCTTGATTCTGGCAGTCCTCTTGGGCTCGAGAGCCGCATTACTGCCGGGGGATAGCCGGATTCTTCAAACCATATCCTCCCTGAACTCAGATCAGGGCCTCATTTTTGGAACCTAAGATAGCCGAACTGGATCTTAAAGTACCCGTGTATTCGGTCAAATTAAGTGATGCCCTGCTTTCATATTATCAAGTATGCGTTGACACCTGAATCTATAGCCGATATGGTAAAAATATTAAAAAGTTGGCAATCTCGTAAAAAGTCGGAGATAAAAATTTTACAAGCAATATATGGTGTTTTTGCTTAATGCTTTATCCTTTATATTGATAAAAAATCTCTTCGGTTGGACTTTTTAGGGGACCATCAAAGTTGATAATCAGGTCTTTAATCCACCCTTAATGCTTATTGCTTCCCGATGACTTTAAGCAGCCGCCAAAAAGACTCCCTATGGAGTCAGCCCGATGTCTCGATGCCTTTGGCAAAGATCAACAGGCCCCGTGTCCAGAAAATTCTGCAGCGTCGGAGATTATTCCATCTGCTGGATGAAACCCGCGCTTGTCAGGGCACATGGATATGCGGGCCGGGCGGATCAGGCAAGACAACCTTTATCGCCAGTTACATAGAAGAAAACAAGCTTCCCTGCCTTTGGTATCAAATCGATGAAGGAGACTCGGACATCGCCGCATTTTTCTATTACCTGGGAGTGGCAGTCAAAAAGCTTGCCTGTGGCAAAAAAGATCTCCCTTTTTTGACTCCGGAATATGCACTTGGGATTTCCACTTTCACCCGGCGGTTTTTCGAAGAACTGTTTGGCCGATTGGAAAAACCCGGGGTTCTTGTGCTGGACAACTATCAGGAAGCCCCGCGTGAATGTCTGCTGCATGAGGTCGTTCGCAACGTCCTGTCAGTGGTCCCCGAAGGCATAAACCTCTTTGTTTTAAGCCGAACTGAACCGCCCTCGATTCTGGCAAGGGCCCTGGCAAGCAATCTCCTTGTCAGGATCGGATGGTCGGCGCTTCGGCTGCAGCCACAGGAAACCAGGGATCTGGTCCAGTTATTGAGTTGCATACCGCCATCTGATGCGGCTATTGACTCGCTTCATGAAAAGGTTGACGGCTGGCTGGCGGGACTGCTCCTTCTTTTAAAGCGGGTAGAGACTGAAGTCATTGATCCCGGAAAGTTCACCCAATTCACGAGCAGCGAAATATATGATTATTTTACCAGTGAGATACTTGACGAGGCCGATATAGAGACCCGGGAATTTTTGCTCAGCACCTCGGTCTTGCCAACTATTAATGCCAAAATGGCGCAAAAGCTTACCGGTTCAAAGGATGCAGCGCAGATTCTGGACAGAATCAGGCAAAACCACTGGTTTACGGAAAGATATTCCGGCATGGAAACGAGATATCAATATCATCCCTTATTCCGGGAATATTTGCAGAGCCATGCGGCACAGACTTTTACCGGCGAGCACATGACGAGGCTGAGGGAATCGGCTGCATGGCTGCTGGAAACCGAGGGACAGACAGAGGCCGCCATTGAGTTGTTTTTTGAATCCGGCAATCCGCATGAGATGCTCCGGTTAGTCCTCAGTCAGGCGCAAAGACTGGTCATTCAAGGGCGTAATCAGACATTGGAGCAATGGCTGCGGCGTCTTCCAGCGGCAATGCTTTACGAACATCCCTATGCAGTTTATTGGCTGGGTGTTTGCCGCCATCGACTGGATCCGGAGCAAGGCAGGGAGCTTTTTGAGAAAGCAGTCTCCCTTTTTGAGGAGCAGGCGGATAGCACCGGGATATGTCTTTCCTTATGCGGGATTCTGGATTCGATAACATTTGCTTTGGGCAGCTTTAACCCCCTTGACCGATGGATTCCCAAATTAACCCGGTTCTCCCGGCAATATGAATCCCTGCCTTCTGCGGAGGTCCGGGGCAAGCTCTCGGCCACAGCACTTTTTTCCCTGACCTTCAGACATCCGGATCACTCCGAATTCAAAACTTGGGAAAAACGAGGCCTGGCAATACTTAAAGAAAATATTCCCGTAGAGATCAAGCTCCGTGTGATTGTGGCATTGGCCTGGCATCGGCTTTTTGCGGGCAACCTGGACGAGGCCTGGCATTTTATTGAAATGTACCAGGATGTTGTCCAATTTCAACGTATCCCCCCTTTTTTGCTTCTCGGCTTGAAAAACCTTCAGGCCTTTTACCATTTTTTAGGCAACAACTCTGACACCTGCAGCAAAATGGCTGCTGAATGCCTGGATCTGGCCTCGGAAACCGGAATTCATCTTATATCCCCTATTGTTCTGGGTCACGGTGCTGCCGGCGCCTTGTCCACGGGAGATATTGACAGTGCCGATGAACATCTCCGGAACCTGGCCGGATACGCCCCTTCATTCGACTGGATTTATATTTATTTCAAAATATTGAAGATGTGGAAAGCGCTTTTGGAAAAGGACTTTACAAGGGCATTGCTTGAAGGCGAGTCTGCCAAATCATATGTTGCAGAGTCAGGCATGCCGATGACGGATGCCGCATGGTATCATGGGATGGCCATTGCATGGCACGCGTCCGGAAATGAGGCTGAAGCTTCAGGACATCTTGAAAAGGCGCTGTTGATCTCCAATCGGGTCGGATTTCATCAGATTCCGTTTGGCTGTTATCAGACCCAGGCTGAATTTGCCCTTGATGCCGGCGATGAAACCGCTGCCCGCAATTCGCTGAAAAAGGCAATGGCTATCGGGAAAGCCAAACAGTATGTGACGAGCTGGTTCTGGCGGCCAGATTCCATGACAAGGCTTTGCTTGAAGGCGCTTGAGGAAAATATCGAAGTGGATTATGTGCAGCATCTCATCAAATGCCGGGGGTTGATACCTGAATCTCCGCCTCTGGAGGTTGAGAAGTTCCCATGGCCATTGGAAGTATTTACCTTCGGCAGATTTTCACTTCTTGTGGACGGAAAGCCAATATCATTTGCCGGAAAAGTCCAAGAAAAACCCCTGTTTCTTCTAAAGGCAATCATTTCACTCGGTGGTCGTGAGGTCAGCATAAACAGAATTTCCGATTTACTCTGGCCGGATGCCGATGGGGATCTCGCCCGGAGTAATTTCAGGACCACCCTTCACAGGCTTCGCAAAATACTGGGTCATTATGATGCCATTCAGTTGGATTCCGGATATGCTACGCTTGACCCGAGATACTTCTGGGTGGATGCCTGGGCGTTCGAACGCATACTTTCAGCGGCGGATAAAATCCGCCAATCCGCTTCATCCAAAAACGAACTGCACAAGGCGGCCGGGTTCACCCAAAAAGCCGTTGACCTCTACAAAGGTTTCCTTTTTCAATCCGATGAGGATATGGCCCTTTCCCTGCGCCAAGACCTTCACCACCGGTTTATCCAGGCGGTTCAGCAATTGGGGGATTACCGGCAAAACAGAAAAGAATATGAAAAAGCTGTTGCCCTCTATGAAAAGGGACTGAAAATAGATGAACTGGTGGAGTCTTTTTACCGGGGGCTCATGGTCTGTAAATACCGGCTCGGGAACAAATCCGGGGCCTGGAAAGCTTACAAACAGTGCAAAAAAATTCTGGCCGAAAATCTGAATACCAGCCCCTCTGCAAAAACCGAGGCGTTAAAAAACTCCTTCCTGAATCAATGACCCCCCCTGCAGCAAATTAAGCAGCCCATCACAGCTGTATCTGTTAAGCTCTGACGGCATTGCGCATTCCCCTGCGTGAAGATTTTCATGCCTGTCCTTTTGTCAATTTGAAAAAATTTTTATTTTCAGCTGATCTGTAACGCCCATGTAATGATTCCGGAGATATTTTTAATGCCAAAACAAATTTATAAGGAGGGTGAAATGGAAGTACTGGCTGAAATTGAAAAAACACAATTAAAGGATTTACTGGAAAAGAGGTGGCTGAGTCATGATGCCATGTGGTTTCTGCAGGCTTTCAGTCAAGTAGGGATAGACAAAGCCAATGAAATGAACAAGGCAGCTCTAAAAGCCCTTGCGCCACTTGAGATGGAAAGAATAAAAAAGCTCCTGGGAGTCGACCAGGAACACCTCGTAAACTTTGACAACCTTGTACGATTTATGAATGCTGTATTGGAATTGAGTCTGCCGGATTCAGTTATGAAGAAGCTTCATGTCACCGCGCCTGCCGATAATTGTATCCACTGGCAATGGGAAAAATACCAATGCTTCGCTTACAAGGGGATAAATTTTATTGGTGCAATCGATGAATATAATTGTGGCGTCATTTACAGATTTGAGTGCTGGCTTGAAGCCTTGGGATTTAAATGTTCCACACGACCCGTGATCGAAAAATGTCTAATGAACGAAAACGGTGGTGAAT
>JBNJHA010000115.1:0-4781 GCA_051748085.1 Thermodesulfobacteriota bacterium
TGTACTGACCTGCATTGCGCCGAATTTCAAAGATTACATCAACCCCTTCCAGATGCGCCGGCTCAGCCGTATGCTGCGCATGGGACTTTCTGCCGCCACTATCTGTCTTCGAAACGCCCGGCTGGAAACACCGGATGCCATTATAACCGCCACCGGCTACGGTTTTCAGGAAGAGATGGGAAAATTTTTGCTCGAAATTCTGCAGCAGGATGAACAGCAGCTCACGCCGACTTATTTCATGCAGAGCACCTATAATGCACTTTCCGGTCTCATTGCCCTGACAGTCAAGTGCATGGGGTATAACAACACCTATGCCGGCAGAGGATTTGCCTTTGAAACAGCCGTGCACGACGCCATGCTGCTGCTCCGGGAAAAGGAAGCCGAAAATGTTTTGGTCGGTTCTTTTGACCAGGCCCATCATGTCCAGTACAGCGATTATGCCAGGCTGGGATATGTCAAAAAAGAAAAGACAAGCAATCTGAAACTCTTTAAAAGCCGTACACAAGGCACTCTCCAGGGCGAAGGAATGGCGTTTTTCACGGTTTCCGGCCAGGCGCTGGCCCATTCATGGTGTATGCTGCAAAGCCTTCACACTGTTTACCGGCCCGCGGATTTTTCGTTTTTGCGTGAAGAAGTAACCGGTTTTCTGCAGGCCAGCGGGATCGGGCCGGAAGATGTGGATGTTTTTGTAAACGGGGCAAGCGGCGACATTGTCCGGGACAAATGGAACATGGAACTCCGGAAAAATTTTTTCAGCCATGCCGCTGAGGTGCGTTTTAAACATTTAACAGGCGAATACGCCACGGCATCTTCCTTCGGGATCTGGCTCGGTGCCAAGATATTGAAAACCCGGACCATCCCCGAGTCCGTCCTGGCCGCTCCAGCCACGTCCGATCGTCCGCTTCGGACAGTTCTTGTCTGCAACCATTTTCTGGGCAGGAATTATTCCTTTTTTCTGCTTACGGTTTGAACCTCGTCTATATCAACCTCAAAAACCTTTCTTTCCGGATCCGGCCTGTATGCCGTAACGAGAACAACAGATTTGCTATGTCCTTTCGGAATGTCCCATACTAAATGGACAGGGCTTTCTGAGTGGAAAGCGAATTTTTTTTAAAGGAATCAGAGGGGAGATGCTTTTCCTCGAGCCATTCCGAAACGAGGTCCCACCACGGGGCTGACGGATCAATCGGCCAACTGTTGTGGCCGGCACCCGGAAATATCCACTGCCGTTTGGGTGCCGTCAGTGCGTCATATAAACGGCGGGCATGGTTAGGTGGGGATGATTTCGTCGGGTTCCGCAATCAATACCGCAACCGGACCCAGATAACTCTTCAGGTTAGCGCGATTATCATATTGATCACGTATCAGCCAGTGGGCAGGAAGATACCAGTACAACGCTTGCGCAATCCCGAAGAATTACCTTGTTGGTTTGCCAAAAAAAATCATGTTTATCGAGTTACAATTGCGCCTTGCAATGAAAAGCAACCTTTAGTGCATATGGCTATGGAACAGAACAATTGCGGACTCTGGTCCCGAGAGGACGGCCAGATGCAAGGTGCATTTTTCATAAAGCCCGGAAATATAGGATGGGTTGGCAAGTTATGCTTGAAGAAACAAGATCAAATCTCAGGCTGCCCGGTTAATATTTGGCAGATGGAAATTAACATTATAAAAAGGATCGATTTGAATTTGCCCTGAGCACCATTTCCATTACGGCAACCCCTTCGCCAACCAATAAACGCTCGTCGCGATAGAAAATTTTTTGCCCCCCTTGATTATCATGATTAAAATTTTAGTTATTGCACAAGCCTAAAGTAAAGTTTTCTAACAAAAAGGTGAATTCAGCCGGCGGGCGCCTGGAAGTCGAAGTGGAATTGACAAATCTCGCCGGGCACAAGCTGCCCACTGCCTATCCATCCCGCCGGGCCTGGCTTCATCTAACGGTGAAAGACCGCAACGGAGAAACGGTTTTCGAATCCGGGGCCTTGAAACCGGACGGATCCATAGCCGGCAATATCAACGATTCAGACAGCACCCGGTATGAGCCTCATTACGAGCGGATTGATGCGCAAGACCAGGTGCAGATCTACGAAGCCATCATGGTGGATCCGAAAGACCGGGTAACCACTGGGCTATTAGAAGCCATCCGGTTTGCTAAGGACAATCGCATTCCACCCATGGGCTTTGATAAGGCATCGGCGCAAACCGATATCGCCGTTCAGGGCAAGGCGGATGCGGATTTTACCGGCGGTGGGGATACAGTTCACTATGTTGTCCCCGTGACTGCCGGCAGCGGACCGTTTAGCATCCAGGCTGAACTCTGGTATCAGCCGATCGGATTTCGCTTGGCACAGAACCTGAAACAGCAGGCTTTCGAGATTGACCGGTTTGTCTCATATTTCAATGAAAATTCCAGGCAATCCGGCATCGTACTGGCAAAGGATTTGAAATCGGTGAAGTAGATTGCCCGGACGCCCTTTTGGGGTGCTTTTTGGAGTATAATCCTATATTTTTGAGGATGGTGATGAGAATACGATTGAAACAGACGGCGACGGCATTCTTTTGCCTTATGCTTGCCGCATTATTGCCTTGTCCGGCAGCGGGTGCCAATGACGGCGCATACTACCCCATCCGTCTTGAAAACACCGACGGGCTTAAACTCTTTTTCGTGAGAAGCGAGATAAAAGACGGTGACCTCATGGTTTTCGGCAGAGTCCGGCGGTCCCCCCTGCCGGGCCGTGCGGCGTCCACCATCAATGTTTCGGTAACGGGCCTTAGTGGAAAAATCATAGCCGAGCGATCCGTAAAATATACGCCCCGTAGGCTCACCCGGCATAAGGTGCGTAACGATGGCCGTTTTTATACCCGGTTTGACAGTCTCCCCGAACGAGGGGCCGTGATCCATGTAGGGGGAAAAAAGACAACCGAGAAGGACTAAAGCGCAAGGGAGCTGAGTTATACAACTAAGCTACAGAAGGCATTTACACCGCTCCAGACTGTTGCCCGGGAAATGTATATTATGTTGTGGTAGCTCGGTCCGGCGGCGTTTTCATTATAGGTAGACTCGGATAATCCGAGCAGTTCGGCTATGCCCCTCCAGTAATGCGAATTCCGGTCCGGAGCCCATTGTCAGATTCAAGGTGCAAATATCAGGATGCCCCGGAACTCAACATTACCTGGCACCTGGGTTTTATTTTTGTAGCGTTATGTTGCCATGATCCCTCGTGATGAGCTTGATTCGGTCATCTGAAACGACTCGGAAACCCGTCACGTTTTGCAACATTCTGAGAAATCGCTTTTCCTGCTCCATAATATCAACCCGGCACGCCTTGCGTGTAGATGCCGGCTCTGAAATTGAGAGGGATTCCCCTGTCAGTTTGTATTCTGTAACGTAGCGGTTGCAGGACGAATGGCCTGTAACATGTTGTTTACCGAATTCAACCGCTATCCGGGAATTTGGGATAACACTTGCACCATCAAGAGTGTCGACCTCCCACTGGACGCCCTGCAGCAATTTCTCAGGTGCGCCCCCACAGCCTTGAAGTTTCTTGCCATTGATCGTTACCATAACAGTATCCGGATAAGGCATCCCTGTCATGTTATCCAGGCAGACCTGATCAAGGATTTCTACAACTATGACGTCATCGCGGGTTTTCGCAGTATATCGGTATTCTCCAGGAATCTCGGCTGTCTGTAAAATTTTTGCAGCAATCAAATCACCATGAAGCGGATCAAAAATAATTGCACCATTATCAAGTTCAAGACTCCAGAACGGCTCGTTGCCGTGCGCACGGTAATCTTTCATATATTGACCAGAAATGTTCAAGGATACCTCTTTGCCTGTCCCGGGCTGCTGGATGGCTGAGCAACCGTAAAAACATGCAATCAATATTAGCAAAAACAGCTTTGAAGGTAATTGTTTATGAAATATCATTGTATCTGCAATCAGTTAAAAAGTTGGCCGTAAAGATATTTAATCCTTGGCACTTTTTCCCTTACCATACGGGTTAAGCCAGTTCGATTATTAAAGCTCCGTTTCGCTTTTCAACGGGAAATGATTTTATTGGTTCTTTCGCTGTTCCAGACACATTGGCTCCGGTGTAATCGAATGTGGATTTTCCTACACTGCAGCACTGGATCAGTTGTTGTCCAGACAAAGGATCCAACCGACGGCCAAAATGCGTACATTTATTTTCAAAAGCATAGAATTCATCGTCGCTCCCGTGCACTACAAGAAGTCGATTTGGCGATCCCTTGCCCTCGAGGCGAATAGCGGTGCCGCTTTCCTTCAGTTCCGGTGCTTTTGATAGCTCAATTTCCACCCTTCCGCTCGAATACCTCCAACAGTCTATGTTTTCTGGCGACTTTGTTTCACAAATCCCGAAGATACGCTTAAAAATTTTCATCGTTAATCTCCTTTGGCCAAAAACAACCTTGAGTATTTTATCTGGTTATATTTTTTGTGCCTCATGTATGGCGCAATAACAGGGGTTTGAAAAAAGCCTCCTTTTGCGTATTGTTATTTTGTCCAAAAACAATAACTACCCAGAACCAAGAAGGATTTTCTATGGTAAAGCACGCCGGCATCTTCAGTCAACTGAATACTTTGATTGATGTCAGTAACACATAATCTGTCCGGTTGAATATAGATGCCAGGGAGGTGGTTTACAGGAGACCCGAAAACTTAGTTTTTTTTTGACAGATTTTTTAATTTGCTGCTGCAGAATCAAGGTGCAACTTTCAGGATACCCGGGAATATAGTATTCTGTGGTAAGTTATAC
>JBNJHA010000116.1:0-4763 GCA_051748085.1 Thermodesulfobacteriota bacterium
ATCAAAAGGATCAGGAGAATAACTCGCAAAAATCCATGCATTCCGTCGAAGAGCCAAATATAACAATATCCTGAATACAACTTGCAAAAAACAAAATTTAGTAGCATTAAAGGTGTTTTGTGCTTAATTATATTTTTAATAGCCAATTTCAAGGAGGATATTGCTAATGATAATCGGTTGTCCAGCAGAGGTTAAAAACAATGAATTCCGGGTCGGTCTCACTCCGGCGGCAGTCCGTTTTTATTGCGACAGGCAGCATACGGTTTATATGCAGAAAAATGCCGGCACGGGCTCCGGAATTACTGATGAGGAATACTTAAACGCCGGTGCGCAGATATTAGACAGCGCGGAAGAGGTCTGGAAAAAGGCGGAGATGATCGTCAAGGTCAAGGAACCTCTACCTCAGGAATACGACCTGATGCAGCCGGAACAGCTCGTTTACACCTATTTCCACTTTGCCGCGGACGAAAAGCTGACCAAGGCATGCATGGAAAAAAAAATCACCGCCCTGGCCTATGAAACAGTTCAGGAAGACAACGGCAACCTGCCCCTTTTAAAGCCCATGAGTGAAGTAGCCGGACGCATGGCCCCGCTCATGGCCGCCTATCAGCTGGCCAAATTCAACGGCGGCCGGGGAATACTGCCCACCGGCGTACCCGGAGTGCTTCCGGCCAATGTTCTGGTTCTCGGCGGAGGTGTGGTCGGCAGCAACGCGGCCAAAATCGCTGCCGGCTTCGGGGCCCGGGTAACCATACTGGACATCAATGCCGACACCATGGAACATTTGGGGAATATAATGCCGGCCAATGTCTTTACCGAATTCAGCGACCCCATAAATCTGGAAAACGAGCTCAGACAGGCGGATATGGTTATCGGCGCGGTACTTATCCCCGGGGCCAAGGCTCCCAAGCTGATCACCAAAAAGCTCCTTAAGATCATGAAACCCGGAGCGGTAATCGCGGACGTGGCCATTGACCAGGGCGGGTGCACCGAGGTCTCCTGTCCGACGACCCACTCCAAGCCCGCCTTCAAGGTGGACAATGACATCACCATGTACTGCGTGGCCAACATGCCCGGGGCTTATGCCCGGACCTCCACCTTTGCCCTGAACAACGCCACCATCAAGTTCGGGACCAGGCTGGCCGATCTGGGCGTGGAAAAAGCCTGCAAACAGGACCGGGTGCTCATGCGCGGCCTGAACATGTACAAGGGGACCCTCACCTGTCAGCCGGTATCCGAGGCCTTTGGCCTGGAAAATACCTGCAGGCTGCCCGAGGAAGTTCTCAGCTGATTTTTGTTTCAAAGCCGACCATGCCTGCGAGCTTCTGAACGAAAAGCCCGGCACTCAAATTTTTCGGTTGAGTGCCGGGCTTTTTTGCAGGAAAAAACCGGATCAAAACCCGATTTCAAAAGCCACGCCTATCGTCCGGTCCGTGGCCGGAAATCCGTCCACGTTTTCATATTTCTCATTGAACACGTTGGTTGCGAACAGTTTGACCCTGGCGTCGCGCATTTCCTTGTACTCCTTGAAAAGAGTCTGCTCCACGGCCACGTCGACCAGGTGATAGGGGTCTATCGAAGTCTCGGTAAAGGTCCAGTTATCGCTGCCCGGCGGATCTTCATGCGCGTTTTGCACCACCTGTTTATCCTGGTATTTATAGTCCACCAGAAGCCGGGTGTTTTCCAGCACATCGTATTTTATGCCCGCGTTCACCCGGTGCCTGGCCCGGCCGTCCAATTCAGTCTTTCCGGCATCCTCGTCGTCACCACGGTTTTCGAAATCCACATACGCGTATCCGGCATAGAAATACAAGGGATCGAACAGATGCCCGTTCAAACTGATTTCCACGCCTTTGCGCCAGACCTTTTCCAGATTGATCTTCTTGTCCTTGTATTCCTGCCCGGCCGGCCCTGGATCACCATTACTGAACTTATAATTATAGGCGATAAAATCCTTTATCTCATAAAAGGAAAAGTCGGTCTTGAACTGAATGTCCTTGAACAGTCTGCGCTGAAAGACCAGATCGTAGCCCATGCCGTGCTCCGGGTCGATCCAGGCCCCGGCCGGACGTCCCTGCGGATTTATGTCCCCGTGGTAGTCCGGCGCGCGCCAGATGCGGCTCACTCCGGCGGACAGGCTGGTGTCCCGCAGCCACTCGGCCAGATGGTCCATCTCCCAGGTCAGAAAGGACTTGGGCACGAACTGGTCCCAATGCCGGGTAATCCAGTCATCCCGGCCGGTTATGAATCTTTGACCACTGGAGGAAGACATATTGTTCACCCAAGCCTTTAGATTTTCGTAGCGCAAGCCCGCCCTGAGGTTCAAATAAGATGTGATGTCCCAGTCGTACTGCCCGAAAGCGGACCAGGTTCTAATGCGTTTATGATCGTCGTATGTATTCGTCCAACCGGCGCAATGCCCGTAGCCGTCATACAGCTCGGCCATTTCCAGGCCGGTGGTCAATTCGTGCCCCCGGGCCATCTCCAGTTCGTTGGACAGCTTGGCTGACCATTGCCGCCATTTTGTGTCCCAGGAGCCGTCGGTTCCGTCCAGTTCCTCGTAAGCCCGGTCCCGGTTTTCCTCGCTGTACATGGCCGCGAAATTCCACGTGCCCCACTCACTCGGCTGAATTACATTGGTATTAAACGATCTGGCGGTTTTGTCCTTGGTCGGACCTTGGGAATCATAAAACGGCGTGGCATCACTTACTGTCGGATAGTCGGAATCATATCCGGAAGCAGGGTCACCGGGGTCGTTTTTGACCGCTATCTGCCGGTCCGCGTCTGTATACGAGGAGGAAAGGGTAACAAACCCGCCGTCTTCCTGCACATATCCGGCCCGGCCGTACAGGGTGAGGATGTCCGCCCGATTGTGCCGCAGATATCCGTCGGTATGGTATTTCTGCACCCCGGCATCATAAATGAACGCCTCCTTGCCGCCGTGCATGTCCAGATGATGATTCTGCGTATTGTACGACCTGAGCGAAGTCTCCAGATTTATATCCGGCCTGGTTGTTTCGTAGCGCCTCGGGGTTCTGGTCTTAATATTCAAAACCCCGCCGATGGCCTTGGACGGATAAAGAGCGGAATGCGGTCCGGGCAGGATCTCTATCTCCTCGATCATCCAGGTCGGCAAAAGAGCGTAATCAACAATATGACTGGACTTGCGCCCGCCGCTCTTGCGCAGGGTCAGCCCGTCCATGGCGGTCACGAAACGCTTGCTCTGAAAACCGCGCATGTAAATGGTGTCGTCGTCCGGGACCAGATCGGTCGCGCCCCGGAAATCAAATATGGGCAGATCCTTGACCAGATCAACCACATTCTGGGGAACTCCGGGCTTGTCATAGTCATCCACCCGAATGACGTCCATGTCCGGCTTAAGGGTCACCTCGTCCTTTTTCCCCTTTTCCATAACCTGCACCGTGCCCAGATTATGCACCTCCTCCGTGCCATTCTGCCCGGCCGAGGCGGAACCGGCCCACAGACAGGCAAGGACCAAAAAGACTATCTTGAAAAAACGCATCAAAACCTCCCCAAATATGCTGTTTTTTAAAACACCGTATCTATCCACTGTATTCCAATCTCTGTATTCTGCTTCAGGAGGCATTGACCCGCTCCAAACGGGTGATTATTAACAAAGCATGCCTCCCAGTTTGAGGCGGCCGGTGGGGACCGAGTTTGCCGACTGCTTCCCACCGGCCATTCAACTGGCTAGTTCTTATCCGGAAATTCAAAAATTTTCGGATTTAGAAATATCAGGTTTCCAATTTGGAAATGAGATTTTTTCCTGTTTAACAAGGAAATTGAGTAATTACGAGCGAGCGTATCCTAATACGTGATCGAATAATTACGAAAATTGACGCCGTTAAACTGGAAAAGGGCCATTTCCGGATGGAAACTGGCTAAGGGGTCAATTTTTTAAGTACATCCATATCCGGACGCAGAAAATCCTTCGGGGATTCACCCTTTTTAAAAGCTATTGTTCCCAGGTTATCCACGAATTTTTCCGGCCGATCCATATAATCCAGAAACCACAAATCCGCGTACAGCTTATCCAGGACATAAAACCCGAACTCTTTGTCTCCGTACATCTTCTTGGCCCGATTAAAATCAAAGCCCAGGATATGTCCGGTCCATTTTTCTCCCTGTTTGGTGAAGACAATGGTGCAGCTTTTATCGAGAGGTTCGGGCCACTCCCCGGTCTTTTCCCGGTCCGCATAAAAGACCCCGTAGGAGCGCTTGCCCGGGGTGGCGTTTAGGAGCGTGGTCAAGGCGTCTTCCTTGCACCACGGGACAAGACTCAAAACAAACAGGCCGTCTTGTTCCGGACTTATTATTTCCTTCTGGACATACTCGGCCAGAAGCACGCCGGAAGTAATCCCGGGGCAATAATGGTCATGCACGCGCATGGCCTGAAGGGCGGAGTCCGGACAATCCTTTGCCGCGGCGTTGGCCACTGTCACCACCCGAAAAAGGTTATTTCCGAAAAGGCCGTCCTCTGCCTGTTTCTTGAATTTTTTCGGGTTGTTGAAAAGATATCCGGCATCAATGCGGGCCGAATGCTCCAGCTCAAAATCGGGCCGGGCGTTTTTTTCCAGAACCGCTGCCGTTTTGCCCCCTTCCATTTGCAGATAGGCGCACCTTCCGCTGACCGGGAGATAAAAGGCGAACCACAAAGGTTCATCCGGCCTGCACTGCAGGGTGATGAGCGTGGAACTGCCCACGCTGGCCGTACTTGCCGCGGCGATTCCATCCAGGCAGCC
>JBNJHA010000117.1:0-4747 GCA_051748085.1 Thermodesulfobacteriota bacterium
TTTACGCAAAAAATCAGGTGAACTTTTTTCGTGTGCTGAATAGTTACAATTTTTGGACAAGAACTGGTCCTGCCGTCAGGGTTAAAAATAAAGCACGGATTGTTTCCGATGAGTATAATTGTTTCAGCTACCGGGAGCGGTGCCGGAAAAACAAGTGTTTTTTTGGCGTTGGCTGCCGCTTTGCAAGAGGAAGGACTTGCAATTTGCCCATTTAAGACCGGCCCCGATTTTTTGGATCCAATGCATTTGGCAAGCGTGTGTGTCAATGACTGCTACAATCTGGATACATGGATGAGTTCCACTGATCATGTTCGTGAGATGGTTGGAAGGAGTGCCGGATTGGCCCTGATCGAGGGGGTTATGGGTTATTACGACGGCGGAGGCTCAAGCGGAACGCGCGGGTCGGCCGCGGAATTGGCCGAAGTGTTGAATGCTTCGGTTATCCTTGTGGCTCCAGCATCAGGAATGTCTGCAAGTTTTGCAGCGTTGGTATCCGGTTTCTGCAATTTTTCTCAAGCAGGAAAAAGGATAAAGGCGGTAGTGGCCAATGGCTGCAATTCAAAGCGCCATAAAGTTGTTCTAGAAAAAAGTTTGGAAGCGGCCGGCCTTCCTCCCCTTGTGGGAGCTGTCCCGAAATTTGGACTGCCGTGCCTTAAATCCCGCCATCTGGGCCTTGTACCTGAACAGGAACAGGGCACGGGTAAAAAAATAATGCACTTTTCAGCTTGCGGACGCGATTTTTTTGATCTTGAAAAGATAAAAAAAATGGCGGGCAATGGTCCCGGGAAAAGCAATGCGAAAATTTCGGAAGGCTCGAAAAAAGGCCCGCGTATAGCTGTAGCCAGAGATGCGGCCTTTAATTTTTATTACCAGGCCAATCTGGATATTCTTGAAGCTTGCGGAGCAAGAATTATTCAGTTTTCGCCCCTCGGAGACCGGAACCTGCCCGCGGATATCGCCGCATTATACCTTGGCGGAGGGTACCCCGAGCATTTTGGACGTGAACTGGAAAAAAATATCGGGATAAAGGCCGATATAGCCGGATTTGTCCGGGACGGAGGCCATGTTTACGCCGAATGCGGCGGAATGATTTATCTCGGAGAAACGCTTAAAGATACTCGGGATAAAAAATATGAAATGTGCGGGATTCTTCCCCTGTTGTCTTCAATGCGTTCCACCCGGCGATCACTCGGATATGTCGAGGTCGAATTCCGTCGGGACTGCATTCTCGGCAATAAGGGGCATATCCTGCGCGGGCATGAATTTCACTATTCCGATGTCAGTTTGACCGCGGATATTCCGAGAGATATCTATCGTGTGCGTAACAGCCAAAAACAGAATCTGGACACTTCCGGGTATGTTCAGGGTAATATCCTCGCCAGTTATGCGCACCTGTATTTTGGGCATAGTAAAAAAACCGCTGAACATATCTTATCGTATATACAAGGGAATGATTTATGAAAACAGCTTTTATAATCCTTGGTCATGGCAGCCGACGCCGGGAAGTGGCGACCGCGTTCGCCAGTATGACGGACAGGCTGCGTCCCCGTCTGCAACCGGCGCTTGTTGAGCCGGCCTTTTTTTCTCTTGGAAGTCCGAGTCTGGAAGAAAAGGCGCTGGAATTAAACGCAAAAGGCTGTACCAGGATAGTGGTTTTCCCTTATTTTCTCTTCAACGGGAACCATGTGCTGAAGGATATTCCAGAGATGATGGACGGCTTGAAGTCCACGTATCCGAATATACAATGGGAACTTATCGATTCTCTTGAAGAGGATCCCATGATGGACGAACTGGTTTTCGAACGTCTCTGGGATGTCTCCCAGCAGGAAATAATCAGTTCCGGCATGGAGATAGAGCAGAACAGCCTGGAATTTATCAAATCGCACCTTGCGCACCTAGACGGAAATGAACGGGAAATAACGGCCAGAGTAATCCATGCCGCCGCTGATTTCACTTTTGTCCGAAACATGCGCTTTGCGCCGAATTCTGTTCAGCTGGGGAAAGAGGCTTTGCGTACAGACCAAAAGGTCTTTTGCGATGTGCGCATGCTTGCAGCTGGAATGACTCGTGCCAAAAATGTCCGCTGTCTTCTGGATGAGGTTGATGGCCTGGAAGTCCCTAATGGCACAACACGGGCCGCAATGGCCGTGCAAAAAGTCGGGGAGGAATTGGATAAAGCTCTGCTGGTGGTTGGGAATTCACCTACTTCTCTCTGGGCGCTTCTTGATCTGCATCATAAAACAGGCGTTACCCCGGAATTGGTGATCGGCCTGCCCGTCGGATTTGTCGGCGCCCCGCAGTCCAAAGATGCCCTGCTT
Source organism: Thermodesulfobacteriota bacterium (assembly GCA_051748085.1). Classification (GTDB taxonomy): domain Bacteria; phylum Desulfobacterota; class Desulfovibrionia; order Desulfovibrionales; family Desulfonatronovibrionaceae; genus CAYNNQ01. Next base: position 2,319 of record JBNJHA010000117.1, read on the forward strand.
CGAAGCGGGATACCCTGCATTACAAACAGCGGGCCGCGAGGCGGCTCGTCCGTCGCGGCCGCCGCTTTTAACGCCCTTTGTCTGTTGCTGGAGAAAGAAAATGCCTGTTGACAGCCTCACGTCCGCCGGGCCTCTTTCCGGGCATGTTTACGCGGTGGGTGTTGGCCCCGGGGCGCCGGATTTAATTACCGTCCGGGCCGCGAATATAATCAAACATTCCGATGTATTGATTTGTCCGCGTTCTTCTAAATCAATCCAGAGTATGGCTTTGGAAATAATAAGACCTTGGATTAAAGAACAAATGATCCTTGATGCCAGTTATCCAATGCGCCGGGACGCAGAAGCAACTGAGGCCTTTTGGCGTCAAATCGCCGAACGGGCCCGGGAGTATTCGCAACAGGGCAGGTCAGTCACTCAAATTACTTTGGGCGATCCCCTTATTTACAGCACAAGTTGTTATTTTCTGCTTCAAATGCAAAAGATTCTTCCCGGTCATAAAATTCATATTGTCCCCGGCATAGCTGCTTTTCAGGCCGTGTCAGCGCGTCTAAAAAACGCTTTGGCCGTGCAGGAGGACCGGATGCTTCTCATGCCCGGAACCGACGCGGATCAAGTTCGCCAGTCCCTGGCATGTTGCGAGACCCTGATTTTGTACAAGGCGGGGCGGAATATAAATTTGATCCGGAATGTACTTGAGGAGGAGGGCCTTTTAGGTCATTCCTCATTAATTTGTTACGCGGAGCAGGAAAATGAATTTGTCTGCCGGGATCTTACGGAATATGATGGGCATTTGCCCGGATATCTGGCAAGCATAATTGTTCATGTGCGGCGGAGAAAATGGCGCGGGGATTGAGAAACGGCCTGTCGACAGGCACCTGCGCCGCAGCCGCGGCCAAGGCGGCCTGCCTTTTTATGGAAGGCGCGGAGGACATTTTCCGGGTGCAGGTTACTTTGCCGGATGGGGAAAAGGTCCGGCTCGGAGTTCATGATTTGTCTCTTCGAGCCGGTGAATACAGGGCTTATGTCTTCAAGGACGGCGGTGACGATCCGGATGCGACGCACGGCATGCGCATTGGGGCCGGGGTTCGGCCTGCCCAGCGTTTTATGCTTTACGGAGGTCCAGGTGTGGGTACGGTTACCCGTCCCGGTCTTGCCGTTTCGCCGGGCAATCCGGCAATAAATCCGGTGCCGGCTGAAATGATCAGAAAGGCAGTTGCCCAGGCCACAAAACAATCTGTTGCTGTGCGGATAATCGTGCCCCGCGGTAAAGAAGTCGCGGCAAAAACTTTTAACCGCCGGTTGGGGATAGTCGGCGGGATTTCCATTCTGGGGAGCACCGGCCGGGTTCGCCCTTTTTCCCTCAGTGCGTTGCGTGAAACAGTGCGTTTGAATTTGCGGCAGGCTTTGGCCGCCGGTTGGGAAGAGATTGTCTTGGTCCCCGGCAATATCGGCCGGCGTTTTGCGTTGAGCCGTGGATATAATTTGGATCAAATTGTACAGGTGGGGAATGATTGGGGAGCAGCCCTGGAAAGCCTGAATCGCATTGGAGGGTGCCGGACGGCGATGTTTGGACACCCGGGCAAGCTTTTGAAGCTGACTGCCGGAGATTTTGACACCCACAGCAAGAGATCAAAATCAGCTGTTTTTGTACTAGCGGGAAAAATGGTTTCCGTGCTCGGGCATGGACCGCAAAAAGGAGCTGGCAGCGTGCAGGAAATTTTGGACTGTCTGGCCTCCGAGGAAAGAAAAGCCGTTTGCAACGGGTTGGCTGAAGATGTGCTTGAGGCCGTATCGGAAAAGGCCCCGGGCTATGTGAGTTTGGTCCGTCTTATTGATTTGCGGGGCGGGGAACTGGGATATGCCCGAAGATAAGAAGCAAAAGGTTGTTGTTGTCGGTTGCGGTCCGGGCCATCCGGATTATGTTCTCCCCGTGGCCGCAAAGGCTGTTTCCGAATGTGAAATATTGTTTGGCGCGCCGCGCCTTTTGCGATTGTTTCCCGATTTTTCGGGAGAAATGCGCAAGGTTGGTGCGAATATTGACTCGGTTGTGCATGAAATCGGCATAAGGAGCAGAACTCACAAGGTGGGAGTCCTGGTCAGCGGCGATCCGGGTTGTTTCAGCCTGGCTGAATGCGTAAAACGCAAGCTGGGGAGTAACGTCTGTAAAATTATACCCGGTATAAGTTCGCCGCAACTGGCCCTGTCCCGATTGGGATTGTCCTGGACTGATGCCAGAGTGTTCAGTGTGCATGGAAGGCAGGGCCCGAAGCTGGAAGCAATGCTTTGTGAACGGCTTGTTGTTATCCTTTTGGGAAAGGATTATTCCTGGATTGACTGCAAGTGGAAAATGATCCCGGATTTATTTTACTGCCACTATTGCCGTGATCTGGGTTTTTCAGAAGAAGAGATTGTTCAGCTTCGGAATATCC
>JBNJHA010000118.1:0-4714 GCA_051748085.1 Thermodesulfobacteriota bacterium
GATTCGATTAAACGCTCCGGTTTGGGCATTGAATGCGAGCAAAGTGAAAAAGAGGAATTCGAGGAAGCAGATAAGCTGAAAATGGAAAAAGAGACATTGGGTCTTTTTTTGAGTGGGCATCCGTTATTGCCGTTCCGTCAGGACATGGCCTGGTTGAATCTGGATAATATCCTGCAGTGCAGGGAGATGGAGTCTGGAAGGGAAGTGCAGCTGGGAGTGATGGTTACGGCGGTTAAGGAGCATATAAACAAGAAAGGCGAAAAAATGGCCTTTTGCCAGATCGAGGATCTGACCGGTCAGGCGGAAATAACGATGTTTTCCGATTTATACGCACAGGCCAAAGAACTTATCGCCCGGGATGAACCCTTATGGATCGGCGGAAAAATCAGCAGCTTTGAAGGGAAGGGAACGGGCGGTAATGGTGAAGAAGGGCAGGCGAGGCAGCTTAAATTTCTGGGACGCGAAATGAAGCCCCTGTCTGAAGTGGTTCAGGCGGATGATCGTCCGGTGAGCGTTCATTTGCCGAATGTGCCTGAAAATGATGAATGCTGGGATGATCTGCGTCAAATTGTCTTTAAAAATACCGGCAGAAACGCGTTGCGCTTGAATTTGCATCTTGAGGGTTGTGCCTGCAGGCTGGAATTGGGCGAGAATTTCAAAGTGACTCCCGGACAGGTCCTGAGAAAGGATTTACAGGCCTGGAAAGAAAAGTATCTCCTTTGAAGCGCTAATGCGCAGCAAAGAATTTACTGGAAAAATAAAATAAGGATTTGCAAAGTGAATACAGGTAAATGGCGGCTGCAGGTGGATGATGAGTTTGGTGCCGCGCATCAGTTGCGTAATTACGGTGGTAAATGCGAGCAATTGCACGGGCACAATTTTAAAGTCCGGATTGAGGTCGGCGGCACTCGGCTCGATTCTGAAACGGGGATACTCCTGGATTTCAAGGTACTCAAATCCATGCTCAAAGAAGAATTGTCCGGCTTGGATCATAGATTTTTAAATGACTTGCCCGAATTTAAGGATATGAATCCTTCCTCGGAAAACATAGCGGCTTTTGTGTACAGAAAATTAAAAAACAAGGTGGGCTCGCACGGAGTCGCGCTTAACTGGGTCATGGTAGCTGAAAAGGAAGGATCCAGGGCTTTTTACGGAGAAGAATAGATGCGGATTGTGCTGCAGAGAGTAAAAAAGGCATGTGTAACCGTCGAGGGTGTTGAAAGGGCGCGGATTGCCACCGGTCTTGTCTGTTTGATAGGCTTTGCCGGAGGCGATGAGCGTTTACCCGGCAATCCGTTATGGTCCAAAATGATTGCCAAGATTACGGGACTGCGCATTTTCCCGGACAAGACCGGCAATATGAATTTGAGTGTGCGGGAATACACGGGAGAAATTCTTCTGGTCCCGCAGTTCACTTTATACGCCGATTGCCGCCGCGGACGCAGACCGGGATTTTCCGCGGCTCTTGAGCCGGTTCTTGCCGCTTCTTTATTTGAACGTTTTGTATCTGATGTCCGGGATTGTGAAAGTCGGGCGCAAGCCGGAGTGTTCGGCGCGGAGATGGATGTGCAGTTTATAAATTGGGGGCCGGTGACCATTATTCTTGATTCCGCTTATTTTTAACGTAAGGTTGTACAATGGGCCGCGAGACGAAAGTGCTTGTAGCAGATGATTCACAGATGGTGCGTTTTTATCTGCAAAAGCTTTTGCAGGATAATGTGCAGATGGCTTTTGCGGAGGACGGTGAACAGACTATTGAGCAATATATGGAATTTAAACCGCATATCATCCTGCTCGATATAAGAATGCCCAGAATGGACGGTCTGGAAGTAATTTCTTATCTCCGGGAAAGCGCTAATGACAATGATGTGTATATTCTGGTCATGACCGGCGAGGGATCCAATGAAACTATGGTCAGTGCCTTGAATCTCGGCGCAAATGATTTCTTGCCCAAACCGATTAACAAAGATGAGCTGCAGGCCAGACTAAATGTGGCCGAAAGGCAGGTAGCTCTTTTGGAAAGTTCCCGGGATGCCTATTCCAGGATTACCCGTGAGCTGGACATGGTTTCTTCCCTGCAGGGCAGGCTTTTGCCGGGCGAAGATTACGAGTTCCCGGATTTGGATATTCAGTCCGTATATTTTCCGTCCGGAATGGCCAGCGGAGATTATTATGATTATTTCATGCTGAGTGATCGAGTGCTCCGTTTCGTGGTTGCTGATGTTTCCGGGCACGGAGCCCGGGCGGCTTTTATAATGGCCATGGTCCGCACGGTGTTCCGGGTATCCGGAGAAAAGGAATTTGGCCTGGAGGATGTGGTTTCTCTGGTCAACTCCAATTTGTGTCAGGTTTTGGGCAGTGAAAAGGATTTTGTTACTTTGCTTGTCTGTGACCTTGATCTGGAGGAAAAGAAAGTCAGGTATGTAAATGCCGGGCATTGTCCCGGTATGATGCTCAAAGACGGTTCTGAAGTGGTTTTGCTTCCGGCTGATTTTCCGGTGCTTGGTTTTTTTGACCTGGATATTGCCTGCAGAGAAATTTCCTTTAATTCCGAAGCGGGCATTTTCTTATATACCGACGGTTTTTATGAATGGAATATTTCCGAAGATGAAATTTTCGGTGATGAACGATTTCAGGATCTGGCCCGAAATTTACTTCTAAGCGGAGAATTTTATCTTGAGGAATTGAAGGCCAGGATGGAGGAAATTCCGGAAATGTGGCCGGCCTACCGGGATGATTTGACCGCCTTATGGGTGCATACCAATGGATAGCAGCAAATGCACATGAAATTTGAATTAAAAACCGAAGCCTGTCCCGAAGCCAGCCGTGTCCTGGTTCGAGCCTGCATGGCTTTTGTGCGTATCTTTATTCACCATGCTGATTTTTATGAGTTGGAATTGTGTCTTGCGGAAGCCGTGAATAACGTGGTCAAGCATGCTTACCGGAGGAAGGACGGAGAATTGGAAATCAGGGTCGCCGCGGTTTCCCCGGAATATATTCAGTTCGAGGTAAGCGACTGGGGAAAGCCCTTTGTGCTTCCATCTAAAAATCCATCACACGAAGACACGAGCGGACGAGGCATTTATATTATGAACAGAATTGCCGATGAGTTTGATTATGTTCGGATCGCGGAAAAAAATACAGTTCGGATGCGTAAATATATCAAGGAGGAAGAATGGAAAATTTGAAGATAAAAAAGGATGATGATTCAGTTGTTGTCGCCCTGGGAGGAGAACTTACCCTGGAATTGGTGGAAATGATAAAGGGCGAGGTGGAGAGCATTATGCAAGAGGGCTGGAAAGTTCTGGCTTTTGATCTGTCGGACATAAAATTTATGGACAGTTCCGGAATCGGGTTTCTGGTGGCGACAAACAACAAAGTTAAGCAATCCGGTAGGGGTTTTTATCTGTACATGCCTTCTCCCCAGGTGATCAAAACGCTGAAGCTGGTCAATCTTTTTTCTTTTTTTGAGATCCTGCGAGATGAAGATGATTTGGTTGCCGTGACTCCGGTTTAATTCTTATTATGGTTTTTCGGGCATCATGTTTTATTATTTAAAGCATCATTTTGATCCGTATTTTGATCCTGAACATATCCGGCCGCGGGAAGATAAAACGGGGCGGGTGGATTATTACAATATGGGATATGTGCAAAATGTTGTGGCCGGGCAGGTGCTGGCCGAATGGGTGGAGATAGGCGAAAACGAAGCACAAGGATATGACCGATGTTTTGTTTTTAAAGAGAAAGAATTTATTCCGGGCCCAAATACAATAATAAATCCCCAGGATCCTGATCAACTGATAGCCGCGAGCAATGGCTATGTCTTTTATAACCAGGGACACATTTCAGTAAAAAAATTTTTGAATGTCCGCAGAGATGTCGATTTTCATACCGGCAATATTTATTTTGTCGGCGATATGATGGTTCACGGCCGGATAAGAACCGGTTTTGAAGTTCAGGCGGTCAATATACGGGTTAATAAAGTCGTTGAAGGAGCGAAACTCAAGGCACAAAAGTCAATAATTGTTGATGGCGGTATCAAAGGTGCCGGGCAGGCAATTATAGAAGCCGGAGAAAATTTCAGGAGCATCTTTTGCGAGAAAGCTAAGGTCCGGGCATGCGAAAAATTGCTGGTGGATGGCGTATCAATGCACAGCGACCTTTTATCGCGGAATATGATAGTGGTTAAAGGCAGGATGATCGGCGGGCGGATATTTTCTTCCAGGTTGATTTTTGTAAAGGAGCAACTTGGCGGAGGCATGGGCAATAAGACCGTTTTGACTCTGGGATATGATTCCAAAAAGCTGCATGATCTGGAAATGCTTGCGTCCGGCCTGTCGGAGTTGACTCCCCGAGTGGTTTTTCTGGAAAATAAAATTTCCAAGGGAGATGCTTACGCTGAAAAATATATTTCTGAATTGGAAAAAAAACGAAAGAAAATGGAAATTTTTAAGAAAAAGTATAATACGCTCAAGGCTGATGTGGATGATAACGTAAATTTAAAGGCTAAGGTTGTTGTACCCGGTGAAGTCCGACCGGGAGTGGTGATAAAAATCGGACCGGCTGAACTGAGCATCGATGATTACTTGCGGGATGTCTGTTTTTTTTATGATAACGGGGAAATAAAATACAGGTCTCCGGCCATGGACGGAAATTAGATGGATATAGGGACTCTTTTTGGAATTATCGGCTGTTTCGGTTTAATTGCCGGGGG
>JBNJHA010000119.1:0-4601 GCA_051748085.1 Thermodesulfobacteriota bacterium
TCAACGACTGAAGAAGGCAACCGGATGGCCAGACTGTTACCCCATTTTGAAACTTGCATGTTCGATCTCCTTAGATATACATTTTGATAAAAGTATATCTAATTTCCGGATAGATGTCAATACTTTTATCAAGTCCCGGTATTTTCCAGCATGGGCAGATCCCGGGTCCGGAACAGCCGGGAGCCTTCGCTGACATTGCGCTTGTAGGCAAACGGGTCTTCAAAGGATTTCACGACATCTTTTTCCGCACCCGACATTTCTTCGTAGGACAGACCCACCACCTAAACAGTGTTTAATTGGAAACAGACCCACCACCCCCAGCCCGAACTTGGAAACATCCTCACCACCTGGCCCAGGGTTTTAATTGCCCAGGCGCATTCCATCCAACCGGGCCGAAAAACCCATCCCGGTATATAGCCGGGCGCTGTTCTCTGTAAAACACCCCTGGGATCACTCAGAGATCACCCAAGGATCACCCATGCATCGGGGCCGGAGAAATCCAAAAACTGAAAGGATTGAAAGAGGACATAAACCAAAGCATGGCAGCTTTCACGATAGGACAAAGATACATGCAAAAATCAAAAACCCACTTCTCGTATTGTCCTGGCCGGACAATACCCAGGGCAAATCAAGAAACCGCCTCATCCCTTTTTTTTTCATGGCAACAAACTTAAATATGCGGAACACCCCAAAGCGATAAATCCCGGGCCCCAGGGCATAGCCTCGAATTAAGATCGGGGTCAACCAGTTGATCTATTAAAGGATCAGTATGGGAAGAATTTTTTGACGCCAAACGGGCTATTCATCTGTCGGTGTGAAGCGGGGCAGCGAAACAACGGTCAAAGTGTAGCAGAAAGGTTGGGTTTCACGCCTCTTTATTTGACATTTATTGAATTCATGATGTCAACTGCAGAGTAAGCATCTGCAGAAGGATCCTCAGCCACTAACCTTACTATGATAGAATTCCTTGGCTTTTCAACATATCCGAGGAAACCAGCCCAATCCCTTCTTGTTTTTTCATCCTGGTTAAGCACTTCAAACCATTTGCAGTCATGTTCCATTGCAATTTCAGCGGCCCTATAAAGAGTGTATTGATATGCTTTTTCTCCAGTTATATAAGCATTACCCTCAAATGAAATTCTATAAGTGTCGGGCCGCATCTTTATATCGGTATAACCTCCCGCGAAATTTTCTTCAGCGGGTTGATAGGGCGTTGCGGCGCAACCCACAAAAGACAGAAGCCAAATACAAATTAACACCGCCAATCCAAACTTGATAGGTCCAGAAAACCTCATTGTTAGCAACCTCAACGAAAAAACATCCAGTACGATATCAACGGTTTTTCACAAGCAAATGCAACGGTCCGGCTAACCAGCATCGCCAAGAATGCCAGTTGAAAAGCCGCACATTGTCAGGCGTCTGGTTGAATCGGTGGTTATTAAATTACATGAGCAGAGCATCTAAAACGACTATTCCGCAGATATTTTCAAGAATTTCTTTATTTCTTTCGTTCACAGATTTAGCTATGAATTCCCGGTAATCTTCCCTCGTTTCTAGTAATACAGCAGCCCAGTCAATCCTAAATTCAAAATCTCCAGGCAAACGCCATTCCCTTTCATGCGACCAATCTATAATATATGATGTTCTTGTCATATCGAAGGAAACGAGCCTGTAAAGCTCAGATTCGGCGATATATTTTTTGCCTTCTTCTAGCCTATCATAAATGACAGGACGGCAGCCGTTCTGGAATAGGTAATACTTCGAAAAGACAATACCGCATCCAGAGTATCTGTGTCTTGTATGGTGCTCTCTGCTAAGTTCTTTTTCAAATTTCAAATTTTGGGCGATTGAGTAGAGCGGAGCATCTTGGAAACAAACAGCCGATCTTTTACCTCTGATAAATCCCTTTTCAGGTGCGCTGCCAAAGATTTTCTGTTCTCGTAGAATTTTTAGCAATATATCAACAGCGGTATATTGTTTTCCATCGATTTCGGCAGATTTTGTAAGGTGAACAAGAGACGATGACAGATCTTGCCTGTCACTCATTCTCCCTTTCCATTTTTTATAATTGTATGCCATCTTGATGAATTAAATTTAACGACCAAGCTCAGTTGGCGCCCAGCCGCGCAGCGGCAGGGCGGGCAGATGAAGCGTCTTATTGGTGGCCGCAGCCGGTGGAAAATCGAAAACGAATATTTCAATACCCTGAAAAATCAGGGATACAACGCTGAGCACAATTACGGCCATGGCATTCAATATGCGTCTTTCAATTTTCTCCAGTTTATTTTGCTGGCATTTTTTGTCCACCAAATCCTTGAGCTCAGCGACCATCTATATCAGCACTGCCGGAGCACATTCAGCTCCCGAAAAGATTACTGGAACCATTTGCGCTGCGCGATCAGGATTCATATTTTCAAAAGCTTTGAGCATTTGCTGGAATTTATGATCACTGCTACAAAAGACCCCCAGCCGCCATAGCCATATCCGGTTTTGAAAGCCAGAACTGTTTTTTACGGGTTCTGAATCCGCCGGGACTGCTTTTTCAAAATTTCCTGATACCGACCCTGGACCAATCAACACCAGCCAATTTGATGTGTCATTATCTGTTTTCTCTGCTATAATCAGGTCTCAAAATCTCTTCTTTTCGCTTCAAAAAACCGATAAACTGATTAGATCGGTAGTAACCGTGAATTGCTGCAAACAACTTGAAAATGTCAACAAATTTATCATTCGTGAGGTTCCCTGCCCGGTGCAATCTTTAATCCCGGCAAAAGCTGACCCATAAGGCCCTTGTGAGCATGGGCCCTTACTCTTCTTCAGCACTCTCGTCGATTATCGAGGAGGGACTGAACGGCTAACGGATCCAGCCGTTCGGCCTGCTCTTTTGCCCATTTAAGCCACTTATTCCAATCGCACACGGATTGATAATGACAATTGTTTTTTTTAATAGCACTACAATAGCATACCGACAAATGAATCCGTGAATTCCTTTTTTACCAGATTCATCTTGACGAATACGGCAAATATTTCATAACCATGTAATTTCGTATACACCATCTTTATTTGCTGTTTTTCACAAAATGTTTGGTTCAGCTTGGCAGACTCCTGGAGCAGGTCAGCTGAAATGGTTTTTGAACTCCCGGATGCAAAGGTAATAAGGAAAGGGTCATGGGTAAACGACTGATCCTGCTCGGCGGCGGCCATGCTCATATGGTCACCCTGGCCAATCTCCGGACGCTGCGAAGTCAGGGCCATGAAGTCACAGTGGTCCAGCCGGATCAATACCACTACTATTCAGGGATGGGGCCGGGCATGCTGAGCAGGATTTATGCCCCGCAGGACATACGCTTTTCCACCAGAATGACAGTAGAAAAGCAGGGGGCCAGATTTGTGCAGGCAAAAGCCACCGCCATCCTGCCCCAGAAAAAAAAGGTCCGCCTGGATAACGGGCAGGACTTGGAATATGATGTCTTATCCTGCAATGTTGGCAGTGCGGTGCCTGCAATCAAGGGTCAGGAAAAAAGTCTTTGTTTTCCCGTCAAACCCATTGTCTCTTTGCTCCAGGCCCAGCAAGAGGCTTTGCAATTGCTCTCTCGCGGAAAGGTTCGCCTTGGGGTGATAGGCGGTGGGCCTGCCGCGCTGGAAGTTGCCGGTAATCTGCAGCGCCTGGTGCAGGATGCCGGAGGCAAAAAAGCCCGGGTCAGCCTTTTGGCCGGCCGGAAATTTTTGGCCAATCTCAAGGAACCGATCAGGAAGCTGGCGAGAAAAAATTTTGTGCGTCGAGGAATAGAGATTGTCGAGCCGGGCTATGTTGTTCAGCTGGGCATAGATAGTATTGAACTGGAAAACGGTGAGAGCTGTGCAAGCGATTTGACACTGTTGGCCTTAGGGGTCAAACCCTCGGCAATGTTTTTTGATTCAGGGTTGCGCACCGGCCCTGACGGTGGACTGCTGGTCAATGAATATCTGCAGCATCCGGATTATCCAGAGATCTTCGGCGGGGGAGATTGTATCTTCTTTGAAAATCAGCCTTTGGACAAGGTAGGGGTCTACGCTGTTCGTCAGAACCCCATCCTTTATCACAACCTGCAGGCAAGCCTGAACGGGAACAAGCTCAAAACTTTCCATCCCGGAGGGGATTATCTTTTGATCTATAACCTTGGGGATGGGACCGGCATCTTCAGCAAGGGGCAACTGACATTTGGAAGCCGGCCAGCTTTCTGGATCAAGGACTGGATAGACCGCAGATTTATGAAGCGTTTTCAATCCTTCCAATGATTTCTGGCAAGCGTTTATCCAAAAAAAACACCCTGCCATTGAAGACAATATTTCCGGGCATCCTGAAAAAGGAGTTTGGTAGGAGGCTGTCCCCAAGCCGGACTTCAAACTCCTCATCAGGGCTTGTTGGTGCTTTTCCCCTGCAAACGGATGAGAACCCGGGCATAAGCCTTTAACCCCCACCGGCTTCTCTCAGCTTTTTAGCCCCGGCTGCTAAAGCTTTGCCCAGCAGGTGCACTTGCTCGGAGTTTTGTGGATGTTCTCTGACCAAGCATCCCCGATTCTCCTCAATACCGTCCCATCAAGCTTGTTAATTTCCTGGC
>JBNJHA010000120.1:0-4465 GCA_051748085.1 Thermodesulfobacteriota bacterium
ACGTCATATGTTTTGTTCTGCTGGTTCATTGCACCGGCTCATGGTTCGTGATAAGGTTTTCTTAATCTGAGCGATTTTGAAAAACCTGATTTGAAACTCTTACTGTAGGATCTGCGACACGGCCGGTCAAGGCATTTGACCCCTTATGCAGCAAAATCATGAAAAACCGCTACACAGACTTAAACACCTATCTGCGGGGCCTGTTTGGCTGCCGGGTGCAGAAAATCACCATTGACGCGGGCCTGGGATGCCCCAACCGCGACGGCACCCTTTCGCGCGCCGGCTGCATTTACTGCAATCAAAAAGGCTCTGGCACGGGTGCGGCTGCCCAGGGCAAATCCATCACACAGCAGACAGAACAAGCCAAACAAGGGCTGATCCGGCGGTACAAGGCCAAAAAATTCATCGCCTATTTCCAGTCCTACACCAACACCTATGCCCCGACTCCCCGTTTAAAACAGCTCTATGACGAGGCCCTTGCCGTGGAAGGCATGGTGGGCCTTTTTGCAGGCACCCGGCCGGACTGTGTCAATGATGAAAACCTGAATCTGCTGGCCAGCTATCAGGATCAATACCTGGTATGGGTGGAATACGGCCTGCAGTCTGTCCATGACGCCACACTTTCGCGCATCAACCGCGGCCACGATTTTGCCGCATTTGATAACGCCGTGCATGCTGCCAGAAAACGCGGCATTCACGTGTGCGCCCACGTGATTTTGGGCCTTCCCGGGGAATCGGAAAAACACATGATCCAGACCGCAAAGACCCTGTCTGCCATGGACATCAACGGTGTTAAGATCCATCTTCTCTACGTGGTCAAAAACACCGTGCTCCACCAGTGGTATGACCAGGGCCGATACACCTGCCTGGACCAGGACGAATATGTTAACCTCACCTGCACGTTTTTAACCCACCTGCGGGATGACATCATCATCTCCCGCCTCACCGGCGACCCCCACCCCGAAGAACTTATCGCCCCGGCCTGGGCAACCAACAAAACCCGGACCTTAAACCAGATCCGAAACACCCTGGAACAGCAAAACCGTTATCAGGGCATGCACGCCTGAGTGCTGCTTTTTTCCCGTCACCGCCGCCAAAACAAAAAAGCCCGGCCACTTGACCGGGCGTAAAGTTTGATATGGCGGCGAGAGAGGGATTCGAGCCTACCTTTCCGGCAGCTCCGTGCCACGATTCATGATCTTGATATAGTCCGCATAGCTGAATAGTCGGTTGCGCTTCCGGGCGGTCAGCTCCTTTACAATGCCGAGGTTCTCCAAATGGCCGAGAGCCTTGTTAACCGTTGCCGGAGTGATGCCGGTCTTCTCTGCCAGTGAACCCGAGGTGGCAATGGGCTGCTCCATCAGTGCCCGGTGAACCTTTAGGCTCGATGCCGCCGCCCTGCCGAGATTGCTGATCTTGTCACGGTCCTGGTTCGACAAGTCGAGGAGCTGCCGGGCGGTTTCTACCGCCTGGGTGTTAGAGAAAAAGGAAGGTGTCCGGCAGCAAGGTCGAAACGCTGTCCAGCCGTCCTATCGCCAGCAGTGCCTGGTCAAACTTGCTGCGCAGCTCCGGCGTCCAGTCGATGGGCGGATGCGGCGGCAGTGGCGTAGGCACGAAGGCCTTAGCTTTTTCACCTACCGTCGATAGGGTAACGTATCTGCCTTGAAGTCCTCGCTTCATTCTGACCTCGAACCTAAAATAAGATCTTCCATTATTTTATTTTAGCCCAATATGTTAAAATAAAATAACGAGAAAGAAAAATCAATTGGAAGATGTGATCTGAAGAGATGGAGGCCAGCTCCAGCCCTTCGAAATGGGAATTCACTCTATCCAATCAAAGCTCCCTTGGAAAAGCCTGAAAATTTTCAAAGTGGTGGCCAAGTATTCAGGCGGCATTTTCTCCGGCCAGCATGTTCATCATCAACCGGATCATTACGTCCTTTTCCACCGGATCGGACTCAGCCACCAGCAGCGTCAGGGCAGCCAGACCGATATCATTGACCACCTGAACCCCCTTCTGATTGACCAGGCGGCGGTTTTGATTCAAAAAGTCCACAAAGAGAAAAGCGGCGCTGCGCTTGTTGCCATCAATAAACGGATGATTCTTGACCACAAAATACAGCAGATGGGCCGCCTTTGATTCAACCGAGAGATAGGCCGGCTCGCCGAATACGCTTTGATCGAGATTGCATAGTATAGAATCGAGCCCATTATCCCGTTCCCGGGCGAAAAGTTCTGTTGCCTGTCCGCGATGCATCAGGTCGGCTTTCAGCCCGGCCAATGCCGTCCGCGCCTCGTCTACCGTTGGCAGCCGTCCCCCCGGCCGGGCTTTGGGCTCTGTGAGCAGCCCTTCGTCATATCGATGCAGCAGCAGGAAGGTCTGTGTATAACTGGCAAGAATGTCTACTAGGCCGCGCCCCCTTTCAGTATCTAATTCGGGGTTTTGGGCAGCCTTTCGCACCAGCGCCATGGCGGCCTCCAGTTCCCGGGCATTTTCTTCAAAGCGGCGCCGGTTCAGGGTCCAGCCCTGGAGCAGGTGTTCGCGCAGCACCTGGGTGGCCCACTGGCGGAAGCGGGTTGCCCGGGCTGAATTGACCCGGTAGCCCACTGAGATAATGGCATCGAGATTAAAGTATTCTACCTGGTAGGTTTTGCCGTCAGCGGCAGTTGTTGCAATTTTTGCAACAACTGAATTTTGATCCAACTCCTTGGTATTCAATATATTTTTCAAATGGCGGGATATAACGGATTTGTCGCGCCCGAACACCTCGGCAAGTTGATTCAAAGAAAGCCAGACGGTTTCATAATCAGGATCAATCCGGACTTCCACAGGCTTATCCGCGTCCTCATAAATTATGATGGCACTACGATGCGTCCCGCTCATGTGGCGGCCTCTTTGCGCTTGTTATTCGTGTTCGCCGTCAATTGTTCCGGAAAAAGTTTTTTGAAGCGAAAAAAAGAAATTTTGAGTCCTGATTATAGCAAAGAAGGCAGGTAATGATAGATTAAAATGGCTGGTGTTGATCCCGCCAGGATTCATATCAGGAAAATTTTGAAACAGCAATCCCGGCGGATGCAGAACCCGTAAAATAACAATTCTGGTTTTCAAAACGCGATGTAGCTATCCCTACAACGTAACTTATGAATATTTTATTTGACTGTGATGCCTTTTTCTGCGACACTGCGAAATAAATTGCAGAAAGGAGGCATTATGCTACCGGATATCCGCCAGCCGGACGGGCAGTACCCGGTTCCCGAGTTCAATCTCGGGCAAGGAGAGATTGATGATTTTCTTTATGAACTCAAGGGGTTTCATGAACAATTTGCCGATTGCTTTCAGCGCAGCGAATCTCGAGATCATTTTTTCCGGTACATGGCCGGACAGTTCAGCGAACTTGAGCGCAAATCAATAGAGCCCATCGCCTTTGCAGTTGAAGGTGGTCAGGTTCGTGCGATGCAGCGCTTTGTCTCCGATGCTCCATGGGATGAAGAAAAAATCATGGACAAGTATCGTAATATGGTAAAAGAGGATCTCGGGCATCCGTCCGGTGCGATTGTTTTTGATGAATCGGGCTTTGTAAAAAAAGGGAAAGACTCCGTCGGTGTTTCAAAGCAATATTGCGGTACCATCGGTAAAGTTGACAACTGCCAGGTTGGTGTTTTTGCATCATACGTTTCCCCGCATGGGTATGCCTTGATCGACAAACGATTGTATGTGCCGAAGGAGTGGTTCTCGCCAGAATATGAACAGCGTCGTGTCAAGTGCAAACTCTCAGAAAGCGTAGAATTCAAAACCAAGCCGCAATTGGCGGTGGATATGCTTCAGGATGTTGCTGAGCAAGGGGTTCTTTCCTTTCGTTATATTCTGGCAGATTCCGTTTATGGTAACAGCCCGGAGTTTATTGAGGCTGCTGACTCTCTGATTGACGTCACTTACATGGTTCAGGTGCCGGAAAATACTTTGTGCTGGCTGAAGCAACCCGTCCTCATTGAAAAAAGCTATTCATACAAGGGCAAAAAGAAAAAGAGAAAAATCCTTTCCGATGAATCCAAAAAGCCGTTTTCATTCAAAGATATTGCAGAAAGCCTGCATAATACATTTTGGTATCGGCGCAAGGTCTCAGAAGGAACCAAGGGACCGATTGAGTATGAGTTCACAAAGCGCCGGGTTGTACTCGCCAGGGAAGGTCTTCCGGAAAAGACCGTATGGTTGCTAATTCGTCGATCTATAGGGGATGAGCCCCGATATTCATATTATATTTCCAATGCTCCGGGCAGCGTACGGCTAAACACGCTGGTATGGCTCAGCGGCCTCCGGTGGGCCATAGAGCAGTGCTTTGAAGAATGCAAAACTGAACTCGGCATGGATCAATATGAAGTGAGAAAATTTCCAGGATGGCATCATCATGTTTTGACATGCATGCTTGGTCATTTCTTTCTCTGGCACACCAAAGTCAGATTGGGA
>JBNJHA010000121.1:0-4261 GCA_051748085.1 Thermodesulfobacteriota bacterium
TAAAACTCATCAGGAAGGGTCGTCTCTTCGGTGCCCATTTTGAACAGGCACCACAGGCCGCGGTTTACACCCTCACGGATCAACTGATCAAATATTGCGGGAGATTCCAGAACCGGCCAGTTGCGCAGGCGGCAGAAATTTTCCTTTGCTGTTTTTACTTCGAGTATATCGTGGCGGTCAAAAAACAGCCTGGCAAGGCCTGCAAGGGTGGATTGCGTAATGGCGTCTGCGGTGAGCAGTTCACCGTCGTCATATAAGGTTTTGCGGATCTGCTCCACCACCGGAGTGCCGCCTTCGCCGCCGGATGTCCGGATTTCCCTGGATACAATCTGTCCGTTGGCCGAAGGATACCACAGGTTCCTGTAGCTTTCTGTCACTGTTGTTACAAGAGCATTTTCACGCTCGTTATGCCGCTTTTTAAACTCGTCAGCTTCCAGCTTTGCGGGCTTGATGCCGTAATTTTCCGGATTTTTTTTAAGCTGGCGCATTGCCAGAACCGTGCGGGCCATATCGTTTAGTCGATCCAGGCTTTGTTTTGCCGCACTTGAAGCCTCCCCGAAATTTAAGTCCTGTTGACGCGGTTTTCCTGAGATTTCCACCGTATCAGGCATTAGCAGAAACATCAGGTTCTGCTCCACCCGGGGGCGGTTGGGGCCGGCGGTGGTAATGAATTGTTCCACATTTATCGGGTCTGCCTTCAAAGCCACCAGGGCAAGGCAGGGTTTGCCCTGGTTGTCCGGAATGTTTTCCGGGGCGGTGACATCGTGGATAATATTAAAGCTCGATACGCTGGAGGTGATCACCTTTCTGGCTGTGGCTGCAAGCAGATTGTCAATAGCCTCGGACGACAGGGATCGGCGGAGCTTTGCCAGGGCGATATTTACCGACGGGTCCAGGCTGGCATAATAGCGCCCCTGATTGAATCTCAGGTAAAAGGCACTGTTGCTTATTTCTTTTAACGCTTCGGCAACCTGGGGAGGTGTGAGCCCGGGAAAGGAGACCTCGAAGAGGACCTCTTGTTCGGTCAGCCCGAATATGTTGGAAGAAAAGCCCTGGTCGCGCCCCACAAGACTGTGCAGAAAAACTGTTTTCCAGGTGTATTCATACAGCGGCCATCTTTCAGGATGGGGATTTCTTCTGTCTGCGAGCTCGGCATTGCTTGTTCCCCCGGAAAGGCTTTGTGTATCAGCCCCGCCCACATCGGCATTTAGCACTGCAAGCAAATCGTTGCTGCCGGATCGTCCGATGATTTCGTTTACTGTCCTGGCATCGCGCATATCCAGGTGGCAGGTGTGGATCATTGGGATCTGGGTCTTTTTGTGCCAAAGGGTGCGTACCGCCAGGGCAAGGATCCTCAGCACTCCCCGCGTTCCCTGGAAATTTTCATAGGTGGCCAGTTTGTTGTTCAAAAAGTCTATAAGAGTGGGATGAAAGGGGTAGTGCGATGCCATGCGTTCGGAGAAATCTTCCCGGGTGGCCTCATCCGGTAGAAGGGAAGAGTTTTTCCGGTACATCTCCATGTATGTGGCAGCAGTCTCCCGGGCCGAGTCTGTATCGATATTATTGAAAAGTCGTTTGGCCAAAACGCGCGAGATTTCGTTTGCCTGGACCGGGACCACCGAGGTAGCGTCCCTTGCAACAACGCTGGCAACGCCTTCCACTGCCTGCTGGCCGATGGCAAGGGCTTCATCCGCTTCCATATCCTTGCCGGTGATCTTTGTAAGAAGTTTGCCAAGCTCTCCTGTTTGCCGGGCAAATGCATCTGTCTGGCTGGCAAGCGTAAGTATGATGGAAATGCCGGGGTTGGAACGGGCATACTCGTGCAGACTCATCAAAAATGAGGCCAGTTGCTCGCTGCCATTTGGTATGGCGGCTGACAGGCGGGCGGCATACTGGGCCAACTCGTCAATCATTATCAGGACTTTTCTGCTCTTGAACAGGGTTGCAAAATAATTTTTTCCTGGCGCAGCATAGCTTGCAGCGTCATCTTCTACCTCCCTGTAAAGCTCCTCTCCGCCGATCTGGTAGGCCATTTCTCCCCAAAGGGTGTAGGGCATCAGGTCTGCTCCCTTGGACTTGCGCACGGGTATTTCGTTTCCGGCAATGCCTACCACACTGATTTCCCCTGCTTGCGGGATATATTTTTCATCCACCAGGTCTTTGATGTGCGGGGTCAGTTCGTCGCCCTTGTATCCGAGGTGGGTACACGCGATTAGTGTATGTGTCTTGCCGCCGCCAAAGGCGGTTTCAAGTCGATGGATGGCCGGCGCCGTGTTATCCCCGGCAAGCCTGGCAAACACCTCGTTTAATACCATCTTGAAACCGTCAGTGGCGTAGGTGCCTTGGGTGAAAAACTGCTTGGCATCCGTGTATACGGGGTGAAGACCCTGCTGGTTTTCCTGGTAGAATCTGATGACCTCGGCAAGGGATGCAGTAAAAATTTCAGGGTTGAACGTGCCGGTTAAAATGTCACCTCTGGGTTGGCAGGTATCGGTAATCTTTTGCATTGTGCCCCTCCCGGATTTATGCGTCGCGCAGCGGACAAGAAAAACGCTTATGCACAAGCGTTTTGCGAAAAACAGCAAATAAAGATGGGGTATACGAAATTATATAGGTATGAAATATTTACCGTATTCGTCAAGATGAATCTGGTAAAAAAGGAATTCCCGGATTCATTTGTCGGTATGCTATTGTAGTGCTATTAAGAAAAAGACAATTATGTTTATGTTCTGGCCCTATGAAAGCGGTGTTTGAAGCGTTGGGTGGGTGAAATGGACAGAAAAGCGAAAACAATTCTGCGTCATGATCTTTATAAAGCGGTATGGCAAACCCCTATGTCCCGTCTTGCCCGGCAATACGGCTTATCAGACGTGGGCCTTGCCAAAATTTGTAAGAAATATAATATCCCCCGTCCACCCCGGGGCTATTGGGCAAGGAAAGCAGGCGGGGTTAAGGTCGAGAAAACTCCGTTGCCGAATAAAAGATGGAACAGCACGATTACAATTCAACCAAACGCGAGTTATGGTGCCGTCAATGCTGACGATGAAAAGATTTTGCAAAAGCATTTGTCGGTACATGGTATAGAGCCGGTAAATGTAGCAAAAAGGCTTGCAAATCCTCATCCCCTTATTGAAAAGTCCTCTGTTATCCTAAGCAAGGAAAGAACCAACAATAAGGGTTTGTTGGAAACGAGGTCTGAAAAATGTCTTAATATCAAGGTCTCGGAAGAATTGTTGCCGCGCGCATTTCGGATTATGGATGCCCTGGTGAAGAATTTAATCAAATTGGAGTTCAATGTATACATCGCCAATGGCGAAACCATAGTCAATATTGACGGGATTGAGCTGAAATTCGGAATTCGGGAAAAACTTCAGATCAAAAAAACGCCTTTGGACCCGAAAGATATGTGGTATGACCTGAGCGTCAGCGGCTACAGACATGAATTTTTCCCTTCAGGATCTCTTTGTATTTCTGTAAACAATTATTATTCATGGGACGGCCTACGGCGAAACTGGCAGGATAGTTCGCGGAAACAGCTTGAGGATGGCCTTGAGAAGGTAATTGTCGGCTTTATCAAATTGTCTCTAAAGGAGAAGGCAGATAATCAGAAAAGGGAAGAAGAAAAACGCCTGCGGCAAGAGATGATTGCCAGAAAGGAAGCCGAAAGACGTCGAAGTGAAGAGATCCAAAAGATAATCGATCTTGAACAAAGCCGTGTATCAGGGTTGATTAAAGACGCTGAGGACTGGAGAAAAAGTAAATTAATAAGGGAGTTTGTGGCAGCCGTTGAACAGAAGCTATTGACAGGGGGTTGTCATTATCATTCCGGATGCGATTGGGATGAGTGGCTTCAATGGGCAAAAGAGCAGGCTGAACGGCTGGATCCGCTATCCTTCAGTCCGTCCTCGATAATTGACGAGAGTGCTGAAGAAGAATAAGGGCCCATGCTCACAGGGGCCTTATGGGTCAGCTTTTGTCGGGGTTAAAGATCGCACCGGGGCGAAACCTTACAAAAGATAAAATTTGTTGACATTTTCGAGTTGTTTGATAATTTTACCTATAAATATATATTAGTATAGGTTTTGTTATCATGGTATCCAAAAACATTGCCGGGAAAGGTTCCCGTTTTGACAGGGCGGTTGAGATTTTTAAGGATCACGGCGGTGCTCTGCGCACGGCACAAGCTCTTCGTGCAGGCATCCATCCGGAAACGCTTTATACTCTGCGCGACTCGGGCGTTATAGAAAGAATCAGCCGGGGG
>JBNJHA010000122.1:0-4247 GCA_051748085.1 Thermodesulfobacteriota bacterium
ACAGGAAAATTCCAACCGGACAAAAGCCACCTTGAAAAATAAGGCGATTCCATTTGTCGAAAATGCGATCTATGAAAGCGAACAGTTAGCCCAGGAGGCCGAAATCCGTGTGATGGACCCAACCGGATGCTGGTTTATGTGGCTGCCGGGAAGCAACCGGAAAGCGGTGATACATATAAGCCTCAAAAACAAAACTTGGTACGAAGGTCAAATTGTTGATCACGGATGGCTGGATCTTCCCAACGGTCATATCCTGTTCAAGGTAAGCCGGCTGAATCCAACAACATTTGAGGGGACAGAATATTCCATTATTAAAAATAAAAGAACCCAGACCCGCCTGCGCCTTATAGTGGACCAAGATCGGAAATACATAACCTACCGGACAGAAGACGACATGGTCAGTCTGACCCAATGTAATTAAACCAGCAATAGTGTGCTTATAAGAGGAATAGCCGCATAAATGAAAAACAGGAAAAAAATAAGCCTTATTGTGGCCTTTTTTACGCTTATCACATTTATGTTTTTCTATAATTCAGTTTCAATAAAAGTAAAAAAAGAAAATAAGCACCGGGCATATATCGCAGCTATTGTAAAGGATGGCGTAGAAAAATACTTTGAGGTGAACCATCATTACCCTGAAACCATAACCGACCTTCCACTGCAATATAAACCGACCATCAAGCAATTTGTTAATGGCGGGGTCCTTGCGTATACGCGGGACAAAAACGGTACAGAATGGTTTGCCCTTACTTGCAGATTTGCAGGGATTCTGCCGATGGGAAACAGTGCCTATCGCCTTTCCTGGCAAGGTATTCAATACAGCAGCGATATCAGGCGGCTGCCTTATCCGGCAGGAGAATCACCCAATGCAGATCAACAGGGATTTTACATCGCTGATTTCCATTAAGCGTTTTGTTTTTGATGATACAGCATAATAAACGGAGGGCAGCATCCTATGTCCTGTAAAAAAACATTCCTGATTTTGATACATACTTTTATTGCAGGATTGTTGAGTTTGTATGTTGCAGGGGCCATCTGTGCTGGACAAGACCCTTTACCAAAACTCAAAGGAAAAGGTCCTCTGCCTGGTAGCCTTTCAGGGCCGGGTGTTGAAGCCCTTGATGCCTTTGGAAAGGCACCGGTTGAAGAGGATATTAAACCTGGAAAGACGATACAGGGAATGTTGCTTCAAGCTATTGGGATGGATGATGTCCCAAAGGCCCGGTATCTGATATCAAGGGGGGCGGAAGTTAATCAGCCTTTTTCCAGGGAAGGAGACACACCGTTGATGCTTGCCCAATCTCTTTCCATGGCCCGTGCACTCGTCCATAAAGGAGCAAATGTCAGTGCCCGGGATGCAAAGAATGGTACTGTCCTGCATTATGCCGTAACACGGCCGGCCGCAAAAAAGCTGCTCCCTTTCCTGGTCGAATCCGGTGCTGACATCAATGCCCGGGGCTGGGAAGAAAAAACCCCGCTGAATCTGGCGGTTGTTTATCTTAATGAAACCCGGACAGCGGATGAGGGCATCATTGAACTGCTGGTAACATTAGGCGCTGATATCAATGCACCCGACAATAACGGATATACGGGTCTTATGCAGGCAGCCGCTACAGGTAATGACTCTCTTGCAGATTTGTTTCTTTCCCTCGGAGCGGATAAAACCCTGACAACTGAAAACGGCAAGACTGCTAAAGACATGGCATTTGACTCGGGATCTCGTTATATATATCAGCGCCTGGAATGAGGATACTTAATATTTTGTATAGAATCGAATGTTATATTTTGCTTCTTTTGGAATAAGGAATATTACTTGAACTTATATAAGTTTTTCAAAATACCTGTAAAAGATAAAAACAACGGGTCTTGGACCTTCATAAGGCATGGCGTCCAGGAAGTAATATTGAGCTCCCTCCCCCCCCCCATCTGTTGGACAAAAAACTTTACCGTTTCCGAACGCAACCGCGAATTGCGTAAACTAAACCGTACCCTGGAAAAACGGGTCAAGGTGCGCACCAAAGATATTGTCTGCCGCCTCATAGTTCTAAAAATCAGCATTTTTAGTGCATAATGGAAACGGATTCCGACCATTTAGTTGACTAACCGCCGGGATAATCCAAATCGAAATCGGGATCGCTATCGAAATCGAAAGAATATGTCGTCCGATGTACTAGGAACCCTCGGCTTAAGGATCGATTCCGATCCCGATAGCGATTTCGATCCCGAAGGGAGAAATCCCGGCAAACGGATGTACTGCACACTTATTTTTCGCGCCGGTGGACTTGTCCGTGGTTACTTTCTGGATTCCTGATTCGTCATCCAGGACGCTGATCCGGAAGTCACCGAACAAGTGGCGAACAAGTAACCGAACAAGTAGCCGGAGAAGTAACCCCACAAGCTACCCCGGAAGTTACCCCGGAAGTTACCGGGGAAGTTACCGGGGAAGGGGCCCAGTCATAGGCCCAGTCAGAGCCCAGTCGCAAAGAATATTTCGGGCTTTTGGTCAGGAAGCGTCTTTTGGTGTGGATTTGGCGGAAAATCAGGGTTACAAAGTAAAACTGCAAGAAACGACGCTTGGAGTTGGATATACAGAGTTAGTTTAGACTCTTAGGCTTTTTCCAATTGACCCCTCCTGTATCCCTTGTTAGCAATTCCTTACAAATTTCTTCCTCAATGCCGATTTTCGGAAGTTTAAACTTTTTGGTAGCATAAGGAGAACATGGATAAAAAGTCAGCCTCATAATTCTTTTTCGGAATGGCAGGCAAGATGAAGCAGGGACAAGCTAAATGAGCAGTAAAAACGGAAATAACAATTCATTCGATCTGGATATCGGAATCCTTTTCGGGCATCTCTGGGAATCGGCCAATATTTTGCGCGGTCCAGTCGATGCGGCCGATTTCAAGACATACATCTTTCCACTTTTGTTTTTCAAAAGGCTCTCCGACGTCTATGACGAGGAGTATGCCGTTGCCTTGAAAGAGTCCGGCGGCGATGTGGAATTTGCCCACTTCCCTGAGAATCACCGTTTTCAGGTTCCGGAGGATTGTCACTGGAAAGATGTTCGGGCCAAGAGCGCCAATATCGGCCATGCGCTCCAGAAGGCTATGCGCTGTATCGAGCAGGCCAACCCGGATACTCTGCACGGCATTTTTGGTGACGCTCAGTGGACCAACAAAGACCGCCTTTCAGACGAATTACTCAAAGACTTGATCGAACACTTTTCAGCACTCAACTTGGGCAATGAGCAGTGCAAGGCAGATGTTCTCGGTCAAGCCTATGAATACCTGATAAAAAAATTTGCCGATCTGACCAACAAAAAAGCCGGTGAATTTTACACCCCACGCTCCGTGGTTACACTGATGGTCCGCATCCTTGCGCCCGAAGCCGGGGAAAGTGTCTACGACCCGGCTTGCGGGACAGGAGGCATGCTCCTTGAGGCGCTGCACTATGTTAAAGAGCATGGCGGCGACGAGAATCTCATGCTGGGAAATATCTATGGTCAGGAAAAGAACCTGACCACATCCTCAATCGCCAGGATGAACCTTTTCCTTCACGGCGCGGAAGATTTTTATATCGAACGCGGCGACACACTGCGTTTACCCGCCTTTTACTCAGGCGACAGCCTGGCCACATTTGACTGCGTCATTGCCAATCCGCCATTTTCTCTCGATAAATGGGGAGAAGATGTTTGGATTAATGACCCTTATGGCCGCAATTTTTGTGGTGTCCCCCCGGCGAAGTCAGGCGACTTTGCCTGGGTTCAGCACATGGTCAAATCCATGGCCCGCAAGACTGGCCGCATGGCCGTTGTGTTGCCTCATGGCGTACTGTTCCGCATGTCCAAAGAAGGCAAGATACGGCGAAAATTGCTGGAAATGGACATTCTCGAAGCGGTGATCGGTCTTGGGCAAAACATTTTCTATGGCACCGGTCTGGCACCTTGCGTACTCATTTTTCGGGACAGCAAACCCAAGGCTCACCGCCAGAAGGTGCTGTTCATCGACGCCTCCAAGGAGTTTAAGACTGGCCGCGCCCAGAACGAGCTGTTGCCTGAACATGTGGACGACATCCATAGCTGGTACGAGGCCTATCAGGATGTGGAGGGGGTCTGCAGGGTGGTCACGCTCGACGAAATCCGCGAAAACGATTTTAACCTGAACATTCCCCGCTACGTGGAGCCGGTGATCGAAGAAGAATCCATAACTATCGATCAGGCCATTTCCAATCTCAAGGGATCATTGCAGGC
>JBNJHA010000123.1:0-4199 GCA_051748085.1 Thermodesulfobacteriota bacterium
TTGCGC
Organism: Thermodesulfobacteriota bacterium; assembly: GCA_051748085.1. Lineage (GTDB taxonomy): Bacteria > Desulfobacterota > Desulfovibrionia > Desulfovibrionales > Desulfonatronovibrionaceae > CAYNNQ01. The sequence goes on from JBNJHA010000123.1 coordinate 7, forward strand.
ATGCACCTGCAGGGAAATGATTGCAGTAGCTGCAACGGCAACCGGGAGATCGATCTCCCCCGGATTAAGCTGGTGGCCGAGACCCTGGAGGGTATTCTGAAAAGGAAGCTGCTCCAGGAAGGTGACAGATTTTTGTTTGTGTCCAAGTATCTTTGGTATGCGGATATGCTGGCTTTTAAGAAAATCGGCAGAGGACTTACCGGAGCCAGCTATGCGTCCTTGCCATATGGCCCCCAACTGAACAATTACAGTGATCTGCTGCAGGCCATCAAGAATTCGGATTCAAGCGGTGCCGAGCCGCTCCAGAATGAGGAGCTTGCCGTGATTTATCAGGTCGCCCGGCGGTTCCCGCAGGAGCGGGATGCATATGATGCAGCCCACCGGGAAAAGGTCTGGCGGAAATCCAGAACCGGGGCCTTGATTCCCTATGCACGCGCTTATGAGCTTACTGAAATTATTTGAAGGGTAATTGGTGCTCGGATCCCCCTGCAGAGAGTATTTCGCCGGAGCCAGAGGGCAGGACTTAGAAAAAAAGGGGAATGCTTATGCTCGTTATGCATCCATTGCTTCAGTTTATAGCCCTTATTATCGCGCTTTACGTGTTTAAACTGGGGCTGAGCCGTTTTAGTTCCGTTCATTTAAGAAAGAAAAGGCCTTTTGACTGGAAAAATCATGTCCGCTTCGGCCTGGTCGCGAACATAATCTGGATTGTGGGGTTTTTCGGTGGGCTTTATGCGGTTTATTCCGGGTGGAACGGGATTTTCCTGACCGGACTGCACGCGAAAATAGCCTTGATACTTGTGCCGTTTATAGTTTTCGCCATTGTTTCCGGGGTGTGCATGGACAAAAGGAAAAAGAAGCGCCGGGTTCTCCCGCTGGTTCATGCCGGATTGAATACCGTGATGCTCCTGCTGGTGCTCGTGCAGGTGTTTACCGGGATACAGGTTTTCCGCGTCTTTGTCTGGGGAAGTTAGTTTGTTTCCATCCGGAAATGGCCCCTTTTCGGTTTAACTGCGTCAATTTTCGTAATTATTCGATCACGTATTAGGATACGCTCACTCGTAATTACTCAATTTCCTTGTTAAACAGAAAAAAACTCATTTCCGAATTGGAAACCTGATATTTCTAAATCCGAAAATTTTTGAATTTCCGGATAAGAACTAGTTTGTCCCGGGATATTGAAAAAGGTCGGACCTCGGCAGCACTTTTGAAACCTCGGGAATTGGCCGGATCTTAAAATATTTCCTCGTGAAATTACCTTGCGATTGACAGAGGCGTTCCGGCTTGCTCAAAGGATAGCAAGCGGATAGAAAGGGTTAATACGATTTCGGTAACCACAATGCGGACAGGAAAAGATATTATGACTAAACCGGCAAAGCTTCCCATAGGCATACAGACCTTTGGAAAGATACGCGAGGAAGATTATGTGTACGTGGATAAAACCCGCCACATAAAGGACTTGATCGACCGGGGCAGTTATTATTTCCTTTCCCGGCCGCGGCGCTTCGGCAAGAGCTTGCTCATCTCCACCATGCAGGCCCTGTTTGAGGGGCGGGAGGAGCTTTTCCGAGGGCTTTATATCCATGACATGTGGGACTGGGAAAAGTCCCGGCCGGTTATCAAGATCAGTTTCGGCGGGGTGGCCCGGGACCTGGCGGACATGAAGCAGGACGTGGTCGGGATTTTGAAGCAGAATCAGCGCCGTCTGGATATATCCTGTGAGGAGCCGGAAAATATCGGGGGCTGTTTTCGGGAGCTGATTGAAAAGGCCGGCGAAAAATACGGCCGCAAAGTGGTTATTTTGGTGGATGAGTATGACAAGCTGATCGTGGACAATCTGGATCAGCCGGAAGTGGCCGCGCAGGGCCGGGAGGTCTTGAGGGACCTGTACACGACCATCAAGGACAGCGACGAGTATGTCCGGTTCGCTTTTCTGACCGGAGTGAGCAAGTTCTCCAAAGTATCGGTGTTCAGCGGCTTGAACAATCTCGAGGACATTACCCTGAACCCGGATTCCTGCGATATCTGCGGCTACACCCAGAATGATCTGGAGACTATATTCGCGGCCCATCTTGAGGGCGCGGACATGGATAAGGTTCGTCAGTGGTACAACGGATACAATTTCATGGGCGATCCTGTATATAACCCTTTTGATATCCTGCTTTTTATCAAAAATAAGTTTATATTCAGAAACTACTGGTTTACCACCGGCACTCCTACTTTTCTGATAAAACTTCTGCAGAAACAAAATTATTTCGTCCCCAATCTGGAAGATCTGCGCGTATCGGAAAGCCTGATCGACAGCTATGACGTGGAGAATGTCCGGCTGGAGCCCATTTTGTTCCAGACCGGGTATTTGACCATAAAGGAGCAGACGCGCGCCGGTGCGGTCATCATGTATACGCTGTGCTTTCCCAACCTGGAGACTCGATATTCATTCAATGATTTCGTGCTCAGCTATTTGACCGGGCAGGAAAGCGAGAAGGCCAATTTTCAAAGTGATATCTATGAATTCCTTACCCAGGGTGATCTCAGCGGATTTGAAAAAACTCTGAAATCCCTATTCGCCTCGATCCCGTACACCAATTACGTAAACAACACCATAAGCAGCTATGAGGGCTATTACGCCAGCGTGATCTATGCCTATCTGGCCAGCCTGGGCCTGGATATAGTTGCGGAGGACGTGACCAACAAAGGCCGCATCGACCTTACCCTGAGGCTGGAGGATTTCATTTTCATACTCGAGTTCAAGGTTGACGGCCAAGGCCGGGCCCTGGATCAGATCAAGGACAGGGACTACGCGCGCAAGTATAAAGAAGACGGCAGGCCCGTTTATCTGATCGGGATTGATTTTGATTCAACCGAGCGCAACCTGGCCGGATTCGAGTGGGAAATTTGCCGATAAAGACGCAATTCGAGAATTAAAATGGTCGAATTTGGGCCTAGAGGATGTTTGTGCATTGTCTATTTCCATAATCGCTGACGACCGTGAGCGGCAAAGTCAAGTTTTTTGTGATTTAACTGAACATGACCAATTGGAGCTTTGCGTAAAGCGGCTGGCGGTTGGCGATTATTTGCTAAACGAGCGACTCCTTTTCGAGCGCAAGACCCTCCCCGATCTCAAGCAGTCCATTGTGGACGGCCGTTTTTTTCGTCAGGCGATCCGCTTGGCCTCTTCCGAGTATACTCCGGTCCTCGTCCTGGAAGGCAGTCATTACGACCCGCCAGGTCCGGAGGTGTCCCGGGAGGCGGTGCAGGGAGCACTGATCAACGTAAGCCTGATTCTGGGCGTTTCGGTTTTGAGGTCCTTAAGCAGTCGGGAAACCGCTTGGCTCATGATCCGCGCGGACAAGCAGGTGCAGCGGGTCGCACAAGGCGCGGTCCAGCGGCCCGGCTACCGGCCCAAAGGCCGCAGAAAGAGACGGCTTTTTATTTTGCAGGGCCTTCCGGGTATCGGCAGGGACCGGGCTGAATTGCTTCTCGAAACTTTCGGAAGTGTGGAAAAAATTTTTACGGCCGAATACGAGGACCTTATTCAGGTAAAGGGAATCGGGAGGAAAACCGTTCGAAATATCCGGGATATGGTCCGGGAAACCGGCCTTGTGTACGAGTAAAGTCAGGTCTGTACCACCTTGCTTCCCGCAGCCGGCTCCTGGATGCACCTTTGATCATAACCGCACCCAAAGACTTCCGACGGTTGGCTAATCCTTTTTTTCCAGCATGTTTTCAACGTTATTGGATGTGTCGTGAATATATCCAGCGCGATTTAAGATGGGTTTGCTTTTTTCCTCGCCTGATTCTACATTGCCGCTAGAAATCTCCGCAAGCATTATGGGTTAAAAATGAGGGATAGGAGTAAAATGTCCGCCTTGAAGCGCTTGGCCCTGATTGCCGCCGCAATCGGGCTTCTCTGGCTCTGTCTGCCCTCGGGACCCGGCAAGTGGCTGCCTTTTATTGCTCTGGCACCGTTTGCCCTGGCTTTGCGCGGGGTTCGGCCCTTGTCCGGCCTGTTTTTAGGCTGGCTCGGCGGGGCGGGTTTCTGGGCCGTTTCCGCCTGGTGGGCCTACAATTCTTTTATCCTCATGCTTGACTGGCCCTGGCCCGGTGCATTGGCCGCCACAATCCTTTTCTGCCTGTACCAGGGAATACCTTACGCCCTTCTGGGACTGGCCTGCGGCTTCATGAACCGCCGG
>JBNJHA010000124.1:0-4192 GCA_051748085.1 Thermodesulfobacteriota bacterium
GTTTGCCAGTTCCACCTGAAGCCCCGCGTAAAAAGGATTGTCCGGATTGCGGCTTACCATGAAAGCCTCAATTTGAGGATGATGCACCCGGGTAATGGCCGCGGACTTGACAGATGCCAAACTGCACAGTAGATCCACCATATTCTGCCATTGAGCAAAGTCAATAATTTCAAACGGGTCGATATTTTTCAGCGTTAATTCGGATTTATCCATCTCTTCTATATCCAATCCAGTTCCAAGCATTGCCCCTTGGCGCAAAAATCGTTTGCGGTCTGTGTTCGTCAAAGGGCTCCTCATTATTGTTGTGAGTTTAATCTCATCAGTATAGCTGGTCAAGCAGTTTGCTGAAAGGTCTTTATTGCCTACACTGACAGCACTTGGTCGATATCCGGCAATATCTTTACCGGATTTTTCGCTTCGATCAGAAAAATTTTTTTTCAATTTCAGGGGTGCCTGGGTACCCTGTAAAAAAGACTTTTTGCATTTACCTCCGCAACAGGTTCTGTTACCTGTAAATATACATTCTCTTTAATTTAGGTTTAAATCCTGCCTGATGCAAATTTGTCAGACTGCCAACGGGCGCATTATAGGCCTTAAGCCAAAAGGCCTGTAATGCGTTTTATTTTTTGTAAAAGCATCCGAAAAGTATACAAGGCCCTTTTAAGACGAGATGCAAAAAATTATGGGCAATACGCAATATCCTGTGATTTTTCCCATACCCTGGAGAAGATATGAGAAATAAAAAGGATAACACCGGAGCGGCCAGCTTCCGGGCAAATAAAACCGGGTCCCCTGATTCGGACCAAATCCGAGACCAGGCCGATCAAAAGGCCCGGGCCATAAAGCCGCCCGCCCTGGACGCCATGACCCGTGAAGAAGCACAGCACATGTTCATCGAGATGCAGGTGAAACAATTGGAAATGGAGCTGAAAGTCGATCAATTACAAAACAGGCTTGAAGAAGCCGATGAGCAGGCTGTCCTGTTTAAGACCTTTTCCGAAAACATGCTTGATATGATCGTTTTGACAGACATTGAAGGAAAAATAAAATTTATCGGAAAATCTGTAGAAACAATCGGTTATAGGCCCGATTTTTTGTTCGGGAAAAACGTGATGGATTTTGTCCATCCCGAAGACCTGCCGCATGTGTCGGAAGCATATCAAAAACTTGTTGCATCAGGAACCCCCCGCAGGATCGAATATCGATGCAGGTGTAAGGATGGTTCTTACCTGTGGATTGAAACAAGGGGAGTGATTATAAAGGAGAACAATAATAAACAAGGAATTGTATTCAATTCAAGGGATATCACCGAGCGAAAGCAGGCGGAGGAGGCATTACGGGAAAGCGAGCAGAAATTCAAGCAGTGGTTTGAATCATCGCCCATCTCCTTATGGGAGCAAGATTTTTCCGTGGTCAAAAAGCGCATCGACGAGATCAAAACCCGAAATGTTGGCGACCTGAATTCATACTTTCGCCAGCGGCCGGAGTTGGGATGGGAACTGGCAGGAATGGTAAGGGTTTTGGATGTTAACCAAGCCACGTTGGAACTTTATCGGGCAAAATCCAAAGAGGACTTTTATGACGGAATGACAAAGGTGTTTTCCGAAGAATCATTGGAGGGGTTCCTGCCGCTCCTGGAGGTTATTGCAGCCAGGGAAAAAACGTTTATTACCGAAAAAAATCATGTAACACTTGAGGGAGAGCCGCTCAAGGTCCAGCTTTATTGGAGAGTTGCGAAAGGGCATGAAAAGACCTATTCCCGTATACTTGTAAGCATCGTTGATATTACCCAGCGCAAGCGTGCCGAAGAAGCCCTGCGCCAGTCTGAGAACTACCACCGCGCCATATTCGAGACCTCCGCCACAGCCATTTTAGTTCTTGAAGAAGACACCACCCTTTCTCATGTGAATTCAAACTTTGAAAAACTGTTAGGATATTCCAAACAGGAGGTCGAGGGGAAAAAATCCTGGACCGAATTTATTCATCCTGGTGATGTGGAATGGATGAAGGAAAACCATTATTTACGGCGGCGCGACCCCCGGGCGGCTCCCCTTAATTATGAGTTCCGTTTTTTTGTCCGCAACGGCGAACTGCGCAACGGTTATCTGACCATTGACATGATTCCAGGCACTACGCGCAGCGTGGTATCTCTTATAGATATAACCGAGCGCAAGCATGCAGAGCAGCAGTTAGCGGAAAGTGAAGAGCGGTTTTCAAAGGCGTTTCGCTCCAGCCCCGCCCCTCACGTCATATCGGATATAACCACCGGGGAGTTTATTGATGTCAACGACCGCTGGGTGGATATGCTTGGCTATGCCAGGGAGCAATCCATCGGGCGGACTTCAAAAGATGTGGGCATCTGGGCGGATCCCGGCCAAAGAGATCGTATCATACAGGAACTTCAGGAAAACACATTTTTCAACGAAGAGCCTGTAGAATTCAGGACAAGCAACGGCAGCACAGTATATGCTCTCTGGTCAGCCGAGAGGATTACCCTTAAAGGCCGTCGTGTAATGCTGTCCATGATTTACGATGAAACCGAGCGCAAGCATGCCGAAAAAGAGCAGAAAAAACTTCAGGCCCAACTGGCCCAGGCCCAGAAGTTGGAATCCGTTGGCCGGCTGGCCGGCGGTGTTGCTCATGATTTCAACAACAAACTTTCCATCATTAATGGTTATGCTGAGTTGACGCTTGAAATGCTTGAGCCTGAAGAACCGGCCTTCGAAAATCTCAGGGAAATTTACAGCGCCGGAAAGCGTTCGGCGAATATTGTCAGACAACTGCTTGCATTTGCCAGACAGCAGACAATCAGTCCGGTACGACTGGATTTAAACGATACGATTTCAAATATGCTGAAAATGCTTCAGCGCCTGATCGGGGAAAACATTGATCTTGTATGGCACCCGGGCACCAACCTGTGGCAGATAAAAATCGATCCGTCACAGATCGACCAGATCATGGCAAATCTTGCAGTCAACGCCAGGGATGCCATAGAAGACATTGGCAGATTGATAATAGAAACAAAAAACGTTGTGGTTGATGAAGATCATTGCCGGCAGTATTCTTATTTTGTTCCTGGCAGATATGTCATTCTGGCAGTGAGTGATACCGGCTGTGGCATGGAAAAGGAAGTTCAGGACAACCTGTTTGAGCCGTTCTTTACGACCAAAGGCGTCGGCATGGGAACAGGCCTGGGAATGTCCACAATATACGGCATTGTCAAGCAGAACAAAGGTTTTATAAACGTTTACAGTGAACCCGGTCAGGGCACGACCTTTAAAATATATCTGCCTCCCGATGAAGAGAAGGAATCAGATTCATCGCAGCATTTAAAGGAGTCCGCGAAGCAAATGCCCACCGGCTCAGAGACGGTCCTGTTGGTTGAGGATGAGCCGGCAATTCTGAAGATGGGCAGGGGGCTGCTTGAAAAACTCGGCTACACAGTGGTGACCGCAGAGAAACCGGATGACGCACTTCGGTTTGCCGAAGAATATGAGGGCAAAATTCACCTTCTGATAACCGATGTTATCATGCCGGAAATGAACGGCTGCGACCTTGCTGCAAAGCTTTCTGAATGCAGCCCCGGGCTAAAATCGATTTACATGTCCGGCTATACAGCCGATGTCATCGCGCATCACGGAGTGCTCGAAAAAGGCGTGCATTTTATCCAAAAGCCGTTTTCTATTCAGGATCTGGCGGTAAAAGTGCGTAAGGCGATTGAGCAGGCATAGCGTTATTGCAAAACAAGACAGGTTAGAGTCCTTGGCTCAACCGGTTTTTCCGGCGCTACAAAAGCATAGGCTGTCTAGAGGAGCCGAGCACTAACTTGCCAGACTGGACAATATTTCGGGATTTTCTGGAACCTGCACCTTGATTCTGTATTCCACGGCAATAAACCCAAAAAGGGTCAAGAGCATTCAATCAAACAAAATTTTTTCGGACTGTAAAAACCTTGACCTTATCCCCTTAAAGGTATATACTTTGGCTATCCTTTAAAGGAGGGGGGCAAACATGCAGACGAAAATCCAGAAATGGGGAAACAGCCAAGGTTTGAGGCTGAACAAGCAGCTTCTTGAAAGCGCCGGCCTCAAGTCTGGCGATGAAGTTGAGATAAGCGTGGAAGGCAGCTCATTGGTAATTGTGCCGGCAAGAAAAATCCGGGGCAAATACAGCCTGGAAAACCTTGTAGCCC
>JBNJHA010000125.1:0-4078 GCA_051748085.1 Thermodesulfobacteriota bacterium
GTTGAGCATATTATTTGTTCCGGTCCCGGGTGTCTCAGGCTGGTTGCTTATCTTCAGGCCGAGAAAATGGTCACGGCTGTGGACGATATAGAAACCAGGTTGACAAAATTTGACGCCCGGCCCTATGCCCTGGCCAATCCGCAGTTTAAGCAAAAGCCCATTTTCGGTCAATTCCGGGGGCTTGACAATCCGGAATTGATTTTGGGTCTTGAAACCCAACCGGATGTGATACTTAAAACTTATCCCAATATGGGACATGATCCGGCTGAATTGGAGAAAAAAACGGGCATTCCGGTAGTGGCCATGAATTACGGCACTTTTGTCCAGTATCGGAAACAACTATACAATACCTTGCGTACTTTTGGAAAGGTCCTGGATCGAGAGCAGCGCGCTGCCGAAGTTATTAATTTTTTCGAGAATGAAATTCAGACGCTTGCCCAACGAACCGCTGATATACCTCAAGAAGAAAAAAAGACCTGTTTCGTGGGAGGGATAGCCTTCAAGGGCCCGCACGGATTTCAATCCACCGAGCCCATGTATCCGCCTTTCGTGTTTATCGGCGCTCGGAGTGTACTTTTGGAAAATGTGGATGCTGACCAGGATGTTCCCGCCCATACGGATATTGCCAAGGAAAAAATCGTGGACTGGGATCCGGATATTCTTTTTCTTGATTTGTCGACCATCCAAAATTCCGGCGAAGCAAGCGCCTTGTATCAATTGCGCAATGACCCGGCTTATAAGGATCTTACTGCGGTCAAAGAGGGCAAGGTCTACGGAGTCCTGCCCTATAACTGGTATTCCCGGAATTTCGGATCCATTCTGGCCGATGCCTTTTATGTAGGCAAAATACTGTATCCTGAACGTTTCCAGGATATTGATCCGGGGGAAAAGGCCGATGAGATATATGACTTCCTGGTCGGGGGCGAGGTGTTTAAAGCCATGGACGAATCTTTTGAAAATCAGGCCTTCAAGCCCATCGAAATGGAATCCTGATGCATTTCAAGGATGGAACCGTACCGGCCGAATACAACCGTTATGTTGGCCGGAAAATGTTTTTTGTATTTCTCTGCCTTCTCGCCCTGGGCGTCACCTTGGTTATCAGTGTTTCTCTGGGTGCGGTCAGAATTTTGCCCCTGGAAGTACTTAAAACTTTTTTCGCTTTCGGAGAAAAAAGCCGGAACGCGATTATAATCTGGAATATAAGACTGCCCCAGGCATTAACGGCCATAGTTTCCGGTGCCGCCTTGTCCGTTTCCGGCGCGGTAATGCAGTCTATTCTGCGTAATCCTCTGGGCTCCCCGTTTACTCTGGGCATTTCCCATGCCGCAGCTTTCGGTGCCGCGCTTTCGGTGATGCTTCTCGGAGCGGGGCAGATGGGCAGCAGTGGAGCGGATGCCGTAGTCATCAGCAGTCCGTATATGACCACCTTTTCCGCTTTTTTGTTCTGTCTGGTCGCTACCGGGGTGATTATGGGCATAGCCCGGATTCGCGGAACTTCTCCGGAGGTAATGATTTTGGCCGGAGTGGCCCTTGGTGCTCTGTTTACAGCCGGGACCATGTTCCTGCAGTATTTTGCCGACGATGTGCAGCTGGCGGCCATGGTTTTCTGGACTTTTGGCGATGTGGCCAGGGCGGATTGGGGAGAATTGGCGATCATGACCGCCATTACCGGCGTGTCCAGTATATATTTTATTGTCAATAGATGGAACTACAACGCAATTGACGCCGGGGACGAGACCGCGAAGAGTCTCGGGGTGCGGGTAAAAAAGGTGCGTCTTGTCGGCATGCTCGTGGCCAGTTTGATTACCGCGGTGGTTATTTCCTTTCTCGGAGTTATCGGTTTTGTCGGACTTGTTTGTCCGCATATAGTCCGCCGTATTATCGGTGATGATCATCGTTTTCTGCTTCCGGCCTCGATTCTGGTCGGGGGGCTGCTTTTGCTTATTTCCGATACTACGGCGCGGCTCATACTGGCCCCGAACGTTCTGCCGGTGTCCATCCTAACCGCCTTCATGGGCGCGCCGGTTTTTATTTATCTTTTGGTCAAGGGATATAAAAGATGATTTCCGGAATGGAGAATAGAAAAATGCAAATGAATGTCTGCGGCGTATGCTTCAGCTACAACAGTCATCCGGTGCTTCAGGATATTGATTTTCAGGTTGAGCGCGGTGAAATACTGGCGGTCCTGGGGCCGAACGGGGTGGGCAAAACCACTTTGCTCAAATGCATGAACGATATCCTGACTCCCGGGCAGGGCAGTGTTTTGGTCGGCGACGCGGATATCCGGTATCTGGAAGGCAGCGAGATAGCCAGAAAAATGGGCTATGTTCCCCAAAAGGCGGAAGCGGGCCGGGTCACGGCCTTTGACGCGATTTTAATGGGCAGGCATCCGCACATCAGATGGAAAATTTCCGAGCATGATCTTAAAATAGTGGACGGAGCCATAAAAAAGCTGGGAATGCAGGATATGTCGCTCAGGTATCTGGATCAAATGAGCGGTGGAGAAGTGCAAAAGGTGAACATTGCCCGGGCCCTGGTCCAGGAACCGGATGTCCTGCTTCTGGATGAGCCGACCAGTTCCCTGGATCTCAAGAATCAGCAGGAGATTCTCAATCTGGTCCGGCAAGTGGTCCAGGAGCATGCCGTGTCCGCGGTTTTGACCATGCACAGCCTGAATACTGCTTTGCGCTTTGCGGACAAATTTCTGTTTATAAAAGACGGACGGGTTTTCGCCGCAACAGCGAGAGATGGTGTTTCCCCGGAAATAATAAGCGAGGTTTACGGCTTGCCGGTGGATATCCATCATCTAAACGGCAGTCCGATAGTGGTTCCTTTAAATTAAATTATTTGGATGTCGAATTGAATATACTGCATGTTTTGAGTCAGAGACCCGATTCCACCGGCAGCGGCATATATATCCGGGCCATGATTTGTGAAGCCGCCAGACACGGTTTTGGTAATTTTCTGGTTGCCGGTTCTGACCCCAAGGACAGCTGTTTTCCTCAATGCCCGTCCCAGGCTGAATCATTGTTTATCGATTTCAACAGTCCGGAGTTAACCCATCCTATAGTCGGCATGAGCGATGTCATGCCTTACAAAAGCGTTCGTTTTTGCGATCTCGGCCCTGAGGAGTTGGATACTTACGAAAAAGTCTTTTCCCGTCGTCTGCAGGAAGCCGTGCGCCGTTTCAATCCGGATGTGATCCACAGTCATCATTTATGGATCGTCAGCTCGCTTACCCGGCGTCTTTTTTCTGATATTCCCATGGTTACTTCCTGTCATGGTTCCGATTTGAGGCAATTTCAAAATTGTTCCCATTTGCAGCAAAGAGTGCTTAGTGGCTGCCGGGATATTGATAGAGTTTTGGCCCTGCATACTGAACAAAAAAAGGATATTGTCCGGCTGTACGGGATTGCCCCGGAAAGAATTGCTGTCATTGGGGCTGGTTATAACCAGGATTTGTTTTATCCCGGCTTGAAGCCGGAGAAGGATCCGGTACGCATCGTTTATGCCGGAAAATTGAGCCGGGCCAAGGGCGTGCCCTGGCTTTTGCGTTGTCTTAAAAGCGTGCGGGATTTTAAATGGGAATTACACCTTGTCGGGAACGGAAGCGGTGAAGAGAAGAATGAATGCCTGCGGCTCGGCAAAAATTTGGGAGAAAGGGCAATCTTTCATGGTGCTGTAGACCAGATGGGTCTTTCCCAAATCATGCGTGATTCTCATATCCTGGTTTTGCCATCATTTTATGAGGGCCTGCCCCTGGTTATTCTTGAAGGCCTGGCCTGCGGCTGCCGTGTAGTTGCGACCGATCTTCCCGGAAGCAGGGAACTGGCCGGAGATATACCATCCAATTATGTGGATTTGATTGCTCCCCCCCGTTTACATCGCATTGATCAGCCTTATGAACAAGACGGTCCGGATTTTGAAAAAAGGCTTGCCGCCGTATTGCAAAAACACATTTCATCGGTCCGGGAATATCCCGAGCCCGATCCCGGTCCGCTTCAAGACAAATTGGAGTCTTATGCCTGGCCGGGAATATTTGAAAAGGTAAGTGCTGTTTATAAGCAGGTTTTGGATT
>JBNJHA010000126.1:0-3804 GCA_051748085.1 Thermodesulfobacteriota bacterium
CTGATCAATGAAGACCACCAACCGGCGGTCAGCTCCCTTACCGAGGTGGAACTGTATTCCGCGGTTGCAAGAAAGGTAAGGATGAATGAAATGTCCGGGGCAGACGGCAACCGGATTCTGACCAGGTTTTCCTCGCACATGGGTTCAGGGCTTTTTACAATCATATCCGTAAAAGACCATCACTGGCAAATGGCAAAAGGCTGGATTGCGCTTTTCAGTACCCCCCTGCGAACCCTTGATGCGCTCCATCTCGCTGTTGCAGCCGCCGAAGACCTTGAACTGGTAACCGCTGACAAGCATCTGCACCAGGCAGCCGGCATCCTTGACATCCCTGCGCGATTTTTGGCCGCGGATTAATTTTACATGGCAAACCGGTCTTTAAATGCAAAGCCCAGGTAAACGAAGATGCCCGCAAGTATGGTGGCAAGACCGAAAACCACGCCGATGGGCCGGCTCTGGATCATGTAATAGATGATCCACAGATGCCCGGCGATGAAAAACAGGGGCGTGAACGGATAGCCGATGGTTCGGTAAATCCCGGAAAGCTCAGGCCGGATTTTCCGGATGCGGATCATGCCGATGACTGTTAGCATGGCAAAAATGGAAAGTGTAAAGCCAATATAGGTCAAAAGCACGTCAAAGGACGCTGTGATGACCATGAAACATGCAATTGCCGCCTGCAGAACAATCGAGCAGGCAGGCGTTCTGCGCTCCGGATTGACCCTGGCCAGCCTGGTGAAAAACACCCCGTCCCTGGACATGGCATAATATATTCTGGGCCCGGTCATGATCATGGCGCTTACCGCGGAAAGGATTCCCAAAGCCACGGCAATGCTTAAATACCGGCTCACGCCCTGCCCGAAAAGAAACCGGGCCGACTTTGCGCCCACATCAATGGCGCCCTTCAACTCATGGACAGGCATGGAATAGACAAACACCGCGTTTAACAGAAGATAAAGTCCCGTCACCGCCAGGGTTCCCACCGTCAAAGACAGGGGGATGTTTCTTTGGGGCGCCTTGATTTCCCCGCCCAGATAAGCCGAGGCGTTCCAGCCGCTGTATGCAAAAAAGACAAATATCAGGGACGCGGCAAAGGGTTGTGCAGAAAATGAGGACAACCCTCCCTGTGCGCGGAAATTTTCCACAGAGCCGTTTCCGAAGACAAACCCCGCGATGATAAAAAAAAGTATGAGGGCAAAATTTGCTATGGTCAGCACGTTTTGTATCCGGCCGCCGGTGACAACGCTGTGATAATGAAGGAGGCTAAACAGGATGATTGCTGCCACGGCCGTGATATTCACCAGGGAAAGGGTTGCCGCCTGGAAGCCGAAAACCGTTATCGGTATTTTCCAGGCGGCATCAAGTCCCAGAGCGGAATAAAAATAGGTGGAAAAAGCAATGGCAGCCGCGGCAATGGGGGCTGAAAATCCCACGATGAGCGAAATCCAGCCCGAGAGAAAGCCCATCATTTTACCGAAGCTTTCCCGGAGAAACACGTATTCCCCGCCTGCGCTCGGAAATTTCGCCCCAAGCTCGCCATAGCACAGCGCACCGCACAGGGCGAATATCCCGCCGCAAAGCCAGCATAAAAGAAGAATCACGGGATCGCCGAGTTCTTCCATTATCAGGCCGGAAGTGGTGAAAATCCCGGTTCCCACCATATTGGAGACAACCAGCACGGTGGCGGTAAAAGCGCCCACCTGCCTGATTAAGTCCCCGTTGCCGTCGACTGCCTGTTTCATGCTTTACCGCCCATTTTTCTGAAAAAGCAGAATCCTGAAAAACAGATTCTTTTCATTTTGATTCTTATTGATGCCTTGTTCATTGTCACGCAGGATTTTGTTATTTCATGAAGTCTCCCACGTATACCAAGTGTTCAAAAGGAAATTCTTCGCCTTCTGTCTTTTTTTGGATCGTTGCAAGAGTGCCTGAAATTCTGTATTCTTTTTCCTTGTAACCAGCATAAAAGACGATTGAAACAGGAGTGTCTTCAGGGTAGTAACGCTTTAATTTTTCCACAATGTCTTCAAACCCGGTATGCATGGTAAATATGACCAGGGTGGGCTGGTGCTCTGCCACCTTGTCAATATCCCTGTAATGGGTCAGCACCGCTGAGCTGGTCTTCTCCCCTGACATTATGTCTTTTCCGAAGTTGGCGTTTGCGGCGTTTAAGCAGCTTACCCCCGGCACGATTTCGGGTTTCAGATCTTCGAGAGCTTCCAGATACCACCTGTAGGGCCCCCCGTAGATCATCAGGTCTCCCTGGCCCAGTACCGATACCGTTTTTCCTTCATCTAGGGCCTTCCTGATTTTTTTCTCCAGATTTTGCCTGACCTTTTGATCACTGATGCATTTTTCCCGTTTTTCCCTGTCTGCAATTTCGCTGCAGTCCCGGTCCCATGTGCGCCATTGGTCAAAAGCGCCCTCCCAGATGGTTTTTCCCTCCAGGTATTCTCCAAATTCTTTCTCCACCCTTGGGCGGCATATAATGATATCCGACTCTCTGATCCGCTCGATTGCCCGGACCGTGATCAGATCCGGATCCCCGACCCCCACGCTGACCAGCCGGAACTGCCCGCCGGAGCTTTTTTCGGCCGCAAAGCCGGAGGCCTGGAGAATGCAGGAAACAAGGAATGCAGAAAGACAGAAAATACAGATGGTAAACAGGGATCTTTTTGTTACGAGCGCACTGGACATGTTTATTTCCTCTTTTTTTAAGTTGTCCGTAAACAAGATTGATGCAGAAAATTTATTGATGCAGTTCACACTGCAGCTCTTCCTGTGCTTTAATATTTGAAAGAAAATGCCGCCCCCATGGTGCGGTCAACCGCCGGCTCTCCGCTTGAATTGATGTAATCCCTGTCAAACAGGTTTTTCACATAAACTTTGAGCATGCCGCTTTTAATGCCGCGCCACTGATCAAAGAGGCGTTGTTCCACCCCGAGGTCAAACACGTGAAAGGCGTCAACCTCGGTTTCCCGGAATTCATATTCATCTTCGGCCACCTCGATGGCCTCAACGCTTACCTGGTCATCCTGGTATTCATAGTCAAGGATCAGGCGCGTACCCTGGCGAACATGCCAGATAAGACCGGCGTTTGCCATGTGTTCGGGCCGGTTGCTCAATTCCTCCTCTCCTGCGGGCTCATCTCCCTGGTTGTCAAAGTGCTGATAAGCATATCCCAGAATGAAATCCAGATTCCGGGTAAGGCTTCCGTTGAGCTGAACCTCTAAACCCTGGCGGATGACTTCTTCCAGGTTGATCTTATAATCCCTGAACTCTTTTCCAGGCTCAACCGGGTTACCGCTTGACGGGGTGAATTGGGCAAAATCCCGGTTATAAGAAATAAAATCCTTTATCCGGTAGTATGAGTAGTTCAGCTCAAGATTGATATCACCGGCAAGTCTTCTGGAAAGTATGGCATCGTAGCCGGTGCCGTGCTCAGGCTCCAGCCAGGCGCCTGTGGGCTTTCCCTGGGGATTGTAGTCGCCGTGGTAATCCGGGGCCCGCCAGATGCGGCTGATCCCTGCGGATACCGAGGTGTCTCTCAGCCAGTCGGCATGATCATCGAGTTCGTAGGTAAGAAAACTTTTGGGCGACCATTCGGACCAATTGCGCTCGATCCATTTGTCTTCTCCTGAAATCCATGTGCCGCCGCTGTTGTTTGAGTTGTCCACGTTGATGGTGACATCTTCGTAGCGGGCCCCGGCGGTCATGTTCAGGCGTTGGGTGATCTGCCATTCGTGCTGGGCAAATCCCGAAATTATTTCGATTCGTTTTTTATAGGACTCATCGTCACTGGCA
>JBNJHA010000127.1:0-3785 GCA_051748085.1 Thermodesulfobacteriota bacterium
GTTTCAAGATGATAATAAGGGCAATTTTCACCGGGAACCGGAAATTCAAAAGTATGCTCCCGGGAGGTCCCGCCGAACAGAAGCTGCCAGTTTCCGGACAAATTGACATTTTTCGCCTTTAAAGAAGATTCACTTTTGGCCAGCCGGGCATCCGCCTGACGCACCGCGGCCCACAAATGCTTGCACGCTTCTCCATTAGCGAAATGAGGACAGCTGCAAAAAACTCCGAAACGGTCCTCTTCGGATATGACTTCAAGTTGATATTTGCGGGTACCGAAAACAGTCCCCTTGATATAATTTTTTTCCGCCTTTTCCAGATTGACCCGACCATCGTGGAAATAAGCGTTACCCCGCGTCCTTATATGGGGCTTGAAATATTCATAAAGCATTCGATACCAGGTATCATTGTCTTTTTTGCTCATAAAACCGAAATCCCGCGCATTGTTTCAAACATTTTTTAAATGAACAGCCGCTCAATTCTTTGCCAGACCTTTTCCGGGGCAAGGCCGCTCAGGCAGGGAATATCCGCATACCTACAGCTCTCCCGATTGCAAGGCTGACATTCGATATCCGAGGAAATATCCTGGTGTTCCGGGGAGGGAAAGGTCCAGGCCGGGCTGGAGGCGCCCAGAACGGTAAGCGAGGGAGTATCCACGCCAACAGCCATATGCCGCGGCGCGGAACAATTACCAAGGAAAAAATAGGCCCGGTCAATAAGCGCTGCTATACGCCGCAAATCAAATATATCCTGGATCGGGAGCAAAGCATCCGTGTTTTCGGCCGCCTCGGCCACCTTCTCTGCCGTCTCCCGCTCTCCGGGGCCGTATACAAGCAGCCATTTCCAGTCCGGACGCTTGCCTCCGGCCAGATTTATCAAATTTCCGAAATTTTCAGCCGGCCAGCGACGGTTGGCCGCCTTGTGCCCCGGCGCGGCGACAATCAATTTTTGTCCTTTTTGCAGGCCCGTTTCACGCAGATACCCTTGAGCCCATTTCTTTTCTTCATTTGTCAGATATATCCTGGGCCGTTCTTCGTTCCACTCGATTCCCAGCGGCGCCAGAAAACTGGCCTTAAACCTGGCTGCATAGCCGTGCACGGGATTTGACCAATGCGTATAAAGAGGTCTGTTGTACCACGGAGGGGGAAAAGTCAGGCGAACAGGTGTTTTGGACATGGCGACCACGAATTTGCACCGTGGCAGTTGCTGCAGATCCACTATCAGATCAAACCTCTGCCCGGCCACTTTCCGGTAATAGGCCAGGGCACGCCAGAAAGGCCGCAGTCTTTTTTTATCGATTGCCCAGATGCGGTCTATATCCGGATGGTTTTCCAATACCGGAGCACATTTTTTCTCGGTTAGCACGTGAATGCAGGCCGCGGGAAAACGCTTTTTCAGAATCTGGATCACAGGAGTGGAAAGGATAACATCACCTATCTGCTTCAGCTGGCAGACAAGAATCTTATGCGGTGCGATACCGCTTATATCGTTTTTCTTTTCAAGCATTTTTTTGAAAACGTGTAACTATGCACTAAATAAAAAATTCACCCAATTTTTTGCGTAAATTTAAAGCAGTATCATCGCCTGTCTGCGCAATAAATGCATTTTACGGTTTGTTCAGGGGGTTACAGCCCGGGTTCTTCTGCCGATTCCTTTATTTCCCTGAGCATTTGCGCATAAGCCTTAAAAACGTCTTCCCTGGCCAAAAGTCCCAATACATCCTTTCTGTCCTCGGGATTGACCACCGGTATCTGCCCAAAATCCGTTTCCACAAACAAAAGAAGGGCATGGTACAGGTCATCTTCCGGAGTAAGCAAAACCGCCTTGCGGGCCACATCCTTGGCCACCAAGAGATCGCACAGACAATCCTCAAACAGAACGTTGCGCAAATCCTGGACCGAAACAATCCCGGTTATATTGTCTTCGGCGTCCCGCACCGGGAAATAGAGTTCGTTGGCGTTGGCGATTATATCGGTCATGGCCGTGAATGAAGTACTTTCCTCCATTGTGGTCGCCCGGACCGGTTGATAGTAATCCTTAACCCGCATGCTCTCCAGGATATTAATGGTGGCATCGTCGATATGGGCCGGGGATTCAAATTTATTATCGACCTGATTCTCGTAGAGAAATGAATTCCGGCTCAAAACCAGGCACAGTGCAGAGGCCAGCATGAGCGGGGCCAAAAGACCATAGCCCTGGGTAAGCTCACAGACCATAATCAATGGGCCGACCGGAGCCTTGGCCACACCGGCGAAAAAAGCGGCCATGCCCACCAGGACATATCCGCCGGGCTGAGCGACAATATCCGGGAAATAACGATTGCTTAAGGAACCGACCAGTCCGCCGCTCATGCCCCCGACAAAAAGGGCGGGGGCGAACATGCCGCCGCTTAAGCCTGAACCAAGAGTTACCGATGTCGCCAGGGTCTTGCCCACCAGCACGCCGAGCATCATGGCAATGGACATCTTGCCCAGTATGGCCGCTTCCACCCATCCGTAACCACCAGTGAGCACCTCCGGAAAAAGCATGCCGATAAGCCCCATGAAAAAGCCGCCCAAGGTAAGGCTGGCGGTTATTCCCCACCTGTTTTTAACCGGCCAGAACATTTTGTACTTTATGAATCTGAATGTTCGGATATAAAACCAGCCTGTCACGGCGCAGACAACCGCCAGCAGGGCATAAAAAGGCAGCTCCCTTATGCTCGAAAACTCAAAATGGGGAATGCCGAAAATGGGGTCGCTTCCAAATACCAGGGTAAATATGGAGTAGGAAACCACCGAGGAAACAACCGCCGGGAGCATGGCTTCGGCCTCAAAATCCTCGCGGTAAATAACCTCAACCGCCGTAAGCGCCCCGCCGAGGGGAGCCCGAAAAATAGCGCCAAGACCTCCGGCAGCCCCGGCCAAAAGAAGAATGCGTCTTTCCTTGGGACGCAGTTTAAGCTTACGGGCGATAAAAGAACCAATGCCCGCTCCAAGCAGGGATATCGGACCCTCGCGTCCGGCACTTCCACCGGCCCCGATGGTCAATACCGAAGTACCACTCCTTATGAGCGCGACCATTGCTCCTACTATTCCGTCCTTGCGGTGGAAGGCGTCAATCATTGAATCCGTTCCGTCCGTGCCCCCGTCAATGCTTTCCGGAACAAACCTGGAAATAAGAAAGCCGGAAATCAGCCCGACAACGGTCATAAACAACACCACCAGCCAGGGCCTGAACTGCCCGGCTTCACCGAAAAAAATCTCCTCTCCGGCCGGAGCTGGAAGCTCGAATCCGGCCAGCTTATGTACCAGGATAAATTTAAGCCCCTCTACGCAGGTAAAGAACAAAATCGCGGCCAATCCGGAAAAGACTCCGGTAAGCGCGCCCAGAAGAAGCCAACGAGCACTGACAATAAGCTCGTACATCTGGGCCGCTTTTTGCCATATCCTGGCCAGCGGCGTAAAAAAGCACGCCTTCATAAGACCAGGGCCGCTCCTTCCGCGGCTAAAATCTTGCGGCCCATGTTCACATCTTCTCTAATCTGAGCCTTGAGTTCCTCAAAAGCGCTGAATTTTTTTTCCGACCGCAAGCGCTGGACAAAATGGACTCTTAATTGGCTGCCGTACAAATCGGCCTCAAAATCCATTATATGCACTTCAACTGAGAGAAAGTCATTTCCGAAGGTAGGGTTATATCCGATATTGGCCACGGCCGGATATCTTTCCCCGTCTGTTTCCGCCCAGACAGCATAAACACCGGTTTTGGGAAACAGTTCATCGGACAAAACAAGATTGGCCGTTGGAAA
>JBNJHA010000128.1:0-3708 GCA_051748085.1 Thermodesulfobacteriota bacterium
AAAAAGGGTTCTTATGGTTCAAGGGTACTGTTGACGGGAAGGGGCTTAAAACTATAGGAATCGTCCGCTTGGGGCCAAAAAAATAACAAATTTTGTAAAAATTCTACTTTGCTTTGGACCAGCGAGTCCGGAGGTGTAAACATAACCCCTCAGTACAGATCAGAAAACCGCAGGCCGCAAGCACGGGTAGTAAAAAATTCGGTGTTCAAACACTCTTGGCTTAACCAGTTTCCAATTTTAAAATGCAGGCGCGCTGTTCAAGGTTCAGAATCGAATTCGATCAGTTTCTTATGCGGCTGACGCCGCTCATAACGCATTCCCAGCCACAGGCAGTAGCATAAAAGAAGCATTATCGCGGTAAAAGGCAGGGCCGCGGTAATGGACATCCGCTGCAGGGCTTCCAGGCCGCCGGAAAAAAGCAGGATACAGGCGGTAATTGAAACTGTTATTCCCCAGACAATCTTTTTCCAGTTCGCGGGACGCAGTTCTCCGCCGGAGGTCATCATAGCCAGGACATAGGTGGCGGAGTCGGCGGAAGTAATAAAAAAGACCATGAGCAGAATAACCGCGATGGAGGTCAAGACCGGAGTCAGGGGATAAAAGGAAAACAGCTCAAAAAGGGCCACAGACACGTTTTCCGAAACCAGACCGGCAAATTCCGCCTCGGTCTCCAGCTCCAGGTGCAGTCCGGCTCCGCCAAAGACGCTGAACCAGACAAAAGTAAGTAGCGTAGGAACCGCCAGCGCCCCAAGGACAAATTCACGGATAGTCCGCCCCCGGGAAATACTGGCCACGAACAATCCGACAAAGGGAGCCCAGGAAATCCACCATGCCCAATAGAAAAGAGTCCAATCTTTGGTCCATTCATATCCCTGAAAAGGATTGGTGGACAGGCTCATGTCCAGAAGAGAGGAAAAATAGCTCCCGATTGTTGTGGTCAGGACATTGAAAATATATGCGGTCGGGCCGACCACAAGCATGAAACCGAGCAAAAGAAAGGCCAGAAGAATATTGGTCTTGCTCAGTATCTGAATCCCCTTATCCAGACCGGTCATACTGGAAAACAAAAAAAGTACGGTGACCACGGCGATCACTCCCAAAGTGGACGTGAAATTGTCCACAAGAGGGGTTACGCTGGCCAGACCGCTGGTAATCTGCAGCGCCCCGAGTCCCAGCGAGGTGACAATACCGAAAACAGTGGCCAATACGGACAGAATATCAATAAGATATCCCAATGTCCCAAATATTCGTTCCCCGAGCAGGGGATAGAAACAACTGGATATAAGTGGAGGCATGCCGCGGCGAAAGGAAAAATAGGCCACGGAAAGACTCATGACAATATATACGGCCCAGGGATGAAGTCCCCAATGAAAAAAACTGTGGCGCATGGCAAAAGCGGCGGCCTGACCGGATCCGGACTCAATATTTACCGGAGGGCTAGCCAGATGACTCAAGGGTTCGGCCACGCCCCAGAAAATAAGCCCGATGCCCATACCAGCGGCAAAGAGCATGCTGAACCAGCCAAAATAACTGTATTGCGGTTTTTCATGATCCTGCCCCAACTTTAAATCCCCAAACTTGCTCATGGCCAAGGCTATACTGAACACCAGGAAAAAAAGCGTGGACAGAAGATAGCTCCAGCCGAAATTCTCGATTATCAGCCGATGCAAGTGCCCGGAAGTTTTATCAAGGACTTGCGGGGAATAGACGCCAACGCCAACAACCGCCAGGGAGGTGGTCAGGGCGAAAATAAAAACAATATTTTTTTTTATAACTTCAGCTAAATGGTCTAACATATTTCACTATTTTTATTCCAGTTTGCATATTCAAAATCAAACATCTGCAACTATTCACTACATTAAAAAGTTTACCGAATTTTTTGCGGAAATTTGCAACAGGCCGTCCGGTTTTCTTATACACTTCGAAGGGGAAACCGGACTACTGAGCTATTCATATTTCATTTAGTATTCGGTATAATCAGCACCGAGCACGAAGCTCGATTATAAATGGCTTCGGTCGTAGAGCCGGTCAAACGGCTTACAATTCCGGGAGCGTCAAGTTTGCCGATAACCAGCAAATCCACGCTGCTTTTCCGAGCGTGAGACAAAATCTTGCGCACCACTCCCAAGCCCAGGACTTCCCGTTTTTCAATCTCTTCAAAATTTTCTCCGCACTCCTCGGCCAGGCGATCCAAATTATTATAGACATTTTCCAAGCGTTTTTTTTCGGTCTGCGGATCCGGTGCCCGCTGCCCGACATGAAGCAGTATAAGCCGTCTGGCCTTGAACGCCGGATGCTTAATATACTGCAGGCATTTATAGTCGGAATATCTGAAATCCGTTGCGTAGATGCTGCTGCGCAAGGATTCTCCGTCCGGAGCGAACAGACTTTTGTTGTATATAAGCACCGGCTCCTCGCTCATGCGGACCACATCACTCAACACGCTCCCGGCCAAAGCCTTTCTGAGCGGATTCTTCCATTTTTTAACAAAACATATGATACTCCTGGTAACATTAGCCGCGGCAACAATCTGACTGGGAACATGCCCGCTGCGAATCTGCCGCTCCACCGGCAGCCCTGTCTCCCGCATTTTGGCCTCGATACTGTCCAGTTTTTTCTTAATGCGGCGACCGTTTCCGGCGGTCACATACAAAAGATATACTTTTTCCGGATCAAAACTTTTGACGAATTCGGCCTGCCCCAGAATGGATTGTATTGAAACCTTGGAGTCCACCGGAAACAGAAAATTACTTAACATTGGCTATGCCTTGATAAAAACTTTTGGCGCTATTACACAGGATGCATCGCTTCTAAAAACAAAAAGCAACATAACTATTCACTACCCTGAATTAAAAAACTCAACAGCACATATTAATCAAATTCTTAAAAAAAATTCATTACCAGTACGATTTTTTTGGTCATGCGTGTTTCTCTTTATTACCTGAATTTTCATGCCGATCTAAAACTAATTTTTTGATTGGTCAATTTCATAATTAAGAGAGGAAGTGTCCAACGCACCGGGCATATTGGACCTTCCCAAACTGGAAATGAGAAACAAAACGGTCCACCATGCCGCGAAAAACTGCTTAAATTTTGCTAAACGAAATGTCACGCGCATCTGCGGCTTGACCTTTATCGGCCGTGACAATAATCAATTTTCATAAATTATTTTGCTTTATCCGTAACTATTCACTACATTAAAAAATTCACCGGAAAATTATTAACGTACTCTTGAAGGCTCACTCAAGCCTTCTTCTGAAAGACACTAAATCAGACAACATATAAACATCCTCAGCATACACTAAAGGGATATTTCAACATGGCCAAAAACACCAAAATGAGCAGACGGGATTTTTTTAAGGGTATGGCCCAAAAAATAAAACTTACGAATTGGAAGGAAGACAATATTTCCGGGCTTCACCCGGTTCTCCGCGAAGCGGACGAACATCTGAAAAATGAAAATTACAAAGAAGCGCGGGAAGATTACGAAAAATTCCTTCAGGAAGAACCCGGGCATATCGAGGCTTTAAAAATGGCAGGCTTTTGCTGCCTGCGTCAGGAGGACCTCGGGGAGGCCCTGAACTACTGGAATAAAGCCGAACAAATACGTCCGGATGATTTTTGCACGCTTTACAAGGGAATAGCCTTTGCCCGGCAGGGCTCCTTGCAGGATGCTGTCCATGTATGGAAGTCCTATTTTAATATCAA
>JBNJHA010000129.1:0-3670 GCA_051748085.1 Thermodesulfobacteriota bacterium
TTGTCAATTTTTTACCAGCAGGTATGTATGCGCTTTTGCATGAAATCCATATCGGCAAGCCTCTTTTTTTTCCTCCTGCTGTTTTGCGCCGGGGCGCATGCCAAAAGCCATAATCATCGGCATGTTCTTCTTTTGCATTCCTATCATTCCGGAATGACCTGGGTCCAAAATATTGAAAAAGCGGTATACGATGTCCTGGATCCGGATAAAAATGACATCATACTGCATATCGAATACCTGGATTCCAAACGGGCGCACAGTGAAGAACACTACCGTCAATTTGCCCACCTTCTTGAAGCCAAATACCGGGATATAGACCTGAGCCTGATAATGTCTTCGGACAACAATGCCTTTGATCTGGTGCTGGGACACAAAAAAGAGCTTTTTCCCCGGATTCCGTTCGTGTTTTGCGGGGTAAACGATTTTCAGCCGGAAATGCTCGAGGGTCTGGATAATGTAACCGGAGTGGCTGAATATCCGTCCGCTGCGGAAACAATGCGGACCATGCTCAGGCTCAAACCGGACACAAAAAAGGTTTATGTAATAAACGATTATTTGACTACCGGCAGGGCCTGGACCCGACAGATACGCAACGAACTGGAACAATTCAAGAATCGGGTTCAAATTGAATACAACCGCAATTTGCCTATTCAGGAGCTGCAAGGAAAAATTCGTTCTTTGCCGCCCGGGAGCATGGTTCTTCTCGGGGTTTATTATGCAGACAAGACCGGGGATTATTTTACTTATGAGAAGGTCGGGGCCGAACTGACAAATACAAGTCCGGTGCCGGTATTCTGTCTGCTGCGTTTTAACCTGCACGGCGGAGTTGTCGGGGGAAAAGTTATTGACGGCTATTCCCAGGGTAAAATCATGGCCGAAACGGCAGTAAGGATTCTGAACGGGGAACCCCCGGGCAATATTCCGGTTATTCACGCCGGTGCCAACAGATTTATTTTCGACAGCCGGGCGCTGGCCGAGTATCAAATGCCCGAGAGCAGGCTGCCCGCGGGGAGTATCCTGATAAACGCGCCGTTTTCCTTTTATAATGAATATAAGAATCTTGTATGGATTACAGCCGCACTTATCGCGGTTTTACTAACCTTGATTCTGCTTCTTTTAAAAAATATTTATTCGCGCAAGAAAGTCGAGGAGCAACTAAGGAAATCGGAAACAAAATATCGTTCCATTTTTAACAATGCCAACGAAGGAATTTTTCAGTCCACTCCGGAAGGTGTTCCTTTGGATGCTAATCCGGCCATGGCTCATATGCTGGGCTATTCGACAAAAAGCGAGCTTTTGAACAATTTGAATGACATTTCGCAACAGGTATACGAGGACAGCTTTGATCGGGTTTTTCTGAAAAAGGAACTGGCCGGTTCGGATACACTTTCCAACTGGGATGTCAAATTGAAGAAAAGGGACGGGAGTGTTTTCTGGGCCTCGCTTAATATTCACCGGGTGGAGGATGCGGCCGGGCGTTTTCCTGTTTATTATGAAGGCACGGTGAACGATATAACCCGGCGCAAGGCTGATGAACTGGCCCTTCTGGAAAAGGATGCTGAACTGGTAAGGCATCGGGACAATCTGGAAAAGGAAATAGAAAAGAGAACGCGGGAACTCAAGCAGAGCGAGGCGAGATTCAAAACGCTGTTCGATGCCTCGGCGGACGCGATAGTCACCATCAAAAACGGCAAATATGTGGACTGCAACCAGGCCGCCCTGGAGTTGCTGGGAATAAGGGACAAAGCGGATTTCCTCAATACATCGCCGGAAAAATGGGCTCCGGAAAAACAGCCGGACGGCAGCCTGTCCGCGGAAAAACAATGGGAGATGATGGACAGGGCCTTTAAAAACGGCACGCACCGTTTTGAATGGACGCGGTACAAGGCGGACGGCTGCATTTTGCCTCTGGAAGTACAGCTGACCGCTTTGCACGATTATGACGGCCAGCTGGTGCTGATAGCGGCCTGGAGGGATTTGACGGGAAAGAAACGGGCAGAGGCCGAGATCGCCAGATCCAATGACCTCATGCAGAATGTCCTGGACGCGGCCACGCAGGTCTCGATTATCGCGACGGACAGGCATGGTTTGATAAACGTGTTCAATTCCGGGGCGGAAAGGATGCTCGGTTACAGAGCGGAAGAGGTGATCGGCAGGCAGACCCCTGAACTGTTTCATCTTGACTCGGAAATCAACGAACATGCCCGTTATTTAAGCCGAGAATACGGCGAGGACATAGACGGCTTCGAGGTCTTTGTGGCCCGGGCCAGGCACGGAGGGTATGACGAACAGGAATGGACCTATGTGCGTAAGGATGGCTCTCATCTGATTGTCAATTTGGCGGTTACCGCTATTTTTGATGCAGCGGGTAAAATCAAGCTCATGCTTGGCGTGGCCATGGATATTACCCGCAAAAAACAGTTCGAAAAAGAGCTTTTAAAGTTGGAGAAGCTCAAAAGCGTGGGCTCCCTGGCCGGCGGCATTGCTCACGATTTTAACAATGTCCTGGTAGGGATATTCGGCAATATTTCTCTGGCGGAAGACAAGCTGGAAGAAGGCCATCCGGCCGGAGTATTCCTGGCAAGGGCCGAGAGGGCCATGCACCGGGCTTCCCGGTTGACCGGAAAACTTCTTACATTCGCCACGGGCGGACAGCCGGTAAAGAACCGCGTCAGTCTGCGGGAAGTGGTTCAGATTGTCGCTCTTGAATTTTCCGGAGGCAATGTCAGGCCGGTGTTTGATTTTGAGGATGGGTTGTGGACGGCTAACGTGGACAAGACCCAGATTGAAGAGGTCTTTTCCAATCTGATAAAAAATGCCGAACAGGCCATGCCTGATGGAGGACTGATAAGTATTTCCCTGCAGAATTCGGAAGTTTCACAGGATGAGATAC
This sequence comes from Thermodesulfobacteriota bacterium, assembly GCA_051748085.1. Taxonomy (GTDB): domain Bacteria; phylum Desulfobacterota; class Desulfovibrionia; order Desulfovibrionales; family Desulfonatronovibrionaceae; genus CAYNNQ01. Next base: position 2,894 of record JBNJHA010000129.1, read on the forward strand.
CTCATCTCAGACCCGGAAAATATATCAAAGCAGAAGTGCGGGACCAGGGCGTGGGCCTTGAATCCGAATACGCAAGCCAGATTTTCGATCCTTATTTCACCACCCGGAATCAGGGTCAGGGATTGGGATTGGCCGCTGTGCAGTCAATCATCGTGCAACATGGCGGGATAATAAAGGTTGAATCGGAAGTTGGAAAGGGTTCGGTCTTTACATTTTACCTGCCGGCCGGTGAAAAAGAAAACGGACAAAATGGAATGTTGTCGTCGTCCCAGAAGAGAGAGGAGGGCAGAGTTTTGCGGATACTGGTCATGGACGACGAGGAGATGATTCGGGAATTTACCCGGGAACTACTGGAAGAGGAGGGGCACGAGGTCGTGGATGTCCCTGACGGCGAACAGGCCGTCCGTGTTTACAGGGATTATTGGCAAGCGGGAACTCCGTTTGATGTGGTGCTCATGGACCTGAGTATCCCCGGCGGGCTTGGGGGCAGGGAAACAATTGGATATATTCTGGAAATTGATCCGAATGCGCGGTGTGTCGTCTGCAGCGGTTATGCCTCGGACCCGATTTTGTCCAATTACCGTGAATATGGGTTCAGGGCAATGCTCGCCAAACCGCATACGGCCGAGGAATTGAAAAATGCCCTGGCCCGGGTAACTGCCGGATAGGCGGCCGATCCGAGGGGGGCGATTGCGAAAGCAGCGACGATTCTTTTCAGAAAAGGTTTGCGTGTACACTTTTTCACTCCGGAGGTAGACTTTCCCGCCAGTGTCATTC
>JBNJHA010000130.1:0-3605 GCA_051748085.1 Thermodesulfobacteriota bacterium
GTTTGTTTTTAGCTGATGACAGCCTCTCCGAAAAAAATAACATGCCAGAACCATTGTGCAAATTTTAAGATGCCAAGGAATATTCCATTCCTTGGCAAGTATTGTGCACACACTGGAACGAAAAACCCGATTTTTTTACATAGTAATCTTGGACTGATGACTTTGAAGTTTATACCTTCATTGATGCGGTGAATAAAAATGCCCCGGCCGAAGCCGGGGCACTAAAAGAATTGTATAAACAATTTAAATTCTATACCAGCGAATCAATAAAACCACCGATGACATCTCTTCAAAAATCATATCTGTCGGCTTTCCCGATAGCGCTTTCTATGTCGAGATCTTCCGGCCGACCCGCATCTCCCTTACTGTAATCGCATACCCCGTTAGGAAAGATGGCTTCTATCTTTGCCTGAGTGTCGGCATCGATTTCCACATCTCCATAAAGACCTCTCTCAATGGCCTCTTCCACGGGCATCAGGTGACACTTGAAAACATCGCCTTCAATACCGCCGCCTGCAAGAATGCGGGAAGTGGAGAACAAAGGAAAGGCTTCTGTACATGGTCCGTCAGGTTTTTCATTTAATATGCCGTCCCATGCCTCGGGTCCTTTGTAAGAGGAGCCATCCTCATAGAAACATTGGTCAACCGCTCCTGTTCCGGGCCGATTTTCGTAAACGCTGAGATTCGGATTATTCTGGATATTTGTAAGCCACGCATCCATCATTTCAATGGCAGCCACCGTGATATCAGAACTGCTTTCCGGATCTTTCATCCAAATCAGCTGATTTTTTGAGTGACCCATGAACTCTTTAATTCGTTTCCGGGTGGCAAAAGACTGCTGTGCATGGTGCATGTCTAATTTCGGGTCCAAATAGTCTCGGATATCAATTGCCGGTATTTCGAGCTTGCCGATGAAGACCTGGCCTGATTTATAGGCATCGTGCATGGCCTCGACGTTGCCGACGGTTCTCGGGGCGATGTAGTCTTCAGATCCTGGTGGCTCGGATGAGAAGGTGGAATTGCGGATGCTCCAGGGATCAAAGTCGTTCGGATTCGGTTCTATCCCCAGGAGATACTGTATTTCATTGGATTCGGAGAATGGATAGCCTTCAGGAACCATTTTATCCGGTTTTTCCCATCCCCCGATCCTGGCGTTGATGTCCAGGAATTGTTCCAGGGTGATATCCCCGTTTCGCAAAGACTCCAGTCCGTACTGGACGCCCACGTTATCCCAGGTGCTCGGGGCATAGCCGTTTTCATCAACGCCGTAGATGTTTTTCAAATCGTCCCAGTGCGTCCACTTTACCGCCTCCACCACCTCATCGGGAATTTGCTCCAGTTCGCTGACATCTGTAAAAAGCGGGTTCATTACCAGGGGCGTTAACCCCAGCCAACCGTTAACGCATTCCGTGCTGCCAGTTTCACCGGTAAGTTCTGTGTATATTGGATGAGACTCTTCATTGCTGGTGCTCATGCCTTCCAGCAGCTGCCGTTTTTCAGGGTCACCCAATTTTTCTATAGTCCCATCCGGTCGTACTGCAAATCCGCCGAAAGTTTCGTCCCCCTGAGCTGGGGCAATAACGTCAAAGTAATATTCCATGAGCATGCAGTCACCCACATAAATGGTCTGGGTAATCATGTCTGAATAAGACCTTTGGGGAATAATGCCGTTAAGCAGGCCGGGATGGTTCTGTGCTAATATATACTGTTGGATGGCACCTCCCGAGCCGCCGATGCTCATGGTAAACTCGGGCTCGCCGAATCGATTGACAAAGTGGTCCTTCACCATGATTGCAGTTTCGCCGGCAAGCTGGAGATTGTAATGCACCCCGGTCCGGTTTCCGGTGCTGTAGGCGACAGCATAACCCCGGGAGAGTGCTTCGTCATAAAGCGGACTGCCGATTCCAAGATTCCCCTGATCGTGCCCTATTGCAACACCGCCGCTGAAACGGTAAAAAAGCTTCTGGTTCCAGGCCTCAATCGCTTCTCCATTCTCTCCCCAAGGGTCGAGCATGGCGATACCGTAAATAAACCGGTTGATGGTGCCTCTTTCAAGCCGGATTATATAGGGAACAATAAACCCATCATTGGTTTCAGTGTATGTCAGATCTTCCGGATATTCCGAGAAGCGATCCAACTGCCGGAACTCTCCGTTCTCTGTCCGATAAAAATAATCCACCCGTGTCACAGTGCTGCAGTCCTTGCAATAACCGGCAAATTCATCTGTGATGTTGCCGTATTCGTCCTCCTTAAAAACCCGGACCCCATCTCCTTCGTAATTGTCCACTATGGGCTGGCCGAGGCCGGATTTTTCGGTACGGCATACAAAAGGATATTGCTGAGGACCTGAAAATTTTGGGCCCTGCTCGCCGAGTTCGGCCACCTGCAGCATTAGAAAGGACCCGGGCCTGCCGCGCAGATCAACTTCCAGGGTATTCTGGTCAGAGAGATTATCAAGCGGTATCTGCAGCACATCAACCCCTGGCCTGAAATCATCAGGGGTTGCCACTTTTTTACCATTTACCCGGATGACTGCACTGGTTACCTGATTCATCCAGTAAGGGGAACCGTTCCAGACCAAAAGGGTCCCGAGGACAAACCCTTTTTGTTCATCCATGGATGTAAATTCATAAGTGTAAATGTCTTTTTTGCCCTTTGTCCTTTCGCACTTTACAGGCCCCAGGAGGGTGAGCTCTTCGGCATGGAGGATCTTCAGCGGGTGACCGGGCATCCAGGAGATTAAAACCACTATGGCGGTGAGGATAAAAACGGGTAAATTCCATACGTTGTTTTTTTGCATGACGTACCTCCACTAAGGTTTTAGGCTTGCTTCCCTAATAGTAAATTATTTACCTCACCCCCTTCCGGTACTGTAGTTAACAGATCAATTTTCATTTTCAGGCACACTCTAAAAGGCTGACAACCCTGTAAGTTAAATGAGCTAAAAAACCTGACTTTGCAGCATAAAGGCAAGAGCTGATATTGAATAAAAAGATTAGAGGACGTAAAAAATATGATCGCAAATAGTTATTGCACATAAAAAAGCCGGACTGCCACTTAAGAAATGGCAGTCCGGCTGTCTTGTATCAAATCGAAAAAAGTCAGGTATTGGCAAGACCCGTAACTTTCCGTCCCAATCTCACGATTGGTTTGGCTTTGTCATAACTTTAATTATATTCTCAAAAATTTATGTGTCAAACTTTTTGGATGCAATGAAGAAAAAGGATGAAACTACAATAAACGGAGCTTTCGGTAGTGCCCCAGGCTTGCGATCTGGAAAATATGATTTCGCATTCAGAACTGAAAGTATTTGCGGTCTATAAATGATTTCAACCATCTGTTAATACTGTAATGTATGATACACATAGCGCGAGCACTTACGGCTATTCCCAGCCAGTAATGCGATTCTCGGGCCCTGGAGGATTGCCAGAAGCAAGGTTCAAATTCCAGGAGGCCCGGGAATATTCCATTCCCTGGCAAGCATTATGCACTTTGTCAGTCCAGAGCTCTCCTGCTCATTCTCAGCACGCCGCGATTTTTAGGGGGGTGCTGCTTGATACTCTGTCCAGGCAATATTTCGCCGGGCTGGCGCAGCCTGTCGAAGT
>JBNJHA010000131.1:0-3603 GCA_051748085.1 Thermodesulfobacteriota bacterium
GCTGATTATTTACATTGGGAGAGCTTTGACTTGAATGCAGTACATTTATAGTAATCGCCTATATTGGATTTCAAAACACGCGGGGAATATTTTTTGACTTCGTATAAGACCATCCCGAATCTGCCGTCTTTATCCCAGTCTTCGCAGGCGCAGAAGTCTATTTTTCCGTTGCACCGGGATAGAGATGATTTATATGCGGCGCATTGCTTATAATCGCCAATATTTGATTTTAAAACCTTTTTGTCTATCTTGAATTTATGCAGAACAGCTCCGAATCTCCCATCTTTGTCCCAGTCCTCACAGGTACAGGAAGTAAGTTCATTGCCGGCCCTGGCTGTTGATGCGGTTAATGTAACAAGGATAAGCGCCAATATCAGCGAGCTTAGGAAAAATAAATTTTTCATTGTTTCCCCTTTGTTAAGCCTGTGCTTTATTTGACAGGATTATATGATTATTTTCAATATAATTAAAGCTGATTATTTTCAATAAGTCAACACTGAAAGTAATTTTTCACCTCGCATAAAAAGGCCATTTATTTTTTTAGGATACAAACCCTTGCGTTCCGGGAAATGGAGTTTATATTCCTTGACAGAGAGCGGATATATTGATGCGCTCTCTCATGATTATTTAATGTCCTTGTTAAACAGATGCGCCTGTAAAAAATAAGTTTTTGCAATTGCGTCTAAACAGAAAAAGGTTCGTCTGAAGAATCTGTGCAAAACATTTTAGATTTTTGCTGAATCAAAATCCTGGATTACCCAGTCAAGCCGGGTAATGACGGATGGTGGGTAGCCCGCATCTTGGGGGCTGATCCAAGTCGTTCGGAATTTCCACCTTCCGTCATCCCTGACCCCGATCAGGGATCCAGAATATGACAACGGTTAGTCAATTCAATAATTTTTAATAAAAACCTTCAAATTCAGTGCGTTAAACTTTATTTGCGGGTTATTAGCAACAAAGTTTTGCACAAATTTGTGTGAGGAGCCCAGAAAAATATCTTATTTCCGAATTGGAAACCTGATGTTTCTAAATCCGGAATTTTTTGAATTCCCGGATAAGAACCAACATAAGAAACTTTGAAAAGGAGATTTTCAATGAAAGTCGTGGCCTTTAACGGAAGTCCCAGGAAAAAGGGCAATACCGCCCATCTTCTGCATGCTGTGCTGGAATCGGTGCAGGTAAACGATATTGAAACCGAGTTCGTGCAGGTCGGCGGCAAGCCATTGCGGGGGTGTACGGCGTGCATGGAATGCAAGGAAAACCAGGACAGGCGCTGTGCAATAACCAGCGACAAGCTCAACGAATATCTGGAAAAAATGATAGATGCAGACGGGATTGTTGTTGGTTCGCCTACATATTTTGCCGACCTTTCAGCTGAAACCAAGGCCCTTCTGGACCGCTGCTGCTTTGTTGCCCTGCAGAACGGGGGTCTTTTCCGGGGCAAGGTCGGAGCCGGTGTTGTGGCTGCGCGCCGCGGCGGTGCGGTTCACGTCATGGATTCGATACTCAAGCCGTTTCAGATGTCGGAAATGTATATGCCCGGATCCAAGTACTGGAATCTGGGCTATGGTCTTGCTCCGGGAGATGTTGCTGAAGACAAGGAGGGCTTGCTGAATATGCGTAATTTGGGGAGCCGGATAGCCTACCTGCTTAAGGCCCTGGAACTGGCCCGCAAAGAGAATATAAGCGTTAAATAGTTTCCGAATCGGAAATTTGGTATTTATAAATCAGGAAAACAAAAATATCCCCGGTGCGTACTGTTTTGCCAAGCGCCGGGGATTTTTTGTTTACTGCCAAGTCGTTATCGGATTATTTAAAGTTTTTTCGTATCTGTTCAGCAAATTTTTTGCTCCTCATGCTTTCGGACTGCGGTTTTCTAATGCCCGCTGTAGGGTGATGCCTGCCCCCTCCGGACTCGCTGGTTTAGAGAAGAGCAAAAAGTTGTGCCGGAAATGTATATTTGTTTGGAAAATTAACTTTATGTACAACCCGCGGTCCGGTTTCCCCCTTTTAGAGTGCATAAGAAAACCGGGCGGCCTGTCGCAGGTTTACGCAAAAAATCCGGTGAACTTTTTTCGTGTCCTGAATAGTTACGTTTTTTCACGCAAAATCCATGCAGAAACTCGCCAGATAACCGGCCATGCAGAAAGGCCATCTCAGGAAGGCAGGGACTTTGGCATGGTGGCCACGAACTCGCGGATTTCGTCTCTTATTCTTCGATAGTGTCCAAGGGCTTCTTCTTCGTCCGTGGCGTTTCGGGCCAGAAGCGGCGGATCTTCGAATCCGGCGTGCATCCGTTTTACCGGGCCCGGGAAAAACGGGCAGTTTTCTCCGGCCCTGTCGCAGACAGTGATAACATAGTCGAATTGGATATTCTGGGACAGCTCGTCCACGGATTTGGACCTGTGTCCGGATATATCCACCCCGGCCTCGCGCATGGCCTTTATCGCCATGGGGTCCACGCCTCCGGGCGCGGTTCCCGCGGAATAGCCCTCAATCTCCCCGCTTTTAAGGTGCCTTGTCCATCCCTCGGCCATCTGGCTCCGGCAGGAATTTCCGGTACAAAGAAAAAGTATTTTGAGCATGATATCCTCCTTCGCGTGCACAAATTGGCTAATTTTTTAGATGACTTGAAACAAGAGCTTTATCCCCAGGCCCAAAATGAGCAGGGCCAGCAGCTTTTTAACCGTTGCCGGGGACATGCGGTTCTGCATGAAGTGGGTCCCCATGTAACCTCCGGCGCAGGCGGCCAGGCCCACCGGCAGGACCAGATCCGGCCGGAAATGCCCCATACCCCAGTAGGCCAAAAATCCGGTAAACGAGGAAAAGGGCACGGCAAAAGCGGTTACCGCGGCGATTTTTTTCGGATTGAATCCCAAAACGAGAAGAAGCGGGGAGATGACTCCGCCCCCGCCCACCCCGAGCATGCCGGAAAGCGCCCCGGCCAGGGCCCCGATGCCCAAAAGGGGCATGAAGGGCCGGTCCTCGCGGTATTGCCCCTTGTATTTGGCCCCTTTGAAAAAGAGCATCATGTTTCCGGAGAAAAACAAAAAAAGGACAAACAAAATCAAAATAATTCGTTCCGGAAACAGGGTAGAGAAATAGGCTCCAGCCGGGGCGATAACCACCGAACTTATGATTATGGGCAGGCCCAAAGAAAAATCAAGCCTTTTGTGGCGGATGTTGGAGGCGGTGGCGCTGACCATGCTTGCCGTGTTCACGAAAAGTCCGGTGGGCTTGGCCTCGGTCATGGGAATGCCCAGCCAGTTCAAGACCGGAATAAGGACAATGGCCGAGCCCACGCCACCCAGGGCGAAAATAAAGCTCAAAAAAAAGGCCAAAGCGGAAATTAATGCGATTTCCATGGTTGCTTATTGTCCTAGTCCGGATCTTTTGTACAGGGGACCGGGTTTCAGCTGTCCCGCCATCTGTTCCAGAGTCCCGGTAAGGCCCTTGACCGCTTCAAAGCCGCGGGAAAGGAGATAGCCGTAAACCAGTGCGGCTCGGAAAATGGATGAACACATGACTATGATAAGCCCGTCTTCCGGGAGCTCGTCCAGACGGTCCGGGAGTTCATTAACCGGGATGTTGTGGGCTAGGGGA
>JBNJHA010000132.1:0-3590 GCA_051748085.1 Thermodesulfobacteriota bacterium
ATTTTTCTGGCGGTCAGGATAAAATGGAACAAAAAAAGGAGAGCAATAAAAGGACCGCCCAGCTGGGCCAGATTAGTGGACTCAAAAAAAACAGCCAGACCGTTAAAAACGTGTGCGCCCAAAATTACACTGCCGACAAAAAAAGTATGCAGGATCATAAAAACAGCCAGGGCGGCACCGGAAAGCATCTGCATCCAGTCCAGTGCGGCAGCCGTCCCTGAAACTCCGGACAAAGCGGTGGATTTATACGTCACTTCTTACCTCCTGGGATTGTATTCACCCTGAACAGTCATTTTCTCCCGAAAAAAGGCATAATCGTCTTTGTCGTCAAAAACAACCGCTTAATGTCCGCGAAAAAGATGATCAATTGGAAATCAGCCGCAAATGCACTCAGTAGTTTCCATCCGGAAGTTTGATATTTCTAAATCCGAATTTTTTGCGTGCATTTGCGGCAGGCCAAAAGCTTAAACTCGCAAAAAATTTGGTGAACAGATACCAGATATTTTTGGATTTCCGGATAAAAACCCGGCTAAAAATCCAATTCCAATCCGACAGGGCAATGATCGGAACCCATGACTTCCTGCTCTATCCAGGCATTTTTGACCCGGCTCTTGAGCTCCTCGGAAACAAAGAAGTAATCTATGCGCCACCCGGCGTTTCGGGATCGGGCTCCAAATCGGTACGTCCACCATGAATACTGGTCCGGCTCGGAATTGAACAGGCGAAAGGTATCCAGGTATCCGGCACCGATAAACTTGTCCAGCCATTCCCGTTCCATTGGCAAAAATCCGGAGCGGTCGGAATTCGCTTTCGGGTTTTTTAAATCAATCTCGGTATGAGCAGTATTAAAATCCCCGCAGACAACAATCGGCTTTTTGCGTCGCAGCTCCTGGACGTAAGCCAGGAAGGCGTCATAATAACCCATTTTGAAATCAAGCCTGTCCTGGCTCATTTGTCCGTTTGGAAAATAAATATTAAAAAAATAAAAATTTTCGAATTCTATCCGGATCAGGCGGCCCTCTCCGTTGAATTGTCCGTCCGGCAACCCGCTATCGACTTTAAGCGGTTCATGCCTGTAAAAACAGGTCACTCCGGAATAGCCTTTTTTAACCCGGGAAGGATTCCAGAAAGCGTGGTAGCCATCCGGCTCTCTTTCTTCACTGTCGAGCTGGTCCGGTTCCACCTTTATCTCCTGCAATCCGACCACATCTGCGGAAACCATGGAAAACCAGTCCCAGAATCCTTTTTTGGCCACGGCCCGAAAACCGTTTACATTCCATGAATAAAAAATCACAGACCAACTCCCTTTAATGTCGCCCTTAAACCTGTTTCAAGCAAATCCACCCGGATATAGCCTCCTTTTCCGGCCATCCCGGGATTTATTACCGGACAATTGCCGATCCAGTCTTCCCCAATCGCCTCATGAATATGGCCGGTAATGCATACATCCGGCTGGACGACCTCTATGAATTCCCGGACTGCGGGGCTTCCGACATGTGAACCGTCGTTCAGACAATCCGCACGTGTATCTATGGGCGGGGTATGGGTCATGAAAATTAAATTTTCTATTTTCCGGCATTGATCTTGAGTTTTTTGAAGCCAGGAGGCCAAAACCGTCTCCGGTACTTCCAGCGGGGTATGAAACGGAGTGGGGGTGGAATAGCCGACCGCAAACATCTTGACTTCCGTATGGATGGAAACAAGCTTGTTATGTACGTTGAGGCCTTCATCCTCAAGCCATGTGACAACTTCCTCGGTGTCCATATTCCCGACCTGAGCCCATATTTTCGGGTTAATCGCTCTTATCCGATCCATAATATTCTGGACGTCCCGCATTGATCCATGGTTGGTTATGTCACCGGACAAAAGCACTCCATCTGCCTGGGAAAGCCCTTCGACTTTATTTACAAACGCCGTATCCATATGGATATCGCCAAATGCAATCCAATACTTATTTTTCATTTCCTGTCTCCTTATTACTGCCGCTCTTGAAAACCTGTATTCCATGCGGAGAATCAAGTATTGCAAACCCGAGGCCCTTGAGCTCGTCCCGAATTTCATCAGCACGCGAAAAATCCTTTTCTTTGCGTGCGATCTCCCTTTGAGTAACCATTTTTTGAATTTCAGGACGCAAATCGGAAAAAAGAAGCGGTATGTTATCCCAATCCAATATGCACAGGACCTCGTCAATATCCCGCATAGCAGCAAGCAGGGCGGCCTGTTCCCGCCGGGTTATCCCGGTTTCATCCATAAATTTATGCACCATTCTGGTGATTCTAAAAAGGACCGGCCAAAAGGCCTGCAAGCTCAAATCGTCATCTATGCTTTTTTTCAACTGCGACTTGAGATCGAAAACCGCCTGATCAACTTCATTTCCAAGGGTATTGTCTTCCGCGGGCAAAACCGCGTTTAATTTGACAAGCAAATCCTGCACCCGTTTCCAGTTTCGGTGCCACATGTATATATTTTGCGCGCTGGAAATAAGGGGCTTATGGTAGGACAAAGACAAGAGCCACATGCGCAAAACGCGGAAACCGCCACTGTCCGAGGCCAAATCGCGCAAATCACGTTTATCCTCGGATCCCTTATCGTCGATTACCGGAAATGAAACTGCCCAGGCCTGGGGATGAACCCGGAATGAAGCATTCCATATACTGCGCAGGTTATCCAGGTGCGGAAAGATATGGTTTTGACCGGCCAATACCAGCAAAATCTGCCCCAGATGTTCAGAGGCAGCCGCTGCCTGCTGCAGATACCAGGTGGGGCGGACATTGCCCCATTTGGTTTTCAGCACGTTGCCCTCCTTGAGATCCTGCAGGGTCGCCCTTTTGAACAGGGTAAAATCGCGAGGATTTCCCTTGTCGTAATTCTCAAGGTCAACAGTCTTTCCGGACATTATCTTTTCCGGATCCATTCTGGCCAATTGGCCGTATTCGGGATCCCTGCGCACATCATAATAAACCGAACGCAGACGCTCATAACCCAGGCCTTTGGAAAGAAGACGGTCACAGATGTCCACCGCCTTTTCCGAACAGGAAGCTCCAGGAACAAACTGGACGCTTTTCTGGATTCCAAGCCGCGCGGCAACTTGAGAAATTTCCTCCAGAAATCCCCGGCTGAATTCCTTCCGGGAAACACCCAGGGCCCTGCCCGCTTCCAGAGTCTTATCGTCAAAATCAGGAATTCCGACAACCGCTTTCGGTTCAAGACCTTTCTTGTCCATATGCCTTTTGAGGACATCAACAAGAACAATCCGGCGCCAGACTTCGGGGCAACCGATATTGTCCGGGCCGGGGCCGAAACTGAAAAGTCCGGCACCTCCCGGATCCGATTCCAGATACACTTTTTTGCGTGAGCCGATATCCCAGACTCCGACTCCCTGCCGGCTGGGTTCAACAAAAAGGGGCGTGCTCAAATATCGTTCTCCGCCGTCCGGGAACACAATTGCAATGACTCCCTGCTCTATTTCGCCGGCCAGTCTAAGCGCGCCGGCAAGAGCAGCCCCGGAACTCATCCCGACAAACAGACCTTCTTCCCGGGCCAGACGCCTGCACATTTCAAAAGCGTCCTCATCCTGAACATGCATGATA
>JBNJHA010000133.1:0-3433 GCA_051748085.1 Thermodesulfobacteriota bacterium
TTGACTGCAAGTGGAAAATGATCCCGGATTTATTTTACTGCCACTATTGCCGTGATCTGGGTTTTTCAGAAGAAGAGATTGTTCAGCTTCGGAATATCCGGGAACTGCAGGAATTGAATCCGTTAAACGCCCTTTTAGTCCTGGAGAAAAAAGATGGACACGGCTCTGGTCGCGTTATCTGAAACCGGTTTGTTAATGGCCAGAAAGCTTGCGGATTTTTTTGCTGCGAAGATCTTTGCGCATGAAAAATGCGTTTTAGGCCGCGGTGAAAAATCTTTTGCCTCGATACTTGCATTGACTCCCGGCCTGTTCAGCGAATTTTCCCGCATTGTGTATTTTGCACCGGTCGGGGTTGTGGTTCGGGCTGTTTCGGGTCTGCCCGGGAATAAACATACCGATCCGGCGGTGGTGCAGGTCGATGCCGGAGGCCGGTTCGCTGTCAGCCTGCTTAGCGGGCATGAAGGCGGTGCAAATGACTTGACATGGCAGGTTGCCAGGATATTGGGAGCCGCTCCGGTTATAAGCACCGCAACCGAGGCCCTTAAAGATATTGTGGTTGGAATCGGATGTCAGCGCGGCGTCGAGTCCGGGCATTTAAAAAAGTGCATCCTGGGGACGTTGGGTGAAAACAATATAGATTTTAAACGGGTACGTCTGTTGGCCACTGCGGAATGCAAACGTGCTGAACCCGGCTTGCTGCAAGCGGCAAGCGAACTCAAGCTGCCTTTTTATGCAGTTCCGGATTCAGAAATATTGCGAAAAAAAAAATTGTTTGATGAAAGGCCGTTGGTTGCAGCCAAAATGGGGCTTCCGGGGGTGGCCGAACCGGCCGCTATTTTGGCTGGCCAACGGGCGGAATTGATATCCGCGAGGAGATTATGGGCGCGAGTGAGCATAGCAATCGCCAGGGAAAACTTTATGTGGTCGGTGTAGGGCCGGGCAACGCCCTGGACCGGACCCGGCGGGCGGAAAGAGCTATAGAACGGTGTACGACCGTTGTCGGCTATCCGCGTTATATTGAACATATTCGGGAACTGACGACAGATAAGAAAATAGTCTCGTCGGGCATGACCCGGGAACGGGAAAGGTGCGCTGAAGCCGTTCAACTGGCTGCGGACGGGGAAGTGGTCTGTCTTGTGTCTTCGGGTGATGCAGGGATTTACGGCATGGCCGGCCTGGCCCTGGAAATGTTGGAAAAACGGGATCTTGCCCTGGAAGTGGAAGTAGTCCCCGGAGTAAGTGCGAGCCAGGCATTGGCGGCCCGAGTCGGGGCCCCGCTGATGCTTGACCACGCCGTTGTCAGTCTGAGCGATATCCTGGTTCCCTGGGAACGTATTGAAATTCGTCTTGAGGCGGTTGCCGCCGCGGATTTGGTTTGCGCCCTGTACAATCCCAAAAGCAAAAAGAGGGGGTGGCAGTTGTCCCGGGCCAGGGAGATATTCCTTAAACACCGCGAGGCGGATTCACCTGTTGCCGTGGGCACGGACGTCACCCTGCCCTCGGAGGGGATGATTCTGAGTACCTTGCGGGAATTTCCGACTCATGAAGTCAATATGCGTTCCTGCGTTATTATCGGCAATTCGGATACCAAGCTTTTCCGCAAATGGCTGGTGACCCCGCGTGGATACTACAGTGAAGCGGATGAGTCCTGATATCTGTTTTCGGCAATGGGTCAAGAAGTGTTTCGCCCATTGGCAACTTCAAAAAAACGCTTTATAGTTTCCTTTCATTTTTTTTAGCGGCGGCACGGATTTGTATATGAATGCATAAGAAAACCGGACGGCCTGTTGCATGTTTATATATAAAAAGCAGGTGCGTTTTTAACTGTAGTAAATAGTTACGTTACTGTTTTAATTGTGTCAAATAGTTACCATTTTTTTTATCCATAGAAAGGTCAAAATGTTATCCTCTGATTTACTCGCCCTGATCACATATATCTTTTTCTTTGTAGAGGGGCTGGCCATTATAGCGGCCGTGCACGCCATCATGAGGGCCAATACCTCTCAGGGGGCCATAGCTTGGGCCATTTCGCTGGTCACGTTGCCATGGGTCACCTTACCTCTGTATGCGGTGTTCGGAAGGCGCAAATTTAATGGCTATGTTCTTTTGCGCGGCAGTACAGATAAAGCGGTCAAACCCAGGGTTGAATTTCTGCGACGCAGCGCGCTTGAAAGCGGGCATGAAGTGCAGGAACTTACCGCAAGCCAGCAAGCCCTTGTTAATCTCACTGAACGCCCCGTTCTCAGACACAATAAAACCGAGCTGCTCATAGACGGAGAAGTGACTTTTGCCTCGATTTTTAACGCGATGGACAGTGCCCGATCCTATATCCTGGTCCAGTTTTTTATTGTCGAGGATGACCAGCTGGGAAATAAATTCAAGGCCCGGCTGATACAAAAGGCAAGGGAAAATGTTCGGGTATATTTTTTGTATGACGAGATAGGCAGCCACCAATTGCCCAAAAAATATCTTCAGGAATTGCGCGAATCCGGCGTGGATGTCATCGCTTTTCACACTACAAAGGGCCGGGCCAACCGTTTTCAGCTCAATTTTAGAAACCATCGCAAGATTGTTGTGGTTGACGGCGAAGTTGCTTTTGTGGGCGGGCATAATGTTGGCGATGAATATGTCTCACGGCACAGCCGATTGGGTGAGTGGCGGGATACGCATGTCAAGGTTGTCGGTCCGGTTGTCAAATCTGTTCAATTTTGTTTTTTAGAGGACTGGTACTGGGCAAAAGGCGAATTTCCCGAACTTGATTGGAAGATGCAAGGAGCTGAAGGTGGTAATGAGAGCAGTTTACTTGTTACCTCTGGCCCGGCCGACCCAATGGATACATGCGGTTTGATGTTTACCCAGGTGATAAATGACGCCTGTGACCGGATTTGGATTGCCAGTCCGTATTTCGTGCCCGACCAGCGTGTTTTAGGTGCACTTAAACTGGCTGCCTTGAGAGGGGTTGATGTGCGCATCCTGATTCCGCAGGAAGCGGACCACCGCATTTTATACCTGGCCTCCTACGCCTACTACCCGGAAATTTTGCCGGCGGGTATTAAAGTTTACCGTTATCTCCATGGTTTCCTGCACCAAAAGGTCTTTCTGGTCGATTCGTCCTGCGCCGCGGTGGGAACCGCCAACCTGGACAACCGTTCCTTCCGGCTTAATTTCGAACTTATGCTTCTTAATTATTCCCCCAGTTTTATATCCGAGGTCGAAAAAATGCTTGTTCAGGATTTTTCCAAGTCCCGGATGGCCCAAATAGAGGATTACGCCAACCGTTCGTTTCCCTTCCGGTTTGCCGTCCGTTCATCCTCTCTTCTTTCTCCGGTTTTGTGAATGCGGCCTGCCGGACCGGATTACTCCAAATTGAAATTCTGCTGGCTGTTGACAATTAATCGTGATTATTTTTTTATAACCTTGCCATTGATTAAGC
>JBNJHA010000134.1:0-3430 GCA_051748085.1 Thermodesulfobacteriota bacterium
TTTTATATTTTTTTAAAAATTTGCCAGATCAATTTTCTTTTACAGCTATTTCCAAACTGGTTTCCGCGGACCTGGCAACATTATCGGCCAATTCGATCATGGCCTCTTTGGCCGGCGACTTTCCTTCTTTCATGACAATCGGGCATCCCTGATCTCCGGCAGTCACAGCCATAGGATCCAGAGGGACACCGCCCAGAAAATCCAGACCGTATTTTTTCGCCAGCTCGCGTCCGCCACCTTTTTTGAACAGTTCGATTTCCTTGTGGCAATGTGGACAATAGAGACCGCTCATATTTTCGACTATTCCCAGCACATTAGCCCGTGCATACTGCAAAAAATTTATTGCCTTGCGCACATCGGCCAGAGAAACTTCCTGGGGAGTACTGACGACCACGCATAATGCATCGGGGATTGTTTTCAAAACCGTCATCGGCTCATCCCCGGTTCCCGGCGGAGAATCAATGATCAAGAAATCCAGACTCCCCCATTGCACATCGGAAATGAACTGGCGGATAACTGAAGTCTTCATCGGCCCTCGCCATAAAACAGCCTGATCCGGATCGCGCAGAAGCGATTCCATGGATACGACACTTAAATTCTCGCTGTATTTTTTCGGAGCGATCATATTCTTGTCGTCAGTATCTAAAAGTCCTTTTATTCCCAAAAGGTGAGGAACACTGGGGCCGTGGATATCAACGTCGAGCAGTCCTACCTTTTTTCCGCGCAGGGCCAGGGCGGCCGCCAAATTGGTGGCTATGGAACTTTTCCCCACGCCTCCCTTGCCGCTCATTACAAAAATTTTGTATTTTATCCTGGATAGCGTTGATGAAATAACTTCGTCTTGAAGTGCCTGGGAAATATTTGTTTTTCCCGGCTTGGATTTATTATCGGCTTCTCCCATGATTACCTCCTGAAATATACCGCCCTCGATATTTTGCCTATGTTATAATTTTAGTGGATCTTATCCGGAAAATCAAAAATTTGTAGATTAAGCCCGCTATTACCAGCCGTGTTTACCTACAAGATCAACGAAAGCGACGCTGCCCAGTTTTTCCTGTTGATATCCGCCGTTTGTCTTCCAGGCACGGATCAGCATTTGCTTGCGTTTGCTCATGCCGACCGGAATAAGCAGCATTCCCTCGGGTACCAGTTGTTGGATCAATGTCTCGGGAACCTTCGGGCCGCCGGCAGTGACCATGATTCGATCAAAAGGGGCCTTTTCGGGCCAGCCTTCTGTTCCATCATCCAGTTTTACCTGAACTTTCCTGTAATTCAGATCGTTCAATCTCTTGCGGGCCGCCTGGAAAAGACTTTCAATACGTTCCACGGTATAAACTTCAGCATCCGCTTCGGCCAGCACCGCGGCCTGATATCCTGAACCAGTGCCGATTTCAAGCACTTTCATGCCCGGCTTAAGCTGCAACAGTTCAGTCATGTAAGCAACAATATAAGGCTGGGAAATTGTCTGTCCATATCCTATTGGAAGTGGATAATCTCCGTAAGCCTGAGCCTGGAGGGCCTCGTCCACGAAAAGGTGTCTGGGAACTTTGAGCATTGCCGCCAGTACACTCGGATCGGATACTCCCCGGGCTTCAATTTGTTCCCTGACCATCCTTTCCCGGCTGCGTCTTGGATCTATTGCCAAACTGTTTCCTCTCTGTTTTTATTTATGCAAAAAAATATACGGTTCGCCCTCGGATCAGTCAGACAGACCCGACCAATTCCGCGTGCGCAGCCATTTAAAGGACCGCAGCCCATGAATTGTTTCCACCAATTGCCGCCTGTATCTGTGCATCAGCAGTCTAAATGGAGCAAAATCGCACGGACTCAAAACATTCAAGGTAAGCTTGCGCCACATGCGGGCATAGCGCATTTCAGTCACGATCTCCTGCATCAGGGCAAAATATTCTTTTGCGGCATTTTCAGGCTGCTTCCAGGACCTCAATACGGCCTTAGACGCGAGCATGGCCGAATAATGGGCATAAAAAATTCCCTCGCCCAGCAAAGGATCGGCCAGGCCCGCGGCGTCCCCGCAGAGAAGTATATTCTGTACACCCGGACGGGGTTCAAAGTCTCCATAAGGCAAAACATGGGCCTTAAGGTTTTTGACTGGAACATTTACACCCATTATTGCGCAGCATTTGTTAAAAATCTCTTTCAGTTCGTTGCCGTTTCGGATTACGTTCGATCCCAGTCCCAAGCACTGCTTTTCCCGGCCCGGGAAGGACCAGAAATATCCACTGGGGACTTGCCCCAAATGAATGCATGGATAGTCAGGGAAATCATCTTTTGACCGGCAAACATGCATCTCCAGGGCCAGTGCTGACTGTCTGGACCATGGGGGGTGAACAACTCCCCTGCCGGCCAGTTTCCTGCGCACCGTGCTTAGCGCTCCGTCTGCTCCGATTATGAAGGAAGCCCTTATGCGCTCACCGTTTCCGAGGACCACCCTGGAAGATTCCGGATCAATATCCTTTACTGTCTCCGGACTGCGGAAAACCGCTCCTGCTGATACCAGGCGGCGCACCAGCATATTATCGTAGACGCTGCGGTTTATCAGTAAAAACGGATAGCGCATGCGCCCGGTTATTCGCGGCAACCTGTTCATCCCCAGACCGTATTTTTGCGTGCTGGCCTCAAGGGCGTTATGCTTTTTTAAGTAACCGGGACCGATCCCGAAAACCCGGCTCAGAAATTCCTGAGTCTTCCAGGTAAGCAAACCACCGCAGAGCTTGAATCGGGGAAATTGTTTTCTATCCAGCACAAGAACTTTCAACCCTTTTTGGGCGAGTAAAATTCCTGCCGTTGCCCCGGACGGTCCGGCCCCGGAAATTATAACATCGTAATTTTCCATTTGCGTATTGTCGATAAAGCCTGCCCTTGCGCATCTCGCAAATATAAGCCAATATACAAGCAGACAATAAAAGCCAAGGAGATAGTTATGCTTAAAGTAAAGGACCTGATGAGCTCAGATCTTTTCACCCTTAAAAAAACTGACACACTGGCCAGTGCGCGGTCTGTGATGGATCTCG
This sequence comes from Thermodesulfobacteriota bacterium, assembly GCA_051748085.1. Taxonomy (GTDB): domain Bacteria; phylum Desulfobacterota; class Desulfovibrionia; order Desulfovibrionales; family Desulfonatronovibrionaceae; genus CAYNNQ01. Next base: position 3,033 of record JBNJHA010000134.1, read on the forward strand.
GCCGGGTACGTCACATCCCGATTGTCGACGACAGCAATCGTTTCCTCGGGCTGGTCACCCACCGCGACATCCTGGCGGCGACAGTATCCCGGTTCGCGGGAATTGATCCGGACACACAGGAGGAGCTCGACGCGGGCATCCCTACGCTTGAAATAATGCGCACCGACATTCAGCATGCTGCACCGGAAGCGGACTTAAAGGATGCGGCCCAAATACTGCTGAAACATAAATACGGCTGTCTGCCGGTTTTAGACGGCGAAACGCTTGTCGGGATCCTTACGGAGGCCGACTTTCTCAGCCTGAACATGAAAACAAAGGTCATCGCCGCTATCGCCACCGCCGACATCGATAGGATACTTCGGCGGGTATTGCGGCGAATATTTCTCCAGGCAATTTTG
>JBNJHA010000135.1:0-3342 GCA_051748085.1 Thermodesulfobacteriota bacterium
CGCTGTTTTATGACAGTGCTGGTCCGGATACTGTTCATAATCCAGGTCATGCACCAGACCGATGATCCCCCACTTATCCGGATCTTCCCCGTATTTTTCTGCAAAATGCCGCATCACCGATTCAACGGCCAATGCATGGGCAATCAGCCCGCTGCTCTTGTTGTATCTTGTCAGCAGTTCCCATGCACGGTCTCTTGACGGCGAAGATGAACTCATGGCTTGCCCTCCAATGTCAATGGATGCCTGCTCCCGTACCGCCCACGCATCTGATTGCGCGGCATACCGGAGAATGAAAACACGGCCCTCCCCGGTCTTGACCTTGAAATAATTGACAACCGGTTTATCCGCTGTCAGACCGCCTTCATACCAGCGGTCCAGTATTTCGGATATTTCCATCCGGCGGCTTTTGCAGGTAAAGGCCACAGGCCGTTCACAGGCCTTGTATCCGCTGTAGCATTCGACTGCCGCGGGCTGATAAATTCTGTCTGTATCAAAATCGTTTTCAGCCATCTATCAGGTCCAGTTTCTTTGCCCGGGGCCATTGTTTAATCCGGATTTCCCGTTTCAGCGCCGATGACCGGGTTGGATGAGATTCCTGATAAACCAGTTCAACCGGCGTTCGGGCTCTGGTGTAATTGCAGCCTGTTTTCAGGTTGTGCTCCGCCATCCGCCTGGAAACATCCTTTGTGATGCCCGTGTAAAGGCTATTGTCCGCACAGCGGATGATGTATAGGTGCCACATATCAGGGGGATTGTCTTTTCATATGAATGGGGTTCAGTTTAAAAGCTAATGGTTTGTTTATTCCAATGCAATTAAACTCAACAGCAATTTTCAAATGCCTTTTAACCCTTTTACCATTCAGAACAACTTGCATTTTATTATCCGTTTATGGCCGAAACAGTGACGTAATCCATTTTTTGGACTGAAAAATCCCGGCGTTAAGGTTATTGATTCATCCTGCCCAGGACATGGATAAAGGCTTTTAAAATCCCGGGGTCAAAAGCGCCATGCATTTCTTTACTCATGATCTGCAGGGCTTCAAACGGTGATTTGGCGGGTGCGTAAGGACGATTTGAGGTAATGGCGTCATAGACGTCGCAGCATGTAACAACGCGCACGGGCACCGGAATCTTTTCCCCTTTAATGCCGGATGGATATCCGCTACCGTCGAATTTTTCATGATGAAACCCGATGCAGGCAAGGCTTGTGCGCGGCAGATAAACATTTGTGCACATGGAAGTGCCGCATTCGGGATGCAGCTTGATCTGCTCCCATTCCTTTTCGTCGAGTTTTCCGGGTTTATTTAAAATGGAGGCGGGGATTCGTATCTTGCCGATGTCATGCAGCAGGGCTCCCACCCCGGCATCCACAAGGGTTTGCTTCTCCCACTGCCCGGATATATCGTTCATGAGCATCATTGCATAGGTAAAAACGTGCACGCTGTGGGAAAAAGTCTGATAGTCGTGGGACAAAAACCGGCCTATGTTTTCCATGGCTTCAGGGGTCAGCAAAAACGAAAGGCTGGAGTTCACCAGATTCTCAACTCCGCCGAGCATTTGCTCGTCCACGGTGGGAACCTGGCTGTGGAAAATCTCTTTGACCCGGTTTGCAGTGGTGTTTAAAAAAACCTTTGACCGGACTTCAGCGGATATTTCCGGGTTATTGAGAATCTCTTCGAGGTTTTCCATTACATAGGTTTCATAGGAAGCCTGCTGCTGCAACGGTATATAGACCGTGTCAATGCCGTTTTGCACCAGCCTGTCTTTCAGGTTCCGGGAAAAATACTTTCTTGCCTTTGTATAAAGAACATAACGGCCGCCGCGCTTTAGATAGACCGGAAAGTCGGTACGGGTATCCGTTTTTAAAGTGTCCGGGGAAACCGGAAAAAAATCATCCGCGTCAAAAAGTCCGCTTTGGGCATCCATTGATTCTCCGCTTTACAATTCCACCAGATTAAAGATCACCTTCTCCAGGTCTTTCCGGGACTCTTCACACGAAGCCTGTAATTTTATCAAATTTCTTTCATTATCTGGCAATCTACAATACAGGCAGTTGGACTGCAATTTTTTCCGCCCTAACTTCAACATTTCCGGGGCATACGCAGCTGCGTATGGCTTTTGTGAAACCCGAGAATGCAACGTCGCTGTTGGTTCAAGATAAATATTGTAATGATATTCAATTACCGAGTTATTGCGCTTTCGGGTGATGATCACCGGAGAATGATCTTCACAAACCTGTTCCATGGTTTTGGCCAGGCACTGTCTTGCAGTTAAATAAGTAATGGCTTTCATGGCCGGTCTCCTTTGACTGGCTATATTGTACAACTCAATGTACAATTATTTTAAATTCCTGCCAAGATCCTTCATTATTTAAAAAAAGTCAGGTCTCTTTCGGCTAAAGAAAAATTGGAGGACTGGTCTGACCCTTCGGTTGCCCCGTTCGTCTGTACCAAGCCGCCAGGGTAAAGGTCAGCATCAGGGCAAAGGCCGTGGTGGCGCCCACATCAAAATCCGCCCCCGGACTATCTGTGACTGCGGTATTCGCGCTGGGAATCGGGTTTGGTGAACACCAGCTGCCAGAGCTGAGCCTGGCGGCAGCGGAAAAGACCTGCGCAGCAGTTTAAGTAGTAGTGCCACATGCGCTGAAACCGCCGGTCATAGGCATCACCCAATTCCGGCCAGGCTTGGCGCACATTGGCATCCCAGGCCATAAGGGTGCGGTCATAATCCGGTCCGAAATTGTGCCAGTCCTCCAGCCGGAACAGGCCCAGACTGGCATCATTTATTTCCCTGCGGGAAGGGATTTTGCCATTGGGAAAGATGTAGCGATTAAGGAAGGGGTCGGGCGCAGGATCGGTGTTTTCACCGCCGATGCTTTGAAGAAGGAAAATCCCGTCATTGTCGAGCAGCTCGGCTGCTTTATTAAAATAGATCCGGTAGTTCTTGTCTCCGACATGCTCAAACATTCCAATGGAAACAATCCGGTCATACCGGCCCGTAAGGGACCTGTAGTCGGCCCATTCAATGGATACCGGCAGGCCGCAAACCAGTTCTTCCCCCAGTTTTTTCTGCTCGCGCCCATATTTTTTACCAACGATAAATCCCGATATATTCTGAAGAAATACAAGAGGAATTTTTCGATATTGGCACAATTCAATAAAATGGGCTCCTTTACGGGCAGTTTCCCCGTAAATTACACCATTATTGGCAATTATTCCTGCCGGCAAGCCCATTATTCGAGCGAAACCAGTCACTAAAGTTGTTCCATAATCTTTTTTGAATTCCTGAAACTCACTTCCGTCGATGATGCGCATGATTATCTCCCTGGCGTCAAAAGGCTTT
>JBNJHA010000136.1:0-3197 GCA_051748085.1 Thermodesulfobacteriota bacterium
CTCTAGTTTCTTGTCTCCAGTCTTATTTCCAGCCTCTATTTCTTTCTCTTTACAAAATCCATATCAAACATATATTGTAATGTTATGTTACTTCGATGGCTTCCCTGGAGACTGATAATAAAAAAAGCGGCTAAGGCCTATGGAACTGTAGACCCGATTTCACTTCTAGCCCAGTTGCGGCGTTTTTCCCAACCCTCGGAAGTTCAGGAACCTACTGAACTGATCCGCGCGGGAATACTTTTTCACGCCCGCGGGCTTATAAACACCAAAGCCATTCAGCACAACCTGGACTGGGTCTGGCCCTACTGGGTACACCGCCAATTCAATCCTGCTGATCAGTCATTCATTCCCCGCGCCTTCTCATTCAGCCATATAAATCTTACCCACCGCAATTGGACCGGATTGGGGACCCCGAACAGCGATAATTATCCCCTGATCGATCCGCGAGGACTCATAACTCCGTTTTTCGACAGCTGGTCTCTGGATCTTTGGCTTCTTACTCCCCAGGGGCAAATGATATTGCCCAGCCGGGAAGAGACTTGCCGACAGAATCTGGAAACAGGTGACAGCCCGAGGATCATAACCCGGCTGGATCGGGACGGTATCTGCCTCAAATCGGAAACACGGGTTTCAACCCCGAAAAATGGCCCGAATAATCTGAAAATCGAAGTAAATACCCGGGCACCTATTGGCTCAAGACTGATTCTGGCAGCCAGACCATACAATCCCGAAGGTATCCAGTTTATTGAAAAATTAAGCTATTCACCCGAGGAGATGAAACTGCTGGTGGACAAGGATGACGCCTTGTTCTTTCCCAAGGCTCCGGACAGGGTGCTTTTTTCCGATTATCAGCAAGGCGATGTCTTCAACCGGCTCCAGGAGGAGAGTTCCGAAAAATCCATATCCTGCCGGGTGGGGATGGCAACAGCTGCAGCAATCTTTAATCTTGAAGAAGACAAATCCCGCTTAAATTTTCAGATCCCCCTGGAACAGAATAAGAATATGCCGGAAGATAACCCGGGGTGGGCGGATTTAAATGAACGCTCCGCAAAACTTGTAACCCCGGATAAACGATTAAACTATCTTTTCCAGACATCGGCCTATTCACTGCTTCTTTTTTCCGCCCGCGATTTTGTCCCCGGTCCATACACATATAAACGCTTCTGGTTCCGGGATGCCTGCCTTATGCTCCATGCCCTGATCAAACTGGGACACACGGATCGCAGCCAGCGCATAATAGAAAAATTTCCGGACAAACAAAGAAAAAGCGGCTTCTTTTACTCCCAGTCCGGAGAATGGGATTCAAACGGACAGGTTTTATGGATAATAGCTCAATGGGCGCGCATTACCGGAAAACGGCTTCCCCGAAAAATTCTGCGTTCCGCTGTGCGGGGAATAAACTGGATAAAACGCAAAAGACTGCCCGTAGATGACAGTCCTGTTTCCGGTCTTCTCCCGGCCGGATTCAGTGCCGAGCATTTCGGGCCCAACGATTACTATTACTGGGATGATTTCTGGGCTCTCGGCGGGCTGCGGGAAATCGCGCCCATTCTTGAACAAAACGGCTTTAAAAAAGAAGCACAAAAGGCAAAAGACCTGGCTGAAGACCTTGAAACCTGCGTTAACAAGAGTCTGGAATCCGCGATGGCCCGTTTACAACGGAGCATAATGCCGGCCGCGCCGTTACGGAGAATGGATGCCGGAGCCATCGGCTCTCTTGCTGCTGATTATCCACTGCAGCTGAAGCCGCCCGAAGATCGAGCGGTTGTAAATACCCTCAACTATTTGCAGGAAAAATGCTTTCATGCCGGAGCGTTTTTTCAGGACATGATCCATTCCGGACAAAATCCTTACCTCACACTGTGCATTGCCCAGGGGCTCTTGCGTAATACGGGATCTGGCCATGAACCTTTGATCCAGAAAGTGGCTGAACTGGCCTCTCCAACCGGCACCTGGCCGGAAGCGGTTCATCCCCTGACCGGAGGAGGATGTATGGGCGACGGACACCACGGTTGGGCGGCCGCGGAATGGATACTTATGCTCCGCAGCATGTTTGTCCGCGAAGAAGGCAATGTGCTTATACTGGGAAGCGGCGTATTTCCGCAATGGTTTAAATCCGAACAGAAATTCTCCTTCGGTCCTACTCCGACGGCATACGGCAAAATCACCGTTTGTTTTGAGCCTGCAGAAAAGAACTGGTACTTGCGCATCAAAAGTCAAAAACCTATACTGCCGGACAGATACGAAATCCGCGTACCCGGCTTCAAGCCGGAACGGGAGGAACAAATAGGCACGGATATAAGAATTAAGCTGCACAGATCATGAAAATATGCATGTTTACCAATACATATCTGCCTCACGTCGGCGGGGTGGCCAAATCCGTGCACGCCTTCACCCAAAATCTGCGTGAAATGGACAATGAAGTCCTGGTCATCGCCCCCCAATTTTCGAATACCAACCCGAAAAACGAAAAAGACGTCTACCGTCTGCCGGCCATTCAAAATTTCAACGGCAGTGATTTCTCAGTCCATATTCCCATACCAAACCATTTAAGAGACAAACTGGCCAGTTTCAAGCCGGATATCATGCACAGTCACCATCCTTTTCTGCTTGGCGACAGCGCCCTGCGAGCGGCCAGACAGCAAAATGTCCCCTTGGTGTTTACCCATCATACACGTTACGAGGAGTACACGCATTACGTGCCTCTTGATTCCAAGCTATTGAAACGGTTTGTGATCAGCCTTTCAACTGAATACGCGAACATGTGCAGCCGAGTGATTGCGCCAAGCAGAAGCATAGCCGACCTGATCGCCGACAGGGGCGTGCAGACTCCTGTTTCAGTAATTCCCACCGGCATAAGCCCGAACTTTTTCACGCACGGTCAAAGGGAGAAAAAGAGGCAGGAACTGAATATACCCAAGGATGCTTTTATTCTCGGCCATCTGGGAAGGCTGGCTCCGGAAAAAAATCTCGGTTTTCTGGCCGAGGCGGCAACAGAATTCCTGGGGGGACACGAAAACGCCTATTTCCTGGTAGCCGGTAACGGGCCGGAAAAACAAAAAATCCAGGATATTTTTTCCCGCAAAAAAATCTCTTCCCGGCTTATTCTGGCCGGGACCCAGACCGGAGAGGATCTTTTCAGCGTGTACCGGGCAATGGATGTTTTTATCTTCTCCTCGTTCAGTGAAACGCAGGGG
>JBNJHA010000137.1:0-3011 GCA_051748085.1 Thermodesulfobacteriota bacterium
CCCTGATCCGTATGTCCGGGATCCCCTTTGTAGTTCATGTCCTGTCCGTCAAAAGCATTCGGCTCCCAGACCGTCCAGATCCCGAGATATCCGGGGTTGTTTTCAAGCATCCCCTCCATCATGGACAGAAGATTTTCCCGATCCGCCAGTTTATCCGTTTTTTTCATGTTTTGGGTGGCGTATGACAATGATCTTGCCGTGCCGAAAGCTTTTTCAATATCAAGCCGGATCTCGTTTGCAAACTCTTTCGAGACAGCGTCAATTTCGTTCATCGCCTGGTTTTTTGAAATGCTTGTGGCTTTCATGGTGATGACACTTACTGTGCTGACAAATGAAATCACCACCACAATCCCGATTGAAAGCATTAATTTGCTTGTAAGCTTCAGGTTCTTTAGCATCTGCAATTCCTCTTGTTAACCGTTACGGTTTCAATAAAAAAACCGGGCACCTTTTGGGTGACCCGGTTTCTATTGCTTTTTATGTTGATGCAACCCGGCTGTCTCTCCAAAGGACCCGTGGCTTTCCGTCCCTGCCTTGCGACAGGTTTGGCCTTTATTATTTGTTCGAATTGTAATCGGTTTTCCGATGATTTTCAACATAATTTTTGAAACACTGTTCCACCATAATAAACAAGGCAGCGGCCTTTTTATTGAGAATCCCTTTTGGGTGTTATTCCAGCCTTTTTTCACACAGAAGAAACTATATCTATATTTTGTCGGTGAAAGAGGTAAGGGCATAAAAAGCTTTAAGAGACAGCTTCTTATGAGATAGACTTCATACAGTAAATAGTTTATGTGCAATGTTTTAAAAATAGTGTATAATATCAAGCTTTTCAGCAAGAATAATATAATAAAAAGCAGGTGCGGAAATGGCGGTCAAACCATCGTATGAAGAACTGGAGCAGAAGGTCAAAGAACTTGAAAAGATTAATTTGAAATACCAGAAAACCCGGAAAGAACTGCATGAAATCAGGAGGCATCATGAAAGACTTGTCAATACAGTCCCTTGTGCAATATATGAGTATGTCAGATGGCCGGACGGCCGGAGTAAGTTTATTTATATCAGCCCTGAATGTAAAAAAATATTCGGACATGACTCCGAAAGCATAATAAACAATTCTGTCTCGTTGTTTGATATGGTTCATAAAGAAGATGTGGAAAGGCTGAGATCGGAGGATGAAACTGCCAATCTTGCCTGGATTCCGTTTCAAAGCGAAGTTCGGATAGTCCTGCCGGATAAAAAGATAAAATGGATTCAGTTAACTTCCAGGCCGAGCAGTCAAAAAATGGATATGCAGACCATATGGAGCGGCGTAATTCAGGACATTACCACGCGCAAGCTCGCAGAAGAACAAAGGAATACTCTGCTTCAGAAATTGCAAAAAGCTTTGACCGAGGTCAGAACCCTGAAGGGGATAATTCCGATTTGCTCTTACTGTAAAAAAATCCGGGATGATAAAGGATACTGGAATTTGATTGAGAGCTATTTACAAGAACATTCGGAAGCTGAATTCACTCACGGGATGTGTCCTGATTGTCTTGATCAAACATACGGCCATGAAGATTGGTATATAAAAATGAGAAAAAGCAAAACAAAAAAATAATACATGGCAATTCGGGCTCAAGACTTTCCGCGTATTTCCTGACATTACATTTCGGAACCTTTTCAAATTTTTTATTTGATACCCCCCCTGCCCTGTCAATTAATTGGATCACTGCAAGACTGATTCTTTTTTACCCACCCCCTGTATATTAAATATCCAATTACAATGGTTTGCAATTCAAACATATACTGAAAATATACAGAAGTTTCTTTTATTCCGGAGCGTTATAATCCATGGCACGCATATTGAACTAACTAAGAAGCGAAAGGCGAAAAAAACAGATTGAAAAATTTAAAACCAAAACCGGGAGATCAAAATGAAACGAACAAATATCAAAAAAATCACAGTTCTTGCCTCTTCCATCCTTCTGATAGGGCTTGCAAGTTATGCTCTGGCCGGGATGGGCGGCAACAATAACATGGGTGGACACGGAACAAACAACACCCGCATGAACGGATCAAATGGATACGGCGGTAATCATATGAATATGAGAGGAAACCACGGATACGGATCCGGAAACCATATGGATAATGGTCGGTATAACCACAATAACCGGCAGTTCAGAGGAAACGATTCAATGCGGAATGGATATCGGAACAACCCGGGTCAGCGCAACGGCCAAAAATTCAACAACAACGGATATAATCAAAGGTCCGGGCGGAATCAGTCTGACGACGGCATGACCAGAAGATAGCATTAAGCTCAAAACACCCTCCCCTGCTTTACTTACCTCATTATCCGCAAAAGGCCGGTTTTTAACCGGCCTTTCTTTTTCCGAGCCTGGGGAAAAATCCTGTATAGCACCAGGCCCCTGTGATAGATTCTGAATTTAAGTTTTTGTTATTTATAAACCTCAAGAGGCCCTCTAAATGGCCCATTTTCATGGTTTTTTTGTCTTGCGTTCAGTCTTGCGCTTTGTCCAAAAAATATGAAAAAACAGTGTTTTCATAAAACATGTGAAAATTTTAAAACCCTTGTGTATCAAGGGTTTTATGCGCATCAAGGAGGTGTGAAAATTGTGCTCAACTGACTCTTAATCAGTAGGTCCGCGGTTCGATCCCCTGACGGCCCACCAGAAACAAAAAGCCAAAAGAGTCCATTCCTCCATTTTCCGGTATCATTGTACCGGCTGAATTATTATCTTATTTGTTCTCCTGCTGCAAAAAACCGCTCAGAGCTTCAATCATGAGTCCTGAAACAGTGGTTTCTTTTTCCCGGGCATGCCGTCTCAGGCGGTCGACAAGTCCACACGGCAACTCTACAGTTATGCTCTCCGTAGGATTCGAAGATTGATTTTTTAGTTCATCCGACATTTCGCGTTCCTTTTCAGCGTCTGTTTAAAATAACCAAATATATAATAAAATCGACCTCGGGCGCAATACAAAGATTTCCCGACTTCTCAAGTCTG
>JBNJHA010000138.1:0-2934 GCA_051748085.1 Thermodesulfobacteriota bacterium
GCGGACAGGAAAATGCAACGCATTTTCCGTTTAGCGGCGGCAAGGCAGCTGCCCAGCCGAAGGCTGGGTTGTCTGGTCGAATGTCATGTTCGCGCCGCATCAGCGGCGCGAACATAGATTAGATTGAATGTTTATTTTCCTAACATTTTCTATCTATCACGATTAAAGTCGCTTTTACAAGCAACAAAATGCTGAACTATCATAATTTGTTATGAAAAAAATTACTGAATATTCTGTATTTTGCTACTTAGATAAATATTATATGGAATCTCTATAAGCACGGTAGAGCAATATCAAGTCTATGAAAGATTTTCGAAACCACCTTCTGAATAGACATTTTACATCCGAAGAAATCAGTACCTTATTATGTATCCCGGGTGTTGAAGTGCAATGCGTTTGCCAATAAAGACCCTGGCGTTCCACTTTCGTCTGGTGAAGTGGGCAAATTTTTGAGGTATCCGGCCCGGTAGTGCGAAGATAGGCGGGCGGTCCAGGCTAAATTGGCCATTACCATATATGCCTATTTTCTTAAAATCAAGGGAACCGCGGAAATGGAGGGTAGTGCAGACGAGGATGTTTTATGCAAGCAGGCTGCGGGCGCCAAGGTGTCCGTCACGCGTTTGAAGCACCCGGCTTTGGAAACGGAGAAGGCGTATCCGGCATGATTATACCCATGCGGCCCGGATTTGCTGGGGGTGCGCAGCACCCTGGACGGGTGATGCGGAAAGGGCTGAATTTTAGTTTTTTTTCCTGGGATCAGCCGCTGACAGTGGTGCAGACGGGGTCCTTCTCGCTGTGCAGGCAGATATTGAATCCCTTTTCCCGGTTTCGGCTTTCCCGCTTGGCCCGGTACATGCTCTGATCGGCCAGTTCCATGAGCATTTTGGCCCGGGTGTGGTCGTCCGGATAAAACGCCGCTCCGGCGGACATGTGTACTTGCCAGCTTTTGTTTTTGATCTTGATCGGCGGCTCCATGACCCGGGCGATCTTGTCCGCCACCCGCAGGACGTCCTCCTGTCCGGCGACCTTGGGCAGAATCAGGGTGAATTCGTCTCCGCCCACCCGGGCCACCGTGTCCGATTTTCTCAAGGTGGCCGCCAGTCTTTTGCCTATTTCCTTCAAAAAAAGATCCCCGGCCTGGTGTCCCATGGAATCGTTGATTTCCTTGAACTGATTCAGATCCATGACCGCCACGGCCAGCTTGGTCTTGTACCGTTCCGCGTGCGCCATTTCCAGGCACAGGCGTTCCTCGAAGGAAATTCTGTTAGGCAGTCCGGTGAGGGTGTCGTGATAGGCGATATAGCGGATGTTGTCCTCGGCCAGCTTTTTCTCGGTTATTTCCCACGTGGTGTAGACAAATCCCTCCAGGGCATTGTCCTGGTTGAGAATCGGGGATAGTCTGGCTTCGTAATAGCGTTTTTCGTCTTCGGCACTGCTTTCGTAGATGAAGCTTTGCGGGGCCTCAGCTGCGGTGCGATTCATGATGGACTCGAATTTTTGCTTTCTCATGCCCGTGGTCCAGTGCAGTTCGGCTAATTTGCGGTTAAGTATATTTGCCGATTCCATTCCGAATATTTCTTTAGCCCGCGTGTTGCAAAAGACGATGTTCCAGTTTTCATCCGTGGCCAGAATGGCCATGTCCATGGAAGTATTCAGTATGGAATCCAAATAGCCGCATGTTTTGGCCAGCTGCGGCTCCGTTTCCGGGGCCTGCCGGCCACTGCCCTCCACGACATCCTTGAAAGTGCTTATGTAATTGGAAATCAGGGACTGAATGATGTCATACTGCGTGGCCATTCCCTTTGGCCGGCCTTCGGCGTCCAGGACGATCGCCATATGAATGTTTTTTTCCCGCATGGTCCAGGCCGCCTGGTATACCGGGGTATTTTCGCCCACGGTTATCAAGTGCTTGTGCATGACTTCGGTAACTCTGGTCTCCTCCAGGGGAGTGCCCCGGGTGGCCAGATGGACGAGTTCCCGCTCGGTAAGGATTCCTTCCGGGTCTTTTTCGGGGGCGTAGATGACGCAGGAGAATTTTTTACCGGCCAGTTCCTTCAAAAGCTCGGCCAGGTTGCAGTCTTTTTCTACATGCACGATGTTTTGGTCCATGTGCTTTTTTATGGGACGCAGTTCCATGAACAGGTCCATGTTCACTCCTTCCACCAGATTGGTCAGGGTGAGCATGGCCGAGGCCCGTCCCCTGGAATCCACTACCACCAGGTGGCGGATATGATTTTTGTGAAAGGTGTACAGCGCTTCATAGGCGCAGGCGTTATCCTGTATGCTTATTACCGGGGCGGTCATGATTTCCCGCAAAGGACTGTCCCTCAGGATTTGACCGTGTCCGGCCAGATACTGAACCAGGCCGCGTTCGGTGATAATGCCCACAGGTTTTTCCTCTTCCAGGGCCACGACGCAGCTTATATTCTTTTCCTGCATGAGTTTTAAAGCTTCGGAGACCGGGGCATGGGGGGAGAGGCCGAAGACTCCGGGCCGGGAAAGCTGATTTATGGGTTGTTTGAGCATGATCACCTCTGGTTCAGTGAGTTATTCCTTGCTTTTATAAAGAAGGATTTTGAGGATATTAAAAGGCGGTTTAAATTTTATGTGATACTAAAATAGCAGACTCGGTTTTTACTTACAAGGGTGTAGGTCCCCGGCTGTCGGTTTTATATTGCCGCTTAATGAATAAAATGCTGCGGACGGGGAATAACCCCCAATTGAAATCCGGGCCGGGCGGCTGGTCAAAAAAAAGGCTTTGGTCCGTTTGATACGTTTTTTTGCGGCTCTTCGACACAGCGGGCGGAGAAAATCCATATCAAACGTCGGAGAAACTTTTTTGCTTGTCCGACTTGGAGAGTAGGGAAAAAGCGGGGATTAGAAGCGGCAGGGGCAAGCCCGGGATTTAAAGGTGAACCTGCCGGGAAGGGGGGG
>JBNJHA010000139.1:0-2890 GCA_051748085.1 Thermodesulfobacteriota bacterium
CGGCTATGGCCTGGCAGTATTTCGGATTAGGCGGGATTGAGGAATGGCGGATTCAAGACGCAAATTCGGGGAGGCCCAGGAATATTGACCGATAGCAATTTTTGAGATAGGCCAAATCTTCTGAAAAAAATACACCGGAAACAGGTTAAAATTTACAGGCCCGGGTGGATAAACTTGTCCAATATTGTCCTTACCGTTTTTGCCAATTCCGTTCTGGTAACCGGTTTCATCATGCAACCCTCGACTCCCGGGTCTCCATTTTTTTGTTGATTGATCTTCTCGCTAAACCCGGTGCATAAAATCACCGGCACATCAGGGCGGATTTTTTTTATCTTCAGTGCAAGTCTGTCTCCGGTCATATTCGGCATCGTCATATCAGTGATAACAATATCGAATTCATTGGGATCTGAGCGAAAGGACTCCAGGGCTTCTGCGCTGCTGGTCCGTGATGTGACCTTGTATCCCAAGCCCTCAAGGATTTGCTGCTGCATTTCAACAATCGGCTTCTCGTCATCCACAATAAGGATGTTTTCCGTACCTGTCTGCAATGCTTCATATTCTTGCACAGGAGATGCAACCCGGCTTCGTTCCTGTTCAGCCAATGGGAGATAGACGTGAAAGGTTGTCCCTTTCCCTGATTCACTGTAAACGGTAATATGCCCATTATGGGTTTTTACAATGCTGTGGACCACTGAAAGTCCCAGTCCGGAGCCTGTGCCAGTTTCACTGGTGGTAAAATAGGGTTCGAAAATTTTATCCAGATATTTCTCTGAAATTCCGCATCCTGTATCGCTTACTGAAAGCCGCACATAATTTCCAGGGGGTATGTCTGGATATTTTTCTTGGATATTTTCATCGAAACTCGCAGTCTCAACACTTACCTCTAAAAGACCACCTTTATCGCTCATTGCCTGTTTGGCGTTGGTCGCAAGATTGACAATTACCTGATGGAGCTGGGTGGGATCGGCATAAACAACCCCCTGCTCTATGTTGATGCTTTCTCTAATTTCAATGGATGATGGAAATGTGGAACGAAGCATCTTCAGCGCCTCTTTGACTAAAGGCTCTATCGGTGTGTGTATAAATACCTGCTCCATGTTTCTGCCAAAGGCCAAAATCTGTTTAACCAAGTCTTTGGCGCGGTTGCCTGCTGCAAACACCTGGGACAAGTTTTGATGCAAAAGCGTGTCTTTTTCAACCTCCTCCATTGAAAGTTCGGTATATCCGAGTACGGAGGATAAGATGTTGTTGAAATCATGTGCAATGCCCCCTGCCAGTGTCCCGATTGCCTCCATTTTCTGGGATTGGCGAAGCTGGACCTGCAATTTTTCCTTTTCTTTTTCGGCCTGCTTTCGCTCGGTGATATCCCGGAGATGCTCCACTATTCTGATAATATCGCCGCTCTCATCCAATACGGGCGAGCTGCGGCAGTCCAGATGTTTGCCCAACTCCGGAACGTATTTTTCTATATTTACCGGCTCTTTACATTGCAATGCCTGCTGAGTAGCACAAGGGGAGCATTCCCGGTCACGGCCTATGAGCTCAAAACACTTTCTGCCATCTACCTTGTCCGGGGGCAGGCCCAATAACTCATATCCAGCCTTATTGTAGCGCTCTATAGTGTGATCCGGGTATTGGATAGCCAGAACATCCCAAGTGCCGTTTATTATGGTCTCCAAGAGCTGCTTTTGGTAACATAGATTTTTTTCTGTCTGCTTGCACTCTGTGATATCCTCTCTGATTAATATCCCTCCTGAGATCTCTCCATTACAAAAAAATGGCACGCCTCTCATGCATTGATACCCTTCATGGCCTGCTGCAAACTTAGGGATATGCACCTGATCCAGCACCACAGTTTCCCCTTTTAATATCTTTTCCAGCTCTGGACCTATGCCGGCACTTTGAATGCCGGGAAGATCTGTAATTTTTTTATTTATAAAAAAGTCCCTGCCAAGCATGCCTTTAGCAAAAACATCAATATGCCATTTGTTTACAAACTTCACTATTCCATTTTTGTCAAAATGCATTATAGAAACAGGGGTTTCTTCAATTAAACGATAAAATTTGTTTTCACTTTCCCGTAAGGCCTCCTCCGCCTGCTTCCGCGCGGTGATGTCCCTTGAACTGAATATAATCTTTTGCGGATTCTCCTGTTTATCCCTTAGAAATACGGCTCTGGTTTCAAGCCAAAGATAAGACCCCTCACAGCACCTGTATCTAAAAGAGATCCTGTGGAAATTAGGTGATGTGAATAGTTTCTGATATGAATGTCTTACATACGGCAGATCTTCAGGATGGACAAAATCCATGACATTTTTCCCGACCAAAAATTCCGTTTCATAACCGAGGCTTTCATGGGCTTTGTTGGCAAAACAGATGTTTCCTTCCATATCGGTCAGCGAAACTATATCCAGCATATTTTCGGTGACTGTACTGAGTAGCTCAGCCTGATCATCCCTTTCTTCACGCTGGCTGCGCAACTGCTCGTTTTGAAGCTCGGCCTGAATCTGCTTTGCATGCAATTCATAAAACTTTTGTTGAATTTCTTGGGGTGTCATGGAAGAAAAATCGGGTTGAGGAATGGATCGAGCTTTTCGCTCTGCTTGTTCGCGGAGTTGTGAAGGATCGGAGAATGTGGCCGAACTGGATTGCATGCGGGAGGTGTTTTTCTTCTCATCCGTCATAACGCCCTCCAGGGATGGTTGGAATAATAACTCCAGAGGGCATATGCAGATAAAAGGGTCTCGATAAGGATCATTATACACTCCTGGGGCGACTGCCACGGTTGAACATCTTGGGATCAAACAAATTTTTCACGGCACAAATCATTATACTGGTGATACCTGAACCGATTCCGGGTTGCAATGGTAAGTTGTGACATCTCTGTCGG
>JBNJHA010000140.1:0-2811 GCA_051748085.1 Thermodesulfobacteriota bacterium
CTGAATTCTACAGGCTCTTCGTTGAAAAATGTGTTTTCCTGAAGTTTCTGTATGATACGATCTCTTTGGTCGGGATCCGCCCAGATGCCCACCTCCTTTGAAGTCCGCCCGATAAGTTGTTCCCTGGCATAACCAAGCATATCCAACCAGCGGTCATTGACATCAATAAACTCCCCGGTGATTATATCCGATATGACCTGAGGGGCGGGACTGGCGCGAAACGCCTTTGAAAACCGCTCTTCACTTTCCTTTAACTGCTGCTCTGCCTGCTTGCGCTCGGTTATATCTATAAGAGATACCACGCTCTGTGCAGTGCCCGGAATCATGTCAATGGTCAGATAACCGTTGCGCAGTTCGCCATTGCGGACTAAAAAACGGAACTCATAATTAAGGGGAGCCGCCCTGGGGTCACGCCGCCGTAAATAATGGTTTTCCTTCATCCATTCCACATCCCCAGGATGAATAAATTCGGTCCAGGATTTTTTCCCTTCAACCTCCTGCTTGGAATATCCCAACAGTTTTTCAAAGTTTGAATTCACAAGAGAAATGGTGGTGTCTTCTTCAAGAATTAAAATGGCGGTGGCCGAGGTCTCGAATATGGCGCGGTAGTAATTCTCTGATTGGCGCAGGGCTTCTTCGGCACGCTTGCGCTGGGTAATATCAACGATGCTTACAAGTACACGAGAATAGGTCTTTTCATGCCCTTTGGCAACCCTCCAGTAAAGCTGGACCTTGAGCGGCTCTCCGTCAAGTGTTACATGCTTTTTTTCGGTAATAAACGTTTTTTCCCCGGTTGCAATAACCTCCAGGAGCGGCAGGAACCCCTCCAATGATTCTTTGGAAAATACCTTTGTAATCCCGTCAAAAAAGTCCTCTTTGGATTTTGCCCGATAAAGTTCCAACGTGGCCTGGTTAACATCCAAAACCCTTACCATTCCTGCCAGTTCCCATCCCAACTCCGGCCGCTGGCGAAAATATGAATTCAGGTCCCCAACATTTCGGGTCTTGATCTCGTCGATGCGCTTTTTGACCCCGGAAAAATCTTGCTCCCATAAGGAGATGGGCGATGATTCAAACCACTGTTTGAATTTCTGCTCGCTTTCCTGCAATGCCTCCTTCGCCTGCTTGCGCTCGGTAATATCCTCCCTGATTAATATCCCTCCTGAGATCTCTCCATTATAAAAAAAGGGCACGCCTCTCATACATTGATACCCTTCATGGCCTACTGCAAATTTAGGGATATGCACCTGATCCAGCACCACAGTTTCCCCTTTTAATATCTTTTCCAGCTCCGGGCCTATGCCAGCACTTTGAATGCCGGGAAGATCTGTAATTTTTTTATTTATAAAAAAATCCCTGTCCAGCATGCCTTTAGCAAAAACATCAATGTGCCATTTATTTACAAATTTCACTATTCCATTTTTGTCAAAATGCATTATAGAAACAGGGGCTTCTTCGGTTAAAAGATAAAATTTGTTTTCACTTTCCCGAAAGGCCTCCTCCGCCTGTTTTCGCTCGGTGATATCCCTTGAATTGAATACAATTCCTTGGTTATTATTGTTCTCCCTTACAATCGCTCCCCTTGTTTCAATCCACAGGTAAGAACCATCCTTGCACCGGCATCGATATTCGATCCTGCGGGGGGTTTCTGATGCAACAAGTTTTTGATATGCTTCCGAAAAATGCGGCAGGTCATCGGGATGGACAAAATCCATCACGTTTTTCCCGAACAAACAATCAGGCCTATAACCGAGTGTTTCTACAGATTTTCCGATAAATTTTATTTTTCCTTCAATGTCTGTCAAAACGATCATATCAAGCATGTTTTCAGAAAAGGTCTTAAACAGGACAGCCTGCTCATCGGCTTCTTCAAGCCTGTTTTGCAATTGATCGACTTTCAGCTCCATTTCCGTTTGTTTCACCTGCATCTCGACAAACATGTGCTGCGCTTCTTCACGGGTCATGGCATCCAGGGCGGGCGGCTTTATGGCCCGGGCCTTTTGCTCGGCCTGGTCCCGAATTTGGGCCGAATCAGGGGCCCCGGTTTTATTTGCCCGGAAGCTGGCCGCTCCGGTGTTATCCTTTTTGTTGCTCATATCTTCTCCAGGGTATGGGAAAACCCGCAGGGTATTGCGTATTGCCCATAATTTTTTGCACCCCGTCTTAAAATGGCCTTATATACTTTTCGGATGCTTTTACAAAAAATAAAACGCATTACAGGCCTTTTGGCTCAAGGCCTATAATACGCCCGTTGGCAGTATGACAAATTTGCATCAGGCAAGATTTAAATTAAGAGAACGCATATTTACAGTTAACAGAACCTGTTGCGGAGGTAAATGCAAAAAGGTCTTTTTTTCAGGGCACCCAGGCGCCTCTGAAATTTAAAAAAATTTTTTCTGATTAAAACGGAAAATCCGGCAAAGATATTGCCGGATATCGATCAAGTGCTGTCAGTGCAGGAAATGAAAACCTTTCAGCAAACTGCTTGACAGTTATATTTACAAGACTATACTCACAACAACAATGAGAAGATCGCTGACGAACACTTACCACAAGCGGTTTTTGGGCCAAGGGCCAATGTTTGGAATTTGATTGGATTTAAAAGATATGGATAACTCCGAATTAACGCTGAAAAATATCGACCCGTTTGGAATTATTGACTTTGCTCAATGGCAGAATATGCTGGATCTGCTGTGCAGTTTGGCATCGGTCAAGTCCGCCGCCATTACCCGGGTGCATCATCCTCAAATTGAGGCTTTCATGGTAAGCCGCAATCCGGACAATCCTTTTTACGCGGGGCTTCAGGTGGAA
>JBNJHA010000141.1:0-2798 GCA_051748085.1 Thermodesulfobacteriota bacterium
TTCATCAACAACAAAACCGGCGGTAAAGCTTTCTTCAGTTCCGAGTTTCTCGGACTGGATCTGGTGGCACATGCTGCAGGAAACGCCGTCTCCGGCTATTGCGGCCATTGGCGTGCGTGCCGGCAGGATCGGCAGATGGTCAAAAACCCGGCCCTTCTGTCCGCTTGCCTTGGCCTGATATCGGGCCATGGGCATGTGGCAGGCCGAGCACTCATCTTCAATCGACTTTTTGGCATTCGGATGCGCCAGTGTTTCCCGCCGCACAGACGCCTGCCAATACGGGTCCTTGGCGGAGTGCGCCATCATGGAAGACTGCCAATTGAAGCCGATGGAAACATCCTGGCCGGTCTTTGTGACAAGGCCGTTGTGGCAGGCCATGCATTTATCCGAGGTGGCAAACAGCTGCGGCAAGTCTGCGGCAGCCGATTTCTGGGCGGCTGCTGCATTTGATAGCACAAACAGACAGGCAATAAGTGCCAGTCCGGCAGCAATGACCTGTTTACCATCCCACGAAAGCTGAACCATCGAACCAATCCCATAGCACATAAACCATATACTCCACTTCTCGCGCATCTGTATCATTGATCGGGATCCGGGCACCCGCCCCGAGCCGGACATTCTGTCGGGTATTGAGGGTTACCTGGAGCTGCGGTGTCACATCGTAGTGGGTCGAACTTTCCGAGACAAGCTCTCTTGAGCCCAGAATGCCCAACATCGGAGACCAGGCGCGCCCGTATTTTCCTGTGAATACTGAGGTGCCAAAAGTGCCCCGCCAAAATGCCTCCTCGTTGGCATCGTCATCATCAAAGGGCAATCCGAACCCGCCCTGCAAATGGAAAAAGCAGTCTGCAGGCAGAATCTGGCCATAGGCGATATAGGGTTCGAAAATCGGGGTTCCGGACCCAAAGCCCTGTTCCTCTTCACCGGTGGGCAGAAAAATTTCAGCTCCTGCTGAAACGATGGCGCCGGTGTCGAGGCTGGCATAAAGCACACGCTTGGCACCAATGCCGATGTCGCCGACACTGGACTGCCATTCGGTATCTCCGGTTCCATCGGATGCTGTGTGTTCGGCCCACTCCAGGGGAAGAATCAATTCAACTTGATTTCTCGGGCCGATGCGCTGCTCATAGATGATTTCACTTGTATAACCGTTTAATCCGTCGGTGTTTATCGTGTTGGAGATAACCAGTTCATCTTCGGGAAAGGCTTTGGTGGTGACCAGCGGCCGGGGCAGGTTCAACTCGCCGCGTGGCCATCTTTTGTTGTCGCAGAAGGTGCGGATGTAATCGAGTATCTTCTTGACCTGGGCCTCGGTGAGGGCATCCCCGAAAGCGGGCATTAATTCAGAGAATGCCCGGGCTGGACCACCCTTCATTGTAACGATGATCCAATCCCCATCGGCTTCCCGGGGCCCGAATTGACAATCCGTAAAATCCGGCGGCGTGAGGTCAAATCCCAGCTGGCTCTGCGACGCCCCTGTCCCGTCACCGCCATGACAGGCAGCGCAGGCTCTTTGGTAGAGTTCTTTGCCGGATACGCCCGGCTTTATGAGCTGATTGTTACCCCAGGCAGCGGATAAAAAGAATAACAGCGCGAAGGTTAAAACAAACAAGAAAGATAAACCTTGAAAATAACTGCGGCGCATCGGATGAGACCCTTTTGGCTTCAGTTTTGTTAGAAAACTTTACTTTAGGCTTGGGCTATAACTAAAATTTTAATCATGATAATCTGGGGGGCAAAAAATTTTCTATTGCGACCGGCGTTTATTGGTTGGCGAAGGGATTGCCGTAATGGAAATGGTCCTCAGGGCAATTTAAATCGATCCTTTTTATTATTGTTAATATTTGATGTGTTTTTATAATGTTAATTTCCATCTGCTAAATATTAACCGGACAGCCTGAGATTTGATCTTGTTTCTTCGAGCACTTGCCAGCCCGGACAGTATTCCTGGCTTTTCCCAAATGTGTACTTTGAATCCGCCATTCCTCAGATCCGCCAAATCCTGAATGCTGCCCGAGCATGACGGCATGGTGCATTTTACAAGATCGGGAAATTTTGGTTATAAAATCCAGCGGGGTCCAATTTCTGGCGAATTTTTGCATCAAAATCCCTTCCGCCTTTACAATTTGCGTCCGGGAGCCCATACGCTTTACCTGCAAAGCCGGATAAAATGAAAAATCCGTTAGTTGCCGTGAAATTCGGCCGCAAAGCCTTTTTTTATGCTGTGCCGGCCACAATGCGTGCAAATCATGGTTTTGACGGCCATCTGTGATCGGACATCATTTGCCGCCCTGTGTCAACTGTATTGGGATTTTCTCTGTCAGCCGGCCGCTGATATCAAATCTTCAACATGCATGTTCGGGTCCACAAACCCGGAAACATTTTGAAAAAGATTCCAGGTTTTCAGGAAATTTTCTTCAAAGCACCGGCCTTCCATGTACTTGCGCGCCGCCTGTTTCATCCGGGCGGTTTCAGCGGTATTGTGATAGAGCCTGCTGATGACCGCCGCAATGGCCTCCGGGGCAAAAGCCGGCACCACAAATCCGGTTTTTCCCGCAATAAGGTTCTCCTGAGGGCCCCCCTGGTTTGATACCACCACAGGCAGGCCCGAGGCCTGTGCTTCCAGGACTACGTTGCCGAATGTGTCCGTGGTGGAGGGAAACACAAACAAATCGCTGGATGCATAGGCCCTGGCCAGATTCTCTCCGGTGAGTTCACCGGTAAAAAAAGCGCGGGATCTGCTGAGCAAAGACGCCATTTCCTGTTTGTAGGGGCCGTCTCCCACGACGATGAGGTCA
>JBNJHA010000142.1:0-2785 GCA_051748085.1 Thermodesulfobacteriota bacterium
CACTTTCTCCCAGGCTCAAGGAAACAGTCCCCTATGCCGTGATCAATAATGCCGGATTCAACCGGGATACGCTTATGGTGTGGATGAAGGAGAACGACTGGGGGGATGTCTTGCGCGTTCACCTGGACGGTTTCTACAATGTGACCAAGCCGGTTTTGGAGAAGATGCTGCGCAAGAAAAGGGGGCGGATAGTGAATATCGCCTCCACATCCGGGCAGACCGGGGTCCCCGGGCAGGTGAACTATTCCGCGGCCAAGTCCGGGATTATCGGGGCCACGCGCTCCCTGGCCGTGGAAGTGGCCAAGCGCAATATCCTGGTAAACGCGGTAGCCCCGGGGTTTATTGACACCGGGATGCTGGAGGGGCTCCCCCGGGAGGAGATACTGAAACAGATACCTATCGGACGTTTCGGCGATCCGGAGGAAGTGGCCGGAGTGGTCTCCTTTCTGTGTTCTGGGCGGGCCGGGTATATCACCGGAGAAGTCATCTCCGTGAACGGCGGAGTCCATACCTGATTTTACGGTTTTTTCCGTATCTTAGCCAAATGTGCAATGGCGGTGCTTGACCCACCCTGGTTTTTAGACTAGCCTCTTTTATGGTAGTTTGAGTATTATAACACACCCCTAAAAATATAATGACTGTATTTTAATAACGCCCACTTTTGAAGTGACAAGCTTTTTTAGGCGAATTTGGTATGCGTCGACATCAACTAGAGACTCTAAACGAGTGGCTGAATAATAGCCCCCGTAAGCCGCTTGTCATCAGAGGAGCCCGTCAGGTGGGGAAGTCGACGTTGGTTGAGCTGTTCGCTGAAGAATTCGGAAAAGAGTTGCTTAATGTAAATTTGGAACGGCATTTGGAACTTTCGGAAATATTCGCTAAAAAAGATACACATGAGATATTGCAGCAGATTGAATTCCTGCCTGGTATGAAAAGCGTCACGCAAAACTCGCTTCTTTTTCTGGACGAAATTCAGTCCGTACCCGAGGCTGTCCCCGCGTTGCGGTATTTTTATGAGGATAGGCCGCAGCTGCCGGTTTTAAGTGCAGGCTCCCTGCTGGAGTTCGCCCTCTCTGATCATTCTTTTTCCATGCCGGTGGGGCGGATACAGTATCTACACATGGGCCCGATGACCTTTTCCGAGTTTCTTAACGCCATAGGTGAAGCAAAGCTTGCCTCTTTCATACTTAATTACGAGCCGGGACAGCCTATAGGGGATGTTGTTCACAATCGGCTTATGAGCCTTTTGCGGTCATATTATTATGTAGGCGGCATGCCCGAAGCCGTGTCTGTTTTTTCCGAAACCCGGAGCTACAGGCGAGTCGGCACGGTGCATAATTCCATAATTGAAACCTATCGGGAAGATTTTCCCAAATATATCGGTTCCAGAAATCTGAACCGCATGCACAAGGTGTTTCATTTTATTGCCAGGAATGTGGGCAGGAAGATAAAATACAGTAATATTTCGGCTGAAGACCAAAGCTCCACTCTGAAAAAGGATATTGATCTTTTGTCCATGGCCAAGGTCATAAACAAGGTTACCCATAGCAATTGTTCCGGTCTGCCTCTGCAAGCGGATATGCAGGAAAAGATATACAAGGCTTTTTTTCTGGATGTCGGACTTATGAATGCGGTTTGTGGCCTTGATTGGCGGACGGTTTCGCAGATTGACGATACGAAGCTAATAAATGAAGGAGCGATTGCGGAACAATTCATAGGCCAGCATCTGCAATATCTTCTTGCGGATACCGCGAATCGGGAGTTGACATACTGGTTGCGGCAGGGAAGATCATCTAATGCGGAAGTCGATTTCGTTGTTCAACTCGGTGGAAGTATCGTTCCCATAGAAGTAAAGGCGGGCGCGACAGGCACGCTTAAATCCATGCATCAGTTCATGGGCAGTAAGCAGGCCCCGCTGGCCGTCAGGTTCGATGCCTCGCAGCCTTGCGTAACCTACATCGATACGGTGATTAATTCAGGAAAGAGCCGCAAGCGGATTCGTTATCCGCTTGTATCCCTGCCCCTTTATTTGGTGGAGCGATTGGAGACAATTGTTGCGGATTTTAGTCACAATTTGGCGCAATGAAAATGGCTCTTTTTATAAATTTCTTGAACACGGACTCGGCCATATTCAGGCAAATACAGCAATAGGTTGTCAGAGATCATGAAGCGGGTAGTAATAACCGGGACGGGAATCGTCTCCTGCATAGGGATCGGGAAGCAGGCAGTGGCCGACTCCCTGTATAACGGCCGTTCCGGCATCGGTATCGATCCCGAGCGGGAAAAAATGGGGTTTTTCAGCCCGCTTACCGGACTCATCCCGGATTTTGATCCCTCCCAATACCTGGGCCGGAAACAGAGAAAGACCCTGCCCGAGTTCGGGGTGCAGGCCTATGCGGCCGTTTCCGAGGCCCTGCAGGAATCCGGCCTTAAGCCCGAGGATGTAAAAAACGACCACACCGGTCTTATCTTTGGCGTGGATTCCTCCTGCCGGGCCAGCGTGCGGCAGGCGGATCTCTTGCGGGAGCGGGGACAGACCGGATCCATCGGCAGCGGGGCCATTTTCCGGTCCATGAACTCCACTGTGACCATGAATTTGAATGTCATCCTGGGGACCAGGGGCGCCTGCTGGACCTTAAGTTCGGCCTGCTCCAGCGGGGGGAACGCAGTGGGCCAGGCCTTTGATCTCATTTCCCTGGGCCGGCAGAAGCGGGTGATATGCGGCGGGGCGCAGGAGATTAACTGGGAGTCCATGTGCAGTTTCGACGGACTGGGCGCCTTTTCC
>JBNJHA010000143.1:0-2719 GCA_051748085.1 Thermodesulfobacteriota bacterium
GAAGTACAGCCAATAAACAGCGGACAAGACGTGGTCATAACTATTCAGCACACGCAAAAAATTTGCTGAACTGATACACGCGGTCAAACTATGCTATGTCAAGCGCCTTTATCTTTCTGTACAGGGTACTTGGGTTTATGCCCAGAGTCTGGGCGGTCATTTTCCTGTTGCCGCTGTTGCGGCGCAGGGCCTCGACAATAAGCGCTTTTTCCATCTCTTTTAAAGTCATGCCCTGTTCGCTTTCCAGTATACCTCTGGAATGCGGGTCCCGCAGTTCGCTCGGAAGATGGCGCATTTCTATCAACCCACCCCGGCAGAAGACAAAAGCGCGTTCAATAATATTTTCCAGTTCCCGGATATTTCCGGGATAATCGTATTCGGCGAGTCTGTTCATGACCGAATCCGTAACCCCGGCAATGTCCTTGCCCTGCAGATGATTGAACTTGTTTATAAAGTGATCGATCAACAGCGGGATGTCGTCACGCCTCTCGCGCAACGGCGGAATTCTCAACCTGACCACCCGGATGCGGTAATAAAGATCTCTTCTGAAAATTCCCTGCTCGACAAGTTCCTTCAGATCCTGATTGGTTGCTACAATCACCCGGACATCAACTTTTCTGCTTTTTTCACCGCCCAGCGGTTCCACGGCCCGTTCTTGCAGGACCCGCAACAGCCTTACTTGCAATGCCTGAGAAATGTCCCCGATTTCGTCCAGAAAAATAGACCCGCAGTGAGCCAGCTCAAACCGGCCCGACCTGGAACGCCTGGCATCGGTAAAGGCCCCGGGTTCGTATCCAAAGAACTCGGATTCAAGCAGTGTATCCGGAAGGGCAGCACAATTGACCGGAACAAACCGGCCCCGGCAACGGCGGGAACGGTTGTGCAGTGTGCGGGCAAAAAGCTCTTTTCCTGTTCCGCTCTCCCCTTCGATCAACACGGTGCTGTCGCTTTTGGCAATCAAAGGCAAAGTCTCGAATATATCCTGCATGGCCGCACTGCGCCCGACAATATCGTCAAAAGTGTAGTAGGACTTGAGCTCTCTGCACAGCTTCTCCACCTCGGACAGATCCTGAAAGGTCTCCACCCCGCCTATGGTTTTTCCATCCGCATCATGCAAAACAGCTGTGGAAATGCGCACCGGAACACATTGCTCGCTTGAGTTTAAAATATAAGTCCTGCGGTTCACCATCGGCTCGCCGGTGGTAAGGGTTTGTTTAATGGGGCAATCTTCCGCGCACAGCCTGCTTTGAAAGACATCAAAACACTTCCGCCCCCGGGCCCATTCCCTGTTTCTGCCGGTGATTTTCTCCGCAGCGGCATTTAACCCCTGCAGGTTCCAGTTCAAATCAACCGTAAACACGCCCTCGTTAATGGAGTCCAGGACAATATTATGGTGCACAGCCAATATTCGTTCAATCATAATCACGCCTCAATGATTTAAATATAAATAAATCAATCAGCAACTATTCACTAATTGAAATATAAACATTTCCTCTCGCATAATGCAAGAGTTAAAACAAATAAATAATGCAAAATGCAAATTTTCCGTCTTCCCTTTGAAATAAAAACATTAAAAATCAAAGACATAAAAAATAGCCTCTTCGGCACGGGTATTGCTGAGTTCGTAGAAAATTATTCAACAATGTCTTATCAATATAACCTCAAAGGAGAGGAAAATGTCTCAAGACCAAAACAATGTTTCACGCAGAAAGTTTCTCACCGGTGCCGGAGCGGCCCTGGCCGGGACCACGGCCGGATTTATCGGTCACGGTCTTTTTTTCAATCCCCAATCGGCTGCAGCAGTCAAGGAAGGGTTTAAATGGCCATGGCCCTATACTACGCTGGACCCGGAAAAAGTACGCAAAAAGGGTCACGCCGGGTACTATGACGGAGACTGCTCTCAGGGCGCGCTGTATGCCATTGTCTCTGAACTGCAGGAAAAAATCGGCGAACCGTACACATATCTGCCGGTCCAGATAATGGGATTCGGCGGGGGCGGCGTGGCCGGTTGGTGTACCCTGTGCGGCGCCCTGAACGGGGCCTGTGCAGCAATTTCCCTTACCTCCAAGGATTTTTACAAACTTTCCAGCGAACTGGTCGCCTGGTATTGTGAAACCCCTTTCCCGAGCAAAAAAAGCAATGAACTGGCCAAAAACAAGGATTTTATAGTCAACAAGTCGGACAAGGTGCTGAAGCGGACTGTGTCCAACTCTCCTTTGTGCCATGTCAGTGTATGCAAATGGTGCAAAGAAAACGGATGCGAATCCGGTTGCCCGGACAGAAGCGAGCGTTGTGCCAGGATGGTAGGGGATGTAGCGGCCAAATCAGCCGAAATCCTGAATGCGTATCACTCCGAATCTTTCAAGACTAAATATTCGGAATCTGATCTTTCGCAATCCTGTCAATCCTGTCACAGTCAGGACAAACCGTTTGAAATCGGCGGTTGGAGCCGGGGCAAAATGGATTGCAGCGGCTGCCATATCAAGGGCGATGCCTCCCTGGTGGGGCCACATCACCCCGGCAGTTGATTCCAAACTGCCATCCGCCAACCTTCCTCACATCAAAAGCCGGAGCCCAGGACATCTCCGGCTTTTGATTTACCGACCTTTTGAAATCCCGCCTCTTAAAATCTCCACTGGACACCCGCAGACTGCTTTTGTATCCCCAGCAAGGCATTCCCCGATCGCAAACAAAAGCTTTTCTTTTTCTGATCAAAATC
>JBNJHA010000144.1:0-2657 GCA_051748085.1 Thermodesulfobacteriota bacterium
TCAGCCCGAACATTATGCATCACCTATCCTCCATTTTTAGTTTTAGAAATATGCAAAAAATAAACATTGTTGTCAATTAAGAACAGAGAAAACCCTTGAGATCATCATTGACATTCTTAAGGGTAAAGCCGTGCCGGAAACCCGGGCTATAGACCGTCTTGCCTTTGCTTTTCTCAAGCGGGACATGAAATAATCAATTGCTGCGATATAGAAGACAATTGACTTTCACGCAATGTTTTAAGCCGATCATGGTTATCCGTCCCGAAAAGAGGTCTATAGTGCCCCGTGGAAAAATCTTTTTGCATTTACTGCCGCAACAGGTTCTGTTACCTGCAAACATATATTGCACATGGTTTATAAAATGCAGGTAAAGCAGATTGAGGCGGAATTACAGGTCAAACAGTTGCGCAGCCAGCTTGAAGAAAGAAATGATCAGGCTGAGCTATTCAGGATCATCAGTGAAAATATGCTGGATATGATTGCGCTGGCCGATATGGAAGGAAACTTCACTTTTGCAGGAAAAACCCATGAAATTCTGGGGTACGAACCGGGCTTCCTGATTGGAAAAAATGTGATGGATTTTGTGCATCCTGAAGATTTCCCGCGTGTACTGGAGCAATCCGGTGATTTTTTTGCAACAGGTCATCCCCGCAAAGTCGAGTATCGGTACAAACGTGCAGACGGCACCTACCTTTGGCTTGAAACCGTGGGAAATTTTCTTAGAGATAAAGGGGCTACCCCTCAGCAAATCGTGTTCAGTTCAAGAGATATAACTGATCGTAAAAATGCCGAGCAACAATTAAAGGAAAGTGAAGAAAAGTATCGAAGAATAGCGGAAAATATAACAGACGTGGTCTGGACCACGGACTTGAATCTGAATCCGACGTTTGTAAGCGCTTCGGTTCAAAAATTGCTGGGTGAAACCCCGGAAAAGCACATGCGCCGGACCATGGCGGAAAAAATTCCGCCGTTTTATCTGAATAAAATGTACCAGGTGCTTGCCGAAGAACTTGAAAAGGAAAATGACCCTGCAAGTGACAAAGACAGATCGCGGTTGATCGAACTTAAGCATTACAAAGCCGATGGCTCCACCATATGGGTGTCGATCAACATTTCCGCTATTCGTGATGAATACGGCAACTTTGTCGGTTTACAGGGCGTAACGCGCGATATCTCTGAGCAGAAAAAAAGGGAGGAGGAACAGGAAAAACTCCAGAACCAATTGTACCAGGCCCAGAAAATGGAATCCGTAGGCCGTCTGGCAGGCGGCGTGGCCCATGATTTTAACAACAAGCTTTTTATCATCAATGGGTATGCCGAAATGGCCATTGATATGATTGAGCCCGATGGGGCGCTTTATGAAAATATCCGGGAAATCCACGCCGCAGGACAGCAATCTGCAGGCATCGTCCGGCAGCTTTTGGCCTTTGCCCGGCAACAGACCATCAGTCCGGTGCTGCTTGATTTAAACGACACGATTTCCGGGATGATAAAAATGCTGCACCGCTTGCTCGGTGAAAACATTGATCTTGCATGGCACCCCGGCAACAATTTGTGGCCGGTAAAAATAGACCCTTCCCAGGTGGACCAGATAATGGCAAACCTTGCTGTCAATGCCCGGGATGCGATATCCGATGTGGGAAACTTGACCATAGAGACGAAAAATAAAATAATTGATGAAGATTATTGCAATGGCAATCCGGAGGCAATCACCGGCAAATACGTAATGCTGGCCGTCAGCGATGACGGCTGCGGCATGGAAAAAGAAGTTCAAAATCTCTTGTTTGAGCCGTTTTTCACAACCAAGGAGATTGGCAAAGGAACCGGTTTGGGGCTTCCAACGATTTACGGCATTGTCAAACAAAATGAAGGTTTTATAAACGTATACAGCGAGCCCGGGGAAGGAACAACTTTTTCAATATACCTTCCGTCTCAGCAAGCCGGGAAACTGTCTTCAGGCGCTGCGGAAAAATCCGCTGTTGAAATTCCGAAGGGTTCTGAAACCATCCTGCTGGTTGAAGATGAGCCGGCAATACTGGAGATGGGGAAGAAAATAATCAGGCGCCTCGGTTACAAGGTGCTGTCGGCTGAAAGACCGGAAGCTGCTGTTCAGCTTGCTGCAGAGTATAAAGGAAAAATAGACTTGCTCATAACCGACGTGGTGATGCCGGAGATGAACGGGCGGGATCTGGCCTTGCGAGTCGCCAGAAGTCAGCCTGGGCTCAAAATCCTCTATATGTCGGGCTATACCGCCGATGTGATCGCCCATCATGGGGTGCTGGATAAAGGGGTTCAATTTATTCAGAAACCACTCTCGGTAAAAGATCTTGCGGTTAAAGTGAGGGAGGCGATTGAGCAGGGATAGATATCTTGAAAACTGGTTTTTAGCTTGAATCCCCCGTTTTCCAGATCCACCGAATCCGCAATACTGCTTCCCTGCATGACCTGGAGAGCGGGTTTACTTTTCAAGCGTTACCTGACCGTCGCGAATCGCCTTGTTTTCATTTTCGTTGATGACCACGAAGCAGATGCTGTCAGCACCAGTATTTTCAGTCGATGGCTTTGCTTTTACACTAATCCGGGTTCCGGGTTCCACCATGTCTGTAAACCGGCAGGCAATGGTCCGGATTCTGGCGGGATCGCATCCGGCAAAGGCG
>JBNJHA010000145.1:0-2525 GCA_051748085.1 Thermodesulfobacteriota bacterium
CGGGGAAATAAAATACAGGTCTCCGGCCATGGACGGAAATTAGATGGATATAGGGACTCTTTTTGGAATTATCGGCTGTTTCGGTTTAATTGCCGGGGGGATTCTTTTTGGCGGAAGCCTGGGGACGTTCGTGGATGTTCCGTCCATCATTATTGTTTTTGGCGGAACAATGGCGGTTACTTTTGTCATGTTCCCCGCCCGGACTGTTTTTTCTTCAACTCAAGTAGCTCTGAATGCTTTTTTTTCCAAGGGAATAGATCCGCGCGAATTGATCAATAACGTGGTCGAGCTTGCCAATCTGGCCCGTAAGGACAGTCTTGTCGCGCTGGAGAAGGCGGAAATCAATGATCCTTTTTTAAAAAAAGGCGTTCTTCTGGTCGCGGACGGGACGGATGAGGAATTGGTCCGATCTGTTCTGGAAACGGATATAAGTTTTACAAAACAGCGGCATCGTCGCGGGCAGGCGGTCTTTAAAAGTATGGGGAGCATGTCTCCGGCTTTTGGTTTGATCGGGACCCTGATCGGACTGGTGAAAATGCTTCAGAATCTGGATGATCCCAGCTCCATCGGACCGGCGATGGCCGTGGCCCTGTTGACCACATTTTACGGTGTAATCCTGGCCAATGTGGTTTTTGTCCCCATTTCCAAAAAACTGGAAGAACGAAGCAGCGAGGAAATTTTGTTCAGGGAGATAGCCTCCGAGGGCGTTGTATCCATTCTGAATGGAGAAAATCCGAGAATTGTTCAGGATAAACTGGAAGCCTTTCTTTCTCCGGCCATGCGCGGAGGATCTGAATAATGTCCCTGGCTAAAAAGCAACGGCAAAAACAGGAAGAGTGCATTTGTGAAGAAGGCCTGCCGCCGTGGATATCCACTTTTGCTGATCTTATGTCTCTTTTGCTTACTTTTTTCGTCTTGCTTTTGTCTTTTGCCAATATGGATATCCAGAAATTTCAGGATATGATGGGGTCCATAAAAGATGCGTTTGGAGTGCAGGTCAAGCGTGAGCAGGCGGATTACATAGCTTTTTCTCCGACTAAATTTGAGCGAAAAGATATGCAGCTGAATGAGCAGTCTGAATTGGTGCTGGGCATGGTTATGCGCCTGAAAGCCATGATTGAGGACGATTCGCAATTAAAGAAAAATGTCGATATAGCTCCCGATGATCAGGGCGTTTTGATGCGGGTCAATAACGGGGTGATGTTTGCTTCGAATTCAGCCGCATTGAAGCCGGAATCAAAAAAGGTCCTGATGGATGTGATTAATTTGCTTAAAGAGTATAATTTTGACCTTATAGTTCGCGGCCATTCAGATGATCAATACGTTAAATCAAATATGTATCCCTCTAATTGGGAATTGTCCGCGGCCAGGGCTATTGCCGCCTTGAGATATATCGTTGACAACGGGGGAATTAATTCTTCCCGCCTGAAAGCGGTTGGCTACGCCGATACCCGGCCGCTGGTCCCCAATACTTCTTTGAAAAACAGGGCTGTAAACCGTCGCGTGGAATTTTATTTTTATCGGCCGCATGTTGAAGGATGGTCATGAATGGACAAAAAAGACAACTCATATTCCCTGTCCGCTGCCTATGATAAAAACGGCGTTTTAAGTGACGTTCAGTTGAGGACTTTCGGTCGGGAGTTCATGCTTTTGGGCAAATACGCGTACAAAAGGGTTGAAAATGATTTAAAGCGTCTGGAAGAGCTTGGCGCGCAAAGACTGCTGGTTCTTGTCGGCGCCGGGACTCCAGGCTATCTTGCTTATGTTCGCTCCTTCTGGAACGGCCCTTTGGCGATTATTGACAAGGAGTTGTCACTGACTGAATTTGCCGGCACGGATGATTTGCTGGAAAAAGGCGAGTTTTTGCGGATCAGCGATGCTGATCCGCAAACCGTGCTCAGCCGTATTACCCGCTGGCAGCTGGAAAACAACGGCCTTCCTTTTTACGCGCTTTCCCTGCCTGCCTATCTTCGACTGGATCCAAAGTATTACAAATATATTTTGAGCCATCTGGAAGCCAGTTCCAGATATGATTTCTGGGCCAAAACAAGGTATGCGCGCTTCAAGCAGGACTTGCCGCGAATTTTATTAATTACCAGCCAGTATTTTTTAATGGGCGAAATACAGGCCGCCTGCCGCCGCCTGGGCGTGGAGCACCATTTTTTGCAGCTTCCGGATCAGGAAATAGGCAGGCAGGAATATGTGCAGGAGCTGCTTGAGGCGGTTTTGAATTTTAAACCGGATTTTGTTTTGACCATCAATCATCTGGGCGTGGACAAGGAAGGCGTGCTTCTGGACCTTCTGCAAAAAATGCGTCTGCCCCTGGCCTCATGGTTCGTGGATAATCCGCATCTTATTCTTTACCTGTATGAAAATTTAAAAAGTCCCTGGACCGCAATATTCACCTGGGATAAGGACAATCTGTTCACCCTGCGGGAACGCGGATTCGAACATTTGACTTTTTTGCCCCTGGCCACGGACTCCGAGCGTTTCGTTTCCAGAAACGGAAGCATGTCCCCGGACAA